>NZ_CP059060.1:0-301941 GCF_014217875.1 Synechococcus sp. LTW-R
TGCTCGAGGGCGTCCAGGTTGCGCCCAGCGGCTTGATAGGTGATCAGCAGACCATGGCTCTCCGCGAGGTCGCTGGCCCCCAGGCCCGGTTGCCAATCCTTGAGCTTCAGGTTCAGCCGCTCGGCTGAGGCAATCCACTGGGCCGCGATCGAGCTGCGATGGCAGAACACCAGGAAGCGCTCCAGCCGTCCTTCCCGCCGCAACCGCTCGAAGCTCAGGAGGGCCCCCAGGGTTTTGCCGGCCCCTGGCCCCGCGTTGATCAGGACGTCGCTGCCTTGGCGGGTTTCCAACCGGCGCCGCAGCAGTTGGATCAGCTGGGTCTGCCACTGCCGCGGCTGCAGGTTGCTGAGCGGCCGCGGCTCCACCGCAGCGGGCTCCGCGGCGACGGCGGGGGCGCGTTTGGGGACGCGCAGGTCAAACGACAGCGATCGCATGCCGCCATTGTGTGGCGATTCGTCCAAAAAAGTTGGGCACTTCTACCTATTCGCATCGGCGCTGGACGCACTAACTTCCGGCCATCACCCGCTCCCGGGCTTTGCCCCTTTCGCCCATGGATGAGCGTTCTTCGTTTTCACTGAATACCGACGAGCTGCGTCAGCGCTTTGAGCTGGCGCTGAGCCTGGAGTGCGATCTCGATCCGATGATCCTGCGCGCACGCCAACTGCGCCGGCAGGGCTCCAGCCCCCAGGCCCGCTGTTTAGAACAGGAGCTCCTCCCCCTCTTCTGAGCCCATGCGCGTGGCGGTCACCGGCGCCTCCGGCAAAACCGGATGGAGAGTCGTCGACGAAGCCTTGGGCCGGGGCTTCGAGGTCCGCGCGATCGTTCGGCCCGATTCCGTCCTACCGCCTGGCTTGGGAGCGGCCGAGATCCATCGGCTTCACCTCAGTGACGGCCCTGCCCTCCGGGACGCCCTGCGGGACTGCGACGCCCTGGTGATCGCCACGGGTGCCCGCCCCAGCATCGATCTCTTGGGGCCCCTCAAGGTGGATGCCCTGGGGGTGCGTCAACAGCTCGAGGCCTGCCGCGCCATCGGCCTGAAGCGTGTCGTGCTCGTGAGTTCCCTCTGTGCAGGCCGCTGGCTGCACCCCTTGAACCTCTTTGGCTTGATCCTGGTCTGGAAACGCCTGGGTGAGCAGTGGCTCGAGCAGAGCGGTCTGGCGGTCACCATCGTTCGCCCCGGCGGCCTGAAGGAAGCCGAGGAGGACATGGCGGCCCAGGAGCTGCGTTTCTCCGGGGCTGACCAACAGCAGGACGGAAGCCTTCCCCGTCGTCTCGTGGCCCGGGTTTGCCTCGATGCCTTGGCGGTTCCAGCCAGCGTGGGCCGCATTGTTGAGATCACGAGTGCGGTCCCGGATGCTCCGGCCCCTCAAGCCCCTGCGCTTGCCAGCTGGTTGGCTTGAGAACGCTTCCGGCCGTATGCGAATCTGCCTCCACCCAGGGTCGAGACATTGATTCGTGTTTTAGTGCCAAGGGAGTGCCGGCCTGGTGAAACCAGGGTTGCGGCCACTCCCGAAACCGTGCGCCGTTTGGCGGCACGCGGCTGCACCTTCGTCGTGGAGCGCGGCGCTGGCCAGGCCAGCGGTTACGACGATGCCTCCTATGAAGAGGCCGGTGCTGCACTGGTGGACCCCAGTTCTGAACAGTGGTCCCAAGCCGATGTGGTCCTCGCCGTTCAGGGCTCGGATCTGGCCCAACAGCGCTCCGAACTCGCTTCGCTGAAGCCCGGCGCCCTGCTGCTGGGTCTGCTGGAGCCCCACGGCAACGACGCCCTCAAGCAGCGCTTTGAGGCCGGTCGCGTGACCGCACTGGCGCTCGAGCTGCTGCCCCGCATCAGCCGGGCCCAGAGCATGGACGTGCTCTCCTCCCAGGCCAACATCGCTGGCTACAAGGCTGTTCTGCTCGCCTCGGCGGCGCTGGATCGCTACGTGCCGATGCTGATGACGGCCGCGGGCACGATCCAACCGGCCCGCGCCCTGATCCTTGGTGCCGGCGTGGCCGGTCTCCAGGCCCTCGCGACCGCCCGTCGCCTTGGTGCCGTGGCCTACGTCAGCGACGTCCGCCCCGCCGCGAAGGAGCAGGTGGAGTCCCTCGGCGGCCGTTTCATTGATCCCCCTGAGCTGGATCAGAAGCCCGGTGAAGCCGGCGGCTATGCCAAGCAGGCCACCGAGGCCTTCCTGGCTGAGCAGCGTCGTCAGCTCACCGAACAGCTGGCCCTGGCTGACATGGTGATCTGCACCGCCCAGGTTCCCGGCAAGAAGGCGCCGCGTCTGATTGACGACGCGATGCTCCAACACATGCGTCCCGGCAGCGTCGTGGTCGACCTGGCGGTTGCCCAAGGCGGCAACTGCGAAGGCACCGTGCCCGGTCAGACCGTCTTCCGCCATGGCGTTCAGCTGGTCGCCGGTGACGGGCTGCCCTGCAGCGTGGCCAACCACGCCAGTGCCCTTTATTCCCGCAACATCGCCGCCCTGCTGGAGCTGTTGCTGAACACCACCGCCGAGGGGGCCTCCTCGGTGAACCTCGATCTCGACGATGAGATCGTCTCTGGCTGCCTGTTCAGCCACAACGCCCCTGAATCCGCCGGAGGTGCTGCATGAGCAGCCTGAATGAAGCCCTTTGGGTGCTGCTGCTCGGCAGCCTCCTGGGTCTGGAACTGATTGGCAAGGTGCCTCCCACCCTGCACACCCCCCTGATGAGCGGCGCGAACGCCATCAGCGGCATCACCGTCCTGGCCTCCCTGACCCTGATCGCTCAGGCCCAGGGCAACCCTGGGATGTTGATCCTCGGCGCGGTCTCTCTGGGCTTCGCCCTGTTCAACGTGATCGGGGGCTTCCTCGTGACCGACCGCATGCTCGCCATGTTCAGCCGCAAGAAGTCAGGAGCACGCCGATGAGTGGCCTCGCGCTGTTTGGTTATCTGATTGACCTGCTGGCAGTTCTGCTGCTGGCCCTGGGCCTCAAGGGCCTCTCCAAGGTCCGCTCGGCCCGCTCCGCCAACGGCCTCGCCGCCCTGGCTATGGGCTTGGCTGTGGTCGGCCTGCTGATTCAGCTGGCCCCCTCGCCGGTGGCCTGGCTTTGGATCGCCGTGGGCACCGCCGCCGGCGGTCTGCTGGGTTTGATCACCGCCCGCCGGGTGCCGATGACCTCCATGCCGGAGACCGTCGCCCTCTTTAACGGCTGCGGTGGCATGGCCTCGCTGCTGGTGGCCATTGCGGTGGCCCTCTACAACTCCGCTGAGTCGGACATGGTGGCCCTTGTGTCCATCGTGATCTCCGTCTTTGTCGGTGCGATCACCTTCAGCGGCTCCATCGTGGCGATGGGCAAGCTGCAGGGCTGGATTGATACCCCCGGCTGGACCCAAAGCCAGGTCCGCCATGGCGTGAACATCGCCATCGCCGTTGCGGCCCTGGTCGGCGCCTTCGCCCTCCCCGGCGATCCCGCTGGCTCCTCCCTCTGGCTGTTGGTGGTGGCCTCCAGCCTGCTCGGCATTGGCGTGACCCTGCCCATCGGCGGCGCGGACATGCCGGTGGTGATCTCGCTGCTGAACTCCTATTCCGGTGTGGCTGCCGCCGCCGCTGGTTTCGTGGTGGGTAGCCAGCTGCTGATCGTGGCGGGCGCCATGGTCGGTGCCGCTGGTCTGATCCTCACCCAGGTGATGTGCGACGGCATGAACCGCTCCCTGGTGAGCGTGCTCTTCGGTGGTGCCCTGGGTGGCAGCGCCCCCGTGGGTGGCGGCGGCGATGAAGCCGGCTACAGCCGGATCGTCAGCTGCAGCCCTGAAGAGTGCGCCATGGCCCTCGAGAGCGCCGAGCGCGTTGTCTTCGTTCCCGGTTATGGCCTTGCCGTGGCCCAGGCCCAGCACGCCCTGCGCGAGCTGGCGAAGATGCTCGAGGCCAACGGCTCCGAGGTCAGCTACGCCATCCACCCCGTGGCCGGCCGCATGCCGGGCCACATGAACGTGCTTCTGGCGGAAGCCGACGTCCCCTACGAGCAGCTGCTCGAGATGGACACGATCAACCCCGAGTTCCCCCGCACCGATGTCGTCATCGTCCTGGGCGCGAACGACGTGGTGAACCCCGACGCCAAGAACGACCCCAACAGCCCCCTCTACGGCATGCCCGTGCTCGAGGTGGATGGGGCCCGTCAGGTGTTCGTGGTCAAGCGCAGCATGGGCGCCGGTTATGCCGGCATCAAGAACGCCCTGTTCGAGCTGCCCCAAACCGCGATGGTCTTCGGTGATGCCAAGGCCGTGCTCCAGGGCCTCTGCTCTGAACTGCGCAGTCAGGGCGTCGGTAAGGGCGCTTGAGCCGCTCCACGCCAACGCGCGGCATGGGGGGCCCTCGGGGCCCCTTTTCCATGGATGGTGAGCCGTTTCAGCCTCGCTTTCCCTGGTGGAATGGTGACCTGCAAACCCTGCGGGACACCTTCCGCACGGATGCCCTGCCCCCCGATCAGGGCCAGCGCCTGCCCTTGGATGTGGGCGGCGGCGAGCAACTCCTCGCCAAGTTGGATGCCCCCCTCTCTGGGGCGGAGCCCCGGGGCTTGGTGCTGTTGATGCATGGTCTGGGGGGATCCAGCCAACGGGCCGGCCTGCGCCGGATGGGGGACACCCTGCAGCGCTCCGGCTTTGCCGTGCTTCGCCTCAACATGCGTGGTGCAGGCGAGGGCCGTGCCCTGGCCCGCGGCACCTATGCGGCCAACTGCAATCGCGATCTGCTGCAGGTCCTGCGCCAGGCCCGCAGCTTGGCCGCCGGCCGCCCCCTGCTCGGGATGGGGATTTCCCTGGGCGGCACCAAGTTGCTCAATGCCCTGACCTCCAGCGCACTTGAGCGCCGGACGGCCGGTCTCGATCCCCAGGCGCCACTTCTCGATGGGCTCGTCACCATCAGCACCCCGGTGGATCTCGAGAGCTGCTCGCGCCAGATCGAGCGGCCCCGCAACGGCCTCTACCAGCACTGGCTGTTGAAGCGGCTCGTGGCCCAGACCCTGGCGGATCCCTTCGGGGTCACGGCGAGCGAGCGGCAGGCCCTGGAGGGCCCCTTGCCGACCATTCGCGCCTTCGATGCGGCGATTACGGCTCCCCGCTGGAGCTATGCCTCGGTGGATGACTACTACCGCCAGGCCAGTCCCCTCTGGCGGCTGCAGGACCCCCGCATCCGGCGCCAGCTGCCGCCCGCCTTGTTGATCCATGCGGAGGACGACCCCTGGGTGCCCGTGGAGCCGACCCGCAGTCTGGAAGCGCTCCAGGACGATCGCTTCCAGCTGCTCCTGACGGCGAAGGGGGGACACAACGGCTTCCACGGCCCCGGCGGCTGTTGGACCGATCAGCTCACGGCCCGCTGGTTTCAGGCCTTGCTGGACTGAAACGGCATCCGTTTCACGATCCACTCCTCGATCGGCGCGCCGCCGATGACGTGCTCCCTCAGGATCCGCTCGATCCGCTCAGCGCTGACACCGCCGTAGACGATCCCCTCGGGCCAGATCAACAGCACCGGGCCTTCGGCGCAGATCCGCAGGCAGTCCGCCTTGCTGCGCAGCACGATCCCGTCCGCCCGGGACGGGTCTTCCAGCCCCCAGTCCCGCACCAGCCGCTTGAGGGTGTTCCAGCTTTCAACGCCAACGGCGGGATCAGGGCTGCAGAGTGCCTTGGCCGGGGT
Source organism: Synechococcus sp. LTW-R (assembly GCF_014217875.1). Classification (NCBI taxonomy): domain Bacteria; kingdom Bacillati; phylum Cyanobacteriota; class Cyanophyceae; order Synechococcales; family Synechococcaceae; genus Synechococcus; species Synechococcus sp. LTW-R. Next base: position 5,657 of record NZ_CP059060.1, read on the forward strand.
CGCGCACAGCAGCAGATGGTGCTGAATCAACGGCTGACTCAAACCGAGACGGCTGCAGCCTCACGCACCGCCTGACGGGACCAGGCGTCGACCGCGAGCACATCGTCCAGGGAGGGGTGGGCCGTCAGGTCGGCCTTGTGGCGATCACAAACCCTGTCGATCAATTTCGGAATGTCCAGGAAGTGAATCCGCTCCTCGAGGAAGAGCGCCACGGCCTGTTCATTGGCGGCGTTCATCACCGCGGGCATTGTTCCCCCTGCGCGGCCGGCGGCATAGGCCAGCTCCATGCAGGGGTACTTGGCGGGGTCGGGCTTGCGGAAGGTCAGTTGGCCCACTTCCGTCAGATCCAGGCGGCGCCAGGGGGTCTCGAGGCGCTCCGGCCAGCTCAGGCAGTAGAGGATCGGCAGCTTCATGTCCGGCCAACCCAGCTGACCCAGTACCGAAGAGTCGGCGAGCTCCACCATCGAGTGGATGATCGATTGCGGGTGGATGACGATTTCGATGTGGTCGTAGTCCAGGCCGAAGAGGTAGTGGGCCTCGATCACCTCCAGACCCTTGTTCATCAAGGAGGCCGAGTCCACCGTGATCTTGCGCCCCATGCTCCAGTTGGGATGGCTGGTGGCATCGGCCACGGTGGCCTTGTGCAGATCGGCCGCGTCCCAATCGCGGAAGGCGCCGCCGCTGGCGGTCAGTTGGATCCGGCGCAGCCCCGGCGTGGGCACCCCGGTGGAGAGGCGGGCGGTGTCGGCCCAGGGGGTGCCCTGCAGGCACTGGAAGATCGCGGAGTGCTCGGAGTCCGCCGGCAGTAGGCGTGAGCCGCTCTTGGCCAGTTCCGGCAGCACCACCGGACCGGCGGCGATCAGGGTTTCCTTGTTGGCCAGGGCTAAGTCCTTGCCGGCGCGGATCGCGGCCAGGGTGGGCAGCAGGCCGGCGCAGCCGACGATGCCGGTGACGACCAGATCTGCCGTAGACCAGGCCGCGGCAGTGCAGAGCCCATCGGAGCCACCCACCAGCTCCGGCATTTTTGCGGGCCGTTCGCTCGGGGCCAGGGACTGCAGGCGCTCCTGCAGCGCGGGGAGCTTGGCCTCATCTGCTAGGGCCACCACCTCGGGGGCGTGCTTCTGGATCTGACGAACGAGCAGCTCGAGGTTGTTGCCGGCCGTCAGGGCGACGACCCGGAAGCGATCCGGGAATTCCTCGACGATCTCCAGGGTTTGGGTGCCGATGGATCCAGTGGAGCCGAGCACGGAGAGGGCTTTCACGGCGGAGCTCCAAGAATCAGTGGCCAGTTTCCCATTTCCAGGCGCGTAGCGTTGCCGGCACTCCCTTTGATCCGCGATGGCCGAGCAGACTCCGGCGGCGCCCCAGCGCTGGCCCTACGTCCTGGGATGTGGCTTCGCCATGGGTGCGGCCGACGTCGTCCCGGGGGTGTCCGGTGGCACGATGGCCTTCATCCTCGGCATCTACGGCACCCTGCTGGAGGCCGTTTCCGGCTTTGACTTCGAGCTCCTCGGCCTCCTGCGCCGCGGCGCCTGGGCCGAAGCGGCGGCACGGGTGCACTTGGGCTTCTTGGTGCCGCTGTTGGCCGGTCTCTTGGGGGCCGTGCTGGTGCTCGTGCGCCCGATCACCTGGCTCTATGTGAACCAGCCGGCCCTGCTCTTTGCCTTTTTCTTTGGTCTGATCGTCGGCTCGATCGTGCTGATCGCCCGCCACGCCCACTGGGGGGCCGCTGGCCTGGTGGCGATGGCGGCGGGTGTGGCGGCGGCGCTGCTGCTGGTGACCCGCACGCCGGTGACGATGCCCCACGACCCCTTCACAATCTTCTGGAGCGGGGCCGTGGCGATCATGGCGATGGTCCTTCCGGGCGTGTCCGGCTCCTTCCTGCTCCTGGTGCTCGGGCAGTACCAGCACGTGATGGAGGGGGTGAAGGCCCTGGATCTGGCCACCTTGCTGCCCTTCGCCCTGGGCTGTGCGACGGGTCTGCTGCTGTTCGTGCGTTTGCTGAGCTGGCTGCTGAAGCGTTGGCACGGCCAGACCGTCGCCCTGCTGATGGGCTTCATGGCCGGTTCGCTTTGGAAGATCTGGCCCTTCCGCACCGTGCTGGAGAGCACCACGAATGCCAAGGGCAAGCTGATCGTTCTCCGGGATGCCCTGGCGGCGCCCCCCAGTGCTTCGGCCTTGGCCGTGTCCCTGTTGTTGATGGGCCTTGGGGTGCTGCTGGTGTTGGGTCTTGAGCGGGTGCAGCAGCGCATGGGCGCTGCGGAAATGGGCGGCTGAGGCCGCTCCCTTGCCGCGCCGGGGAAACTGGGGGCTGCTTGTCTCCCTTGCATGACCTCCGGCGATCGCGGTCATCCCCCTGAGCAGTGGGGGTCCTCCCTGGGGTTTGTCCTGGCCGCGGCGGGCAGTGCCGTCGGCCTGGGCAACCTCTGGGGCTTTGCCTACCGCGCCTCCCAGGGGGGCGGCGCGGCGTTCGTCGTTCTCTATCTGCTGATCGTTGCGGTGGTCTGTCTGCCGGTCTTGGTGGCCGAGATGGTCCTGGGGCGCAGCACGGGCCATGCCCCCCTTCTGGCGCCGATCACCGCCGGCGGTCGCCGCTGGGCCCCGCTGGGTTGGCTGTTCATGGCCGCCGCGATCGGGATCCTGAGCTACTACGCCGTCTTGATGGGCTGGACCGGCCGCAGCCTGATCCATGCCTTGAGTGCGCCGCTTCCCGCCGACATTCCCGCGGCTGAGCGCTTCTTCGCCGGCATCAGCAGCGGCGGCGACGCCGTGCTCGGGCACCTGATCAGCCTGGCCCTGACCGGGGTGGTGGTGGCGGCGGGCATCAAGGCCGGCATTGAGCGCCTGACCCGCTGGGCGATGCCCCTGCTCTTCCTGCTGCTGCTGGCCTTGGTGATCTGGGCGGCCTTCCTGCCTGGAGCGCACGAGGGCTACAACGGCTTCCTGCTGCGTTGGGACGCCAGCAAGCTCACGGATCTGACCACGATCCGCAACGCCTTCACCCAGGCCTTCTTCTCGATCGGCACCGGCATTGGCGCGATCTTGGCCTACTCCACCTACCTCAATCGCCGCAGTGGGATTCCCGGTGAGGCGGTGGCGGTGGTCGGCATGGACACCGCCGTTGGCCTGATGGCCGGCTGCATCACCTTCCCGCTGGTGGCCAGCTTTGGCCTGGTGGATGTGGTGAGCAGCAGCACCGTGGGCACCCTCTTCATCAGCCTCCCCACCGGTTTGGCCTCCCTCGGCGGCGCCGGTCGGGTGGTGGCCGCACTGTTTTTCCTGTTGGCCTATGTGGCCGCGATCACCTCGTCGGTCTCGCTGCTGGAGGTGCCGGTGAGTTCGCTGATGGATCGCCTCGGTTGGAGCCGCTCCCGCTCGGTCTGGCTGATGGTGCTGCTGATTGCTGTGATCGGCCTGCCCTCCTGCCTGGATGTCGCGGTGCTCGAGCGGATGGATGCCCTCTTCGGTGGCGTCTGCCTGATCGCCGGTGGCCTGCTGCTGGCCCTGCTGTTGGGCTGGCAGGTGCCCGATCGCTTCCGCACGGATCTGCTCGAGTCGGGGTCCTCGCCGGATCTGGTGCGGCTGCTGCGCTGGGCCCTGCGCTGGATCTCCGTGCCGGCCATCAGCCTGGGCCTGCTGATCTCGATCATTGACCTGGCCAAGAGCTGGAGCGGCGCTGGCGCTTAACTGAGCGGAGCTGTCCTCTCCCCATGGCCATCGGTCCCCAGTGGCTTCAACGCTTCAACTTCATCGAGCGGGCGAAGTTGGAGCGTCAGCTGTGGGAGGCCTTTGAGCGGGGCGAGCCGATTGAGACCCTCGTCGAGCAGTGCGAGCCGGGCTTTCAAAAGGAGGTCTGGAGCACCACCGCTATCCGGATCCGCAAGATCGAGAAAATGATGCGAGATCAGCAGGCGCCGAAGGGTTAAGGCGTCAGCTCCTCAGCCACTCGGTCAGGCCACCGGGCTTGTCAATCAGCTCGATCCCCTGGGCCTTGAGCTCGTCGCGAATCCGATCCGCGGCTGCGAAGTCCTTGGCCGCCTTGGCCGCTTTGCGGGCTTCAATCTGTTCCTCGATGGCGGCGTCATCGAGCCCGCCGGCGCTCGCCTGGGCCTCGTGCTTGAGGCCCACCACCTCGGCGAGCTCCAGCAGCAGAGCGAGTTGTTGTTGATGGCCGTCCTGCTGCAGCTCGTCGCTGGCGCTGGAATCCCCGCGCTCGATCCGGTTGGCCAGGCCCCGCAGCGGTTTGGCCAGCTCAAAGAGCACGGCCAGGGCGGCGGAGGTGTTGAGGTCATCGTCCATGGCTGCCGCGAAGCGCGCGCGCGCGTCCGCCAGCGCGGCTGGCCACTCCGTGGTCGTGCTGCCGGCAGCGGCGAGGCCGAGGGCGGCATTGAGTCCCTTCCAGCCGGTGGCCGCCGCCTCGAGGGCCTCCGCGGTGAAGTCCAGCGGTTTGCGGTAGTGGGCCTGCAGGGTGAACAGGCGCAGGGTCATCGGTGAGACCCCGGAATCCAGCAGGGCCCGGATCGTCGTGAAGTTGCCGAGGGATTTCGACATCTTCTGGCCGCCGACATTGACCATGCCGTTGTGGAGCCAGTAGTGGGCCAGCTCCTTGCCGGTGGCCGCTTCCGATTGGGCGATCTCGTTCTCGTGGTGGGGGAAGACGAGGTCTGCACCGCCGAGGTGGATGTCGATGGTGTCGCCGAGCTCCTCGCGCACCATCGCCGAGCACTCGATGTGCCAGCCCGGGCGTCCTTGACCCCAGGGGGAGGGGAAGCTGGGCTCGCCGGGTTTCGCACCCTTCCAGAGGGCGAAATCAAAGGGATGTTGTTTGCGGGCTTCTTCCGCACTGGCCACCCGGCCGGCGGCGTTGTCCTGCTGCTGCTTGAGATCGCGGCCGCTGAGCTTGCCGTAGCCGGCGTGCTTCATCACGGCGAAGTAGACGTCCCCATCGGCGGAGTAGGCGGCCCCCTTGGCCTCCAGTTCACTGATCAGGGTGCGAATCGCATCGAGGCTGCGGGTGGCCCGCGGCATCCGATCCGCCGGAAGGATGTTGAGCCGCCCCATGTCGGCGACGAAGGCCTCGATATTGCGCTCGCTCACTGCGTCCATCGAGCTCCCCTCTTCGCTGGCGCGGTTCAGGATCTTGTCGTCGATGTCGGTGTAGTTCTGCACGAAGGTCACGGCGTAGCCGCTCCAGCGCAGGTGGCGGCGCAGAACATCCCAGGCGATGTAGCTGCGGGCGTGGCCGAGGTGGCAGAGGTCATAGACGGTGACCCCACAGCAGTAGATGCTGACCTTGCTGGGCTCGATCGGCGTGAACTCCTCGACGCGGCGGGTGAGGGTGTTGGTGAGCCGCAGGGTCATTTCGCTTCCATCCAGTTGGGGCCAACGCCGGTCTCTACCACCAGGGGCACAGACAGGGTCACCGCGCGCTCCATGGTTTCACGCGTCAGGTTGAGCACGGCCTCTAGGGCATCCGGTGCCGCCTCGAGCACCAGTTCGTCGTGGACCTGCAGCAGCAGGCGCGCCGGCAGGCCGCTCTCGCCGAGCCGTTGCTGCAGTTGGACCATGGCCAACTTGATGATGTCGGCGCTGGAGCCCTGGATGGGGGCGTTGGCGGCGGCCCGCAGTTGCTGGGCCTCCATGCCGCCGCGGCGAGCCACATCCAGCTCGATCTCCAACGGGTCCTTGCCCAGGTGACGGCCCAGGCCACTGGGGTCGAAGGCGAAGGGGCGGCGGCGCCCCAGGATCGTCTCGACATAGCCGCGGCTGAGGGCGAGGCGCTCCTGCAGTTCGAGGAAGGCGAAGACCTTCGGGTAGCGCTGCTTGTACTTGCTGAGGAACTCTTTGGCTTCGGCCTGGCTGACGCCGGTCTCCCGGGCGAAGCGCTGAACGCCCATCCCATAGATGACCCCGAAGTTGATCGTTTTGCCGAGGCGGCGCTCGTCGCTGCTGACCTCGTCTTTCTCGAAGAGCAGTCGGGCGGTCAGGGCGTGGACGTCGTCACCGTTTTGGTAAGCCTGAACCAGCACCTCCTCGCCGGAGAGGTGGGCCAGGATCCGCAGCTCGATCTGGGAGTAGTCGGCGCTAATCAGGGTCCAACCGGCCTCGGGCAAGAAGGCTTTGCGAATGCGGCGGGAGAACTCTGTGCGAACGGGGATGTTCTGCAGGTTGGGGTTGCTGCTGGAGAGCCGTCCGGTGGCGGTCACGGCCTGGTTGAAGTCCGTATGGACCCGGCCGGTTTCCGGCTCCATCAGGGCCGGCAGGGCATCGACGTAGGTGCTCTTGAGCTTGCTCAAGGTGCGGTGCTCGAGCACCAGGGCCACCACCGGGTGGGCGTCCTCGAGCTTCTCGAGCACCGTCGCATCGGTGCTCCAGCCGGTCTTGGTCTTGCGGGACTTTTTGCGATCGAGACCGAGGGTGTCGAAGAGCAGTTCCCCGAGTTGCTTCGGTGAGGCCAGGTTGAACTCAGTGCCGGCGGCCTCCTTGGCCACCGTCTCCAAGCGCTCCAGGGTGGCCTTGAGTTCGCGGCTGAGTTCGCCGAGGTAGTCGTTATCGATGCGAATTCCGGTCGCCTCCATCTGGGCCAGCACGGGCTCGAGGGGCAGCTCCACCTGATCGAGCAACGTCGGCAGGGCGTCGCCCAGGGCTTCCAGTTGTTCTCTCAGCAGGGGGGTGAGCCGGTAGGTGACATGGACATCCATGCCGCAGTAGAGGGCGGCTTGGGCCATCGGGACCGCCGAGAAGTTGGCCCCTTTGGGCACCAGTTCGCTGTAGCTGGTGGGCAGGAAGCCGAAGTTCCGCTGGGCGAGCAGCTCCAGCCCGTGTTTGGCGTTGGCGTCCCGCAGGTAGTCCGCCAGCAGGGTGTCCATGACCACCCCGGCCAAGGGCAGGCCATGGCGCAAGAGGATCAGCCGGTCGTACTTGGCGTTCTGCAGCGTCTTGGGGTGCGCGCTGCTGCCCAGCCAGGGGGCGAGGGCCCCCAGCACCTGGTCCAGAGGCAGTTGGGGCGGATCGCTGAGTTCGGCTTGATGGCCAAGGGGGATGTAGGCCAGGTCGCTGAGGCCTGGGCCCCAGCAGACGCCCAGGCCGACGAGTTCGGCTTGGAAGGGATTGAGGCTGGTGGTTTCGGTGTCGACAGCCACCGGGTTCAGTGGGTCGTTGCAGGCCAGCAGGCGCTGCACCAAGGCCTCAAGCGCCTCGGGGCTGGTGATCAGTTGGGGCTCGAGGGCCGGCGTTTCGCTCGCTTTGTCCTCGCTGGCTTCGGGTTCGGTTGGGACCTCAGCCTTTGCGGCTGGTTCAGCGGCTGGCGTGGGGGGCTCGCTGGAGAAGACCGTGGCGAAGCTGTTCACCTGACGACGCAGGCTGAAGAGCTCCAGTTCCTCGAGGCTTTCGGCGAGGGAGTCGCTGTTGACGGAGCCCAGGGGAAGACGCGGGTCGCTGGGGAGCGGGATGTCCACCAGGATCTCGGCGAGCATCCGTGAGCGGTAGGCGCTCTCCCGGTCCGAGCTGAGCTTGCCGAGGAGGGCCCCCTTTAGTGCCCCCTTGGGATCTTTGGCTTTGGGGCCAGCGGCTTCGAGCTGCTCGAGGGCGGCATAGATCCCATCGAGATCGCCGTGGGCATTGAGCAGGGTGATGGCGGTCTTCGGACCCACCCCTTTGACGCCGGGGATGTTGTCGCTGCTGTCCCCCGTGAGGGCCTTGAGATCGACGACCTCTTCCGGGGTGACCCCCAACTTGGCGACGACGCCGTCGCGGCGAATCTCGAGGGGGCCGCTGCTCTTGGCGTAGGGACCGCCTCCCATGTAGAGCACGGCGATGTCCCGCTCGTCGTCGACGAGCTGGAAGAGATCGCGGTCTCCAGAGAGGATGCGCACCCGCCAGCCGTCGTTGGCCGCCCGGTTGGCCAGGGTCCCGAGGACATCGTCGGCTTCATAGCCGGGAGCCATGCAGAGGGGGATGTCGAGGGCCTGCTGAAGGATCTGCTGCAGGTTCCCGAGGTCCTGGAAGAAGTGTTCGGGTGCTGCTTCACGATGGGCTTTGTAGGCCTCGTCAGCTTCATGGCGGAAGGTGGGTTCAGCCGTGTCAAAGGCGATGACTACCCCCTGCGGGGCCAGGCCTTTGCAGTTGTCCAGCAGGGCCTTGAGGAAGCCGTAGGTGACCGAGGTGGGGATGCCCTCTTTGGTGCTCAGTCCCCCTTCACCCCCTTTGCTGAAGGCGTAGAAGCTGCGGAAGGCCAGGGAGTGGCCATCCACCAGCAGCAGCAGGGGTTTGAGGGTGGTGCCGCCGGTCAAAACGCCCTGGAAATCAAGTGGGCCCAGCCTGGCAGAAGGGGCCGGGCTGCTTTGAGCGCCTGCGGCCGTTATCGCTGGTGGCTCGAGCGGCAGTGGCAGCGAGAGGCTCCGCGGCTGCTCTTTATCGGCCTGAATCCCTCCCGGGCCGATGGCCAGCGGGACGACCCGACCCTGCGGCGGTTGCTGGGCTTCGCCCAGTCCTGGGGCTATGGGGCGCTGGAGGTGCTGAATCTGTTTTCACGCATCTCCCCCAGTCCGGCCGTGCTGCGGCGCAGTGCCGATCCCATCGGTTCGGAGACCGATCCCTGGTTGCGGCGGCGCCTGGCTCACCTGGCGCGCTCGCCTGGCTCGGCGGTCTGGCTCGGCTGGGGGAATGGCGGGCAGTGGCGGGGCCGCGATCAGGCGGTTTTGCCGGTCTTGCTCCAACAGGATCTGCCGCTGTTGGCCCTGGGGCTGACCGCTAGCGGCCAGCCCCGCCATCCGCTGTATGCCGCGAAGGCTGCGCGGCCGCTGCGTTTGACCCATTCTGGGGAGGAGCTTCGGTCTGGTTTCGCCCTCCGATGACCCGCACCCCCAGCCGCTACGCGATCCATCTGCTGCTCTCGGGGGGCCATGAGCAGGTGGTGCACTTCCCCAGCCTGGATGCCTTTCAGCAGTGGGACGGAACCGTGCTGAACGCCGGACCGGCGGATGCATTTATCAATGTCCCGATCACGGAGCTCCCCGGGGAATATCTGGTGGTGCGCCCCAGTGCCGTGAAGGGGATCCGAGTGGAGCCGGTCTTCGGCGCCCTCGATGACGATGACTTCTGAGCTGATCTGGGGCTTTGCCTTCTTTGCAGGGGCCCTGGCGCGGTTGGTTGCGCGCCTGAGCGGCTGGCCAGCGGTGGTGGTGCTGTTGGCGTCGGGTCTCTTGATCGGCGATGCCGGCCTCGATTGGGTGCAACCCGAAGCCCTTGGGGGCGGGCTGGAGTCCCTGGTGGGACTCCTGGTCAGCCTGGTGCTCTTCGATGGCGGCCTGAATTTGCGTCTGGCCGGCCGAGACCTGCAGCGCGCGGTCCTGCAGTTGGTGCTCACCCGCGGCCTGCTGGGGCTCGCGGGCGGCGCCCTCTTGGCCCATGAATTGGCGGGGTTGTCCTGGCCGTTGGCTTGGGTTTTTGGTGCGATTGCCCTGGGAACCGGCCCCACGGTGATCACGCCCCTGGTGCAGCAGATGCGCCTGGTGCCGCGGCTCTCCACGGTGCTGGAGGCGGAGGGGTTGATCCTGGAGCCGGTGGGGGCGGTGCTGGCGCTGCTGCTGTTGCAGCTGGCCCTGGGTGATCTCTCCCAGTGGGATCAGGTCCTGCCGCTGTTGCTGCTGCGCTTGGGCGGCGGGGTGTTGATCGGCAGCCTGTCCGGCTGGCTGCTGGTGCTGGTGTTGGAGCGGCTGCCGCGGGAGGCCGAGGGCCTGAAGTTGCAGCTGAGCTTGGGGGTGCTCTTTCTCTTGGTGAGCGGCACCCAGGTGCTGCTGCCGGAGGCCGGTCTGCCGGCGGCGGTCTCGGCTGGGGTTGTCGTCGGCCTGGGCCTGAAGGAGGAATCGAGCAGCCTGGATGCGCTGATCGCCCACCTGGCGCAGTTGGCGATCACGGTGCTCTTTCCACTCTTGGCGGCGGATCTGTCCTGGGGCGAGCTCTCGCCGTTGGGTTGGGGTGGGGTGAGTTGCGTGGCCGCCTTGATGCTGTTCCGCTGGTTGGTGGTTCAGGCCGGTTCGCTCGGGCTGCCGGGCCTGAGCTGGGGCGACAAATTGATGCTCAGCTGGGTGGCGCCGCGGGGCATTGTCACGGCGGCGGTGGCCAGCTTGTTCGCCTTGAAATTGGACGCCGCTGGCATCCTCGGCGGCGGCACGCTGAAGGGCCTGGTGTTCCTGACGATCTTGATCACGGTGGCGGTTCAGGGGCTCTCGGCTCCCCTGCTGGCCCGTCGTCTGGGGCTCGTGGAGAGCGACCTAGAGGCTGCGCTCGATGCGAGCCCGGGCCTCGCCGCTGGGTTGGAGCAGCAGCCAGGTGGTGAGCAGGTCGGGGCCCTGGAGGCTGCCGAGTAGGGCGGCCCGCAAGGTTTTCATCAGCACGCCTTTCTTGACTCCGGCCGCAGCGACGGCCTTGCCCAGGAGCTCCTGGGCGGCTTCGGTGCTCAGGGGGCCTTCCGGGAGGTGCTCCAGCAGGGCCTTCAGGGCTGGACGGGCCCCCTCCAACTCGAGTTGCTTCAGGGCCGCTTCACTGAGTTCGGGCCGCTCAAAGAAGGGGCGGGCCTGCTCGAGGCCGTCCTTGAGGGTGACGAGGGAGGGGCCGAGGAGGGCACAGAGCTCCTTCAACCAAGTCGCATCGCTGTGGCTCCAACCCTGGGCGCTCCACTGGGGTTCGAGTTCCGCCAGCAGCTGTTCGGGGCTGCGCTCATGCAGCACCTGGCTGTTCAGCCAATTCAGCTTGTCCCAGTCGAAGCGGGCTCCGGCCTTGTTGACCCGATCGAAGCCAAAGACCTTCGCAGCGTCGTTGAGGTTGAAGCGCTCCTCCATGCCCTCCGGCGGGGACCAGCCCAGCAGGGTCATGTAGTTGGCGAGGGCTTCCGCGGTGTAGCCCTGGTCGCGGAAGTCATTGACCGAGGTCACCCCATCCCGCTTGGAGAGCTTTTTGCCCTCCTTGTTGAGGATCAAGGGGGTGTGGGCGAATTCGGGGGCCGGCGCACCAAGGGCGGCATAGAGCAGCAGCTGCTTGGCGGTATTGGCGATGTGATCTTCGCCGCGGATCACATGGCTGATGGCCATGGCGGCGTCATCCACGACCACCACGAGGTTGTAGAGGGGGTCGCCGATCTGATCGGCCGGGGCCCGGCGGGCAATGACCATGTCGCCGCCCAGGTCGCTGCCGGACCAGCGCATGGCCCCACGGACCAGGTCGTTCCAGGTAATGACGGCATCGTCATCAATGCGGAAGCGAATGGTGGCTTCTCGTCCTTCGGCGATGAAGGCCTGCTCCTGTTCGGGGCTCAGGTTGCGGTGACGGTTGTCGTAGCGGGGGGCCCGGTTGGCGGCCGCCTGCTGCTCACGCATGTCTGTGAGCTCGGCTTCGGTGGCGTAGCAGCGGTAGGCCTTGCCGGAGTCCAGCAACTGCTGAATGGCGGCGCGATGGGCCTCGATCCGCTCGCTCTGGATGACCGGTTCCGCGTCCCAGTTGATCCCCAGCCACTGCAGGCCTTCCAGGATGTTGGCGGTGTATTCGGGTTTGCTGCGCTCTTTGTCGGTGTCCTCGATGCGCAGCAGGAATTCGCCACCGAGATGCCGGGCGAAGAGCCAGTTGAAGACCGCGGTACGCGCGGTACCGATGTGGAGGGTTCCAGTCGGGCTGGGGGCGAGACGCACACGGACCGCCGCTCCAGTTCCAGTCACTGGCGTTGACCTCAAGGTGGAAACGGGACTGACGGGATTCGAACCCGCAACTTCCGCCGTGACAGGGCGGTGCTCTAACCGGTTGAACTACAGTCCCTTGAGTGCTCTAAGAGCTCTCTCCGTCTGGGATTTCAAGGCCCCAGCCGTGTCGCGTCGACGACCTCAAAAGTATCCGTTGTCGCCCTGCCCTCCGTCAACACACTCGCCGCTGAACCGGGCAAACCTTGCGAACTGGCACGGTCTGAGCAATAAAAAAGCCCGCCAATGGCGGGCTTGAAAGGTGATGAGCGGAGCCCAAGCGTTCAGGGGCGGAAACCGGCGGGTTCGATCAGGCGGACCTGATTGCCACGGGCAGTGAACTCACGGCCTTGGTCGCTTTGGACGACCACGCGACCGCCGGATTTGACGCGGATCACCCGGGCACGAACCCAGCCGAGGGCGGCGGATTCCAGAACCTTGACCACATCACCGGGCTGTAGATCCAACTCCATGTCCGGAAACGAGAGACTGCAGGTAGGGGACATCGAACGCGCCGTGGAGGACTTGAACCCCCGACATCAGGTTTTGGAGACCTGCGTTCTACCAACTGAACTAACGGCGCAGGGCCGATGTCCCCTCGTCAAAGACTTCTGAAAACCAGATGTCTTCAGTGGCCACGACGGTTTGACGTGGCCGTGTTGCTTAAGGCGTTTGAGCCTCAGCGATCGAAGCGCTGCTTGACGCGAGTGGCTTTGCCCACCCGGTCGCGCAGATAGAAAAGCTTCGCCCGACGCACCTTACCGCGGCGTTCCACCTTGATGGAAGCCACCTGGGGGCTGTGGATCATGAAGACGCGCTCCACGCCGATGCCCTGGAAGATGCGGCGAACGGTGATGGTCTCGTTGAGGCCACCGTGGCGCTTGGCGATGATCACGCCTTCGAAGGGCTGGATGCGCTCCTTGTTGCCCTCTTTGATGCGGACGCCGATCCGGACGGTGTCACCGACGTAGATGTCGGGGAGCTCCTTGGGGTTCTTGGCGATCTGCTCGGCCTCGAAGGCCTGCATCAGGGCATGGGCGCTGAGCTTGCCCACAGTTGCTTTAGCGGCAGCGGGCTTTTCGGCCACAGCTACGGCGGAGTCAGTTGCAGCCTCGGTGCTGGCGGCTTCCTGGGTCTCTTCGTTCTTGATCTCGTCGGTCATGTCCTTGGAATCCGCTGCCATCCAGCTCCGTGAAAACGCCTGGCCAAACAACCAGTGTACTGGCTCAAGGTGCCCCCGATTCTCGGGGACGCAGACGCCAGAGCCGGCGGATCGCCAGGGTGGTGCCTGTGACCAGCATCCATAGCAGACCGAGCCCGTTGAGGAGGACATAAACGGGCTCGGCGGCTGGGCCGAGCCATTCCCCTTCGTGCAGGACCATTAGCCAATGCACCTGGTCGCGGCCCAGGCCTCCCCAGTCCTTGAGCAAGCGGTAGGCCATGCCGCTGCAGACCGTGAGCAGCAGTGGCAGCACCACGACGGGCGCCACGGCGGCATGCAGACGGCGCATCCAAGCCAGGGTCGCTTTCATGTGGGCATCGCCAGGGCGGTCGCGCGCGGCACAGATCGGGGCTCAGGTTCTAACTTGCAAAGAGCAGGCCTGCACTGGCGCGATGAACCTCTTTGCTGATTTGCTGGCCGCCACCCAGAAAGAGCAGGGTCAGCTGCCCCAATCGGTGGTGACCCAGACCGGTCCCCGGATTCAAAAGAGTCGACGCGGGGTTGAGGTCAAAAGCGCGCGCGAAATCGAGACCATGCGCCAGGCCAGCCGGATCGTGGCCACGGTCCTGCGCGAAATCATGGAGTTGGCGCAACCCGGCATGACGACGGGTGATCTGGACGCCCACGCTGAAAAGCGCATCCGCGAGATGGGCGCGGTCCCGAGCTTCAAGGGCTACCACGGCTTCCCGGCCAGTATCTGCGCCTCCATCAATAACGAGGTCGTCCACGGCATCCCCAGCAACAAGCGGGTGATCAAGGCCGGTGACCTCGTCAAGGTCGACACCGGTGCCTACTTCGACGGCTACCACGGCGATAGCTGCATCAGCCTGTTGGTGGGCGAGGGTGCCTCCCAGGAGGCCCAGGACCTGGCGCGCGTTGCCCAGGAGTCCCTAATGAAGGGCCTAGCCACCGTGAAGGCCGGCAGCACCCTGATGGACCTCGCCGGTGCCGTCCAGGACCACGTCGAGGCCAACGGTTTTGCGGTGGTGGAGGACTACACCGGCCACGGCGTCGGTCGAAACCTGCACGAGGAGCCCTCGGTCTTCAACTACCGCACCCGGGAGCTGCCCAACCTGAAGCTGCGTCCGGGGATGACCCTGGCGGTCGAGCCGATCCTCAACGCCGGCAGCAACGCCTGCCGCACCCTGAAGGACCGCTGGACCGTGGTGACCGTGGACGGCAGCCTCTCGGCCCAGTGGGAGCACACGATCGCGGTGACCAGCGACGGCTGCGAAATCCTGACGGACCGCGACTTCTAAGCCCCTCGGCTCACCAGCCGGAAGTAGGCCCAGCGGCTCAAGGTGGCCAAGGGCATCAAGACATAGGTCAAGGGGTTGGGGGTCACGATCACCAGCCCTAAATCCCAATGGGCTTGTCTGAGGATTTCGCGGGCCACGAAGTCTGCAGACATCAGTCCGATGGGATTGAGAGCAGAGCGGAAGGGCCCCAGGACCAGGCGGCGGATGCGGAAGCTGGGACGGGCCAGATCGAGGCTGCGCAGGCTCAGCAGTTGCCCCTGCAGCCGCTTACTGATCTCGTAGAGCGGGCTGACCGCCGCTTGGATCTCGGCTTCCGAGGTGTTGATCCAGACCTCCCGGGGGGTGCTGCCGTCGTCCTGCTGAGCGAAGAGCTCGAGCAACCGCCAGCTGCTCAGGGCATTCACCTCGAGGGAGCGTTGGATGGCCTCCGGGCTGCGCTCGCCATGGCAGTTCAGGCCGTGGTTGACCACCAGGATGTCGGTGCGAGCCAGGACGTCGTTGAGGTCTTGCTCTTGCCCGACGCTCCAGCGCACCTGCTCGAGGGGAACGGGCTCGCCGGAGCTGCGCTCGAGGAGCAGCGGTTGATTGCTGCTGGTCAGCGCGATCAGCTGGGCGCCGGCGGCATCGAGCTGCAGCAGCAGGGCTCGCCCCAGGCTGCCGCTGGCTCCGGTGACGGCAACGGTGCGTCCTTGAAAGCGCGGCAGTCCCATGCGGTGGTGGGCGATGGCCTCAGCTTGCGCCATCCTCGGTGCAGAGGACGGTGCTGGCATGTCGGCGGGGCTGGTGGCCTTGTTCGCTCCCTATTGCCAAGGGAGCGCACGCCCGGAGGAGCTGGAGCAAGCGCTCGAGACCTTGGCCCGTGGCTCCTGCAGCGGCGTGCGTCAGCTCAAGCCGGCCGGGCAGCGACCGTTTCGCCTGAGCTGGAGGGCGGGGGTGGCGCCCGCCGAGCCGGCGCAGTTGGAGTTGGTGGTGGAGGCGGATCCCTCTCGCCCGTCGCCAGCCTTGCCCGGGGCCTCCTACAGCTGCTCGGTGGCCACCTCCCAGCTGGTGCTTTGGTTGATGGATCGCCAGGGCCCAGAGGGTGCGGCGGATCTGCCGGAGAGCTTCTGGCAATGGTTGTTGCTCGGTCTCGAGCCGAGCCCTGGCACCCCTTAGATTCAGCGAAAGAACTGGGGTGACATGGTCCAGGGCAACGCGGCGAATCACGCTTCCCCCGCCCTGTTGATCGGTTCCTGTGCGCCCTTCAGTGGCAAATCAGCGGTGGTGCTGGGCATGGCCCGCCAGCTGCTGCAGCGGGGCGTCACGGTCAGGCTCGGTAAACCCCTTGCCGATAGCGCGGATGCCAGTGGCACCGAGGCCTCCGCTCCCCTGATTGACGACGACGTCCGCTTCGTCGGCCAAATCCTCGGGTTGAAGGACGACCAGCTCGTTTCCTCGATTCACCTCAAGGACGACGAGGCTGCCCGCGGCCGCCTGCTGGATGGGAACCTCCAGCCCGGCGCGGGATTTGAGCAGCTGCGGCAGCAATTGCAGGCTTCGAGCGATGGGCTGACCTTGATGGAGGCCTCCGGAAGCCTCAACGATGGTCGTCTCTATGGCCTGAGCTTGGCCCAGGTGGCCCAAGGTCTTCAGGCTCCGGTTCTCTTGGTCCATGCCTGGGAGGACAGCAGCAGCGTTGAGCCGTTGCTCGCGGCCCGCGATCAGTTGGGTGATCTCCTCGCTGGGGTGGTGCTCAACGGTGTTCCCCCCGCCCAGGTGGCGGCCCTGCGTGCCGACGTCGTCCCGGCCCTGGAGCGTTTGGGCCTGCCGGTGCTGGGTGTGATGCCCCGCTCTCCCCTGCTGCGCAGCGTCACGGTGGAGGAGTTGGCCCGCCGGCTCGATGCCCGCACCCTGTGCTGCCCGGAGCGGCACGATCTGTTGGTGGAGACCCTCTCCATTGGTGCGATGAACGTGAACTCCGCCATGGAGTTCTTCCGTCGCCGCCGGAACATGGCGGTCGTGACCGGTGCGGACCGGACCGATATTCAACTGGCG
Organism: Synechococcus sp. LTW-R; assembly: GCF_014217875.1. Classification (NCBI taxonomy): domain Bacteria; kingdom Bacillati; phylum Cyanobacteriota; class Cyanophyceae; order Synechococcales; family Synechococcaceae; genus Synechococcus; species Synechococcus sp. LTW-R. Next base: position 21,901 of record NZ_CP059060.1, read on the forward strand.
GCCCTCGAGGCGTCGACCCAGTGTTTGATCCTCACGGGCGCAGGCGATCCGCTGCCCCAATTGATCTCCCGGGCGGAGGAACTGGAGGTTCCCTTGCTCAAGGTGGACCATGACACCTTGACCACCGTTGGTGTGATTGAAAACGCCTTTGGCCAGGTCCGGCTGCATGAATCGGTGAAGGCCACCTACGCCTTCCGCCTGGTGGAAGAGCATTGTGATTTTGAGCGGCTTTTTAGTCGTCTGCGCCTGCCAGTCCCTGCGTAAACACTGCTAATTTCGAAGCGTCAGCTGGTGTTATGCGTTGACCCGGTCTCTTGATCTGCCGGCCCTCGACCGGATCGACACCCTGGCTCAAGAGCTGGCGATGCTCCAGGACAAGAGCAAGCGCCGGATTGCCATCCTTGGCAGCCGCCACGTCCCGGTGGTTTCGGTGCACCTGGTCGAGTTGGTGGCACGCTCCCTGGCCCAGGAGGGACACAGCTTGATTACGTCGGGTTCCCAGGGCGTGAACGCCGCTGTGATTCGTGGCGTCCTTGAGGTCGACCCGTCACGCCTGACGGTTCTGTTGCCCCAGAGCCTGGATCGCCAGCCCCGGGAATCCCGCGATCAACTGGATCGGGTTCTGCATCTCGTGGAGAAACCCGAGAACGACGAGTTGCCGTTGCCGATGGCCAGCAGCCTCTGCAACCAGGAGATCATCCGCCGCTGCGACCAGCTGATTTGCTATGCCTTTCACGACAGCGAGACCTTGCTGACCAGCTGCCGGACCGCTGAGGACATGGGCAAGGTGGTCAGCCTGATGTTCTTCGACTGATCCCCTGGTCAGTTGGCTGCGGCGATGACGCTCTGCAGTCCTTCCCAATAGAGGAGACCGGCGCAGGTCATCGCACCCGCCCAGCAGAGGGAGCGAACCGGGGGCAGGTTGGCCACATAGGCCGCGATGTAGCCCAGCCGCAGGGCCGGATAGATCCAGGCGGCGGCAATGGCCACCGGTGAGCTGACCCCTGCGATCAGGCAAATCAGGGCTGCTGGGGCGTAGAGCGTGAAGGCCTCGAAGCTGTTGAGGTGCGCCCAGTTGGCCCGCTTGCCCCACTCCGGCAGCCGCTCGGCCATGGCCCGGGGGGCGGCGAGGTCGCTCAGCTGGAAGTCGGCCTTGGAGCGGGCAGCGCCGAGGGGGACCAGGCTGGAGACCACGACACCGGCGCTGAGGAAGAGCGACCAGGCAAAGGCGGGATGCATCGGAGCCAGAGGGCTTGGGTTGCCTCCTTTTCTAGGCTGGTCCCGGTTCCCCCCGCGCGAGCGCATGGCCTCCAGCTACTCCTTCGACGTCGTCTCCGATTTCGATTGGCAGGAATTGGTGAACACCCTCGATCAAGTGCGCCGCGACGTTTCGACCCGCTACGACCTCAAGGATTCCGGCACCGAGGTGGACCTGGAAGAGACCAGCTTCACCATCACGACCGCCAGCGATATGACCCTTCAGGCGGTGGAAGATGTGCTGCGTCAGAAGGCGACCAAGCGCAATCTGTCCCTGAAGATCTTTGATTTCCAAACCCCGGAGCCCGTGGGCGGAAACAAGGTCAAGCAGGTGGTGAAATTGCGCAAAGGTCTCACCCAGGACCTGGCGAAAAAGCTCAGCAAAACCATCCGCGACGAGCTCAAGAAAGTCACCGTGGCCATCCAAGGGGATGCGCTGCGGGTGACCGGCAAAAGCAAAGATGACCTGCAGGCGGTGATCCAGCTGCTCAAAGAGCAGGACGTGGAAGTGCCCCTGCAGTTCCAGAACTACCGCTAAGGGTCGTTCGTCAGCCCATGAGCCGCTCTGGCTGGCGTTTTTGGATTGACCGAGGTGGGACCTTCACCGATGTCGTTGCCCGTTCTCCGGATGGGGAGCTGACGGTCGTCAAGGTGCTCTCGGAGCAACCCGACAGGCCGGGCGATCCGGCTGTGCGGGTGATCCGCGAGTGTCTTGGCCTGCACGCCTCAGAACCCATCCCTGCGGGTCTGGTGGCGGAAGTGCGCCTGGGCACCACCGTGGCCACCAACGCCTTCTTGGAGCGGGACGGCGCCCCCACCCTGTTGCTGATCAACCAAGGCTTCGCCGATCTGCTCGCGATCGGTGATCAGCACCGCCCCGATCTGTTTGCGCTCGCCATCCGCCGGCCCCAGCCGCTGCAGGGGCGCGTGATCGAGGTCCAGGGCCGTTTGGCCGCCGATGGTGCTGAGCTTCAACCCCTCGTGCTGGATCAGGCCCTCGAGGCCGCCGTCTCCGCGGCGAAGGCCGATGGCTACCGCAGTGTCGCCGTTGCCCTGCTCCATAGCGCCACCAAAGGGAGCCATGAGCAGCAGCTCGGCTCCTGGTTGGAGTCGTTTGGCTTTGAGCAGGTGGCGCTCTCCCACCAGGTGAGTCCCTTGCCCCGTTTGGTGCCCCGAGGCCAAACGACGGTGCTCGAGGCCTCGGTGGGGCCGGTCCTGCAGGGGTATCTCCATCAGGTGCAGCAGGCCCTCGGCCCCGCGGTGCCACTGCGGGTGATGCAGTCCAGCGGGGTCCTGGCCGCTCCGTCGGCGCTGCGCGCCAAAGACACGATTCTCTCGGGACCGGCCGGTGGCTTGGTCGGCGCGGTGCGCACGGCGGCCCAGGCCGGCTTTGGCCGCATCGTCGGGTTTGACATGGGCGGGACGTCGACGGACGTCTGTTACTGCGATGGGCCCTGGCCGCGGCTGGAGCAGGTGGAGCTCGAGGGGCTGCCGATTCAGGCGCCGATGCTGGCGATTCACACCGTGGCTGCCGGTGGTGGATCCCGGTTGCAGTTCGATGGTGTGCGCCTGCGGGTGGGCCCCGAGTCGGCGGGGGCGGATCCGGGCCCGGCTTGCTATCGCCGCGGTGGACCCCTGTCCGTGACCGACGCCAATCTCTTGCTGGGACGGCTGCAGGTCGATCACTTCCCCGCTGTCTTTGGTCCAACGGGCGATCAACCCCTTGATGCAGCCACCGTTCGCGAGCAGTTCGAGGCCCTCGGCAAGCGCCTGGAATGCTCCGCGGAAGCGGCTGCCGAGGGGGCCTTGGAGCTCGCCCTTGAGCGGATGGCGGAGGCGATTCGCCGCATCTCGATCCAACAGGGCCATGACGTGCGTGAGGCGGTGCTCTGCTGTTTCGGTGGGGCCGGCGGTCAACACGCCTGTGCGTTGGCGGAACGGTTGGGGATGCAGCAGGTGCTGCTGCATCCCTTCGCGGGGGTGCTCTCGGCCTATGGCATTGGCTTGGCCGATGAGGGGCAGGTGCTGCTGCACCCCTGCGGTCGCCCACTGACCGCCAGCAGCCTGGCGGAGCTCGAGGCGATCACCGCTGAACGGCTTGCTGCCGTGCCGGCCGGGGCCCAGATGGAGCGGACCCTGCAGCTGCGCTTGCCCGGACGGGATCAGTGCCTGCCCCTGCTGTGGTCCAGCCCTTGCCCCGGGGTCCAGGAACTGCGGCAGCAGTTCATCGCCCAGTTCCAGCAGCGCTATGGCTACCTCCCCAGTGGCGATCCGCTGGAGATCGTCGTGGACCGCCTGAGTGTGGAGTTCAGCTGGCCCGGTGCCAGCGCTCAGCCCCAGCCGATGGCCGTCGCCTCAGAGGGTGCCGAGGCGGGCGAGGTGCCCCTCTATCTCGATGGCGTCTGGCGGACCGCCGCCCTCTGGCAGCGCAACGCGATCGCGGCTGGTCAGGTGCTGCAGGGGCCCGCCTTGATCTGTGAGGCCACGGGAACCAACCTGCTGCCGGCCGGCTGGAGTGCCCGTTGCTTGCCCGGCGGCGAACTGCTCCTGACCTTCGAGCAAGCGGGTCGTCTCAGCAGCAGCGCCGAGCGGGCCAGCGAACCGGACCCCGTCAATTTGGAGTTGTTTGGCCATCGCTTCATGGCGATCGCCGAGCAGATGGGGACGCGTCTGCAGCAGACGAGCGTCTCGGTGAACATCAAGGAGCGCCTTGATTTCTCCTGCGCCTTGTTTGATGGCCGCGGGCGCCTGGTGGCCAATGCCCCGCACATCCCCGTGCACTTGGGCTCCATGGGCGAGAGCGTTCTGGCCTTGATGCGGGCAGTGGAGAACGCCGAGCTGGACCCATTGCAGCCCGGTGACGCGCTGGTTTCGAACAACCCCTTCAACGGCGGCACCCACCTGCCTGACCTCACGGTGATATCGCCGCTGTTTTCACCGACAGGCGGGGACCAGCCCGTGGCCTTCGTGGCCTCGCGTGGTCACCACGCCGATGTGGGAGGCATCACGCCGGGATCCATGCCATCCAGTAGCCGCTCCATCGCTGAGGAAGGACTGCTCTTCGACAACGTTCCGCTGGTGCGGGGTGGCCATTTGTTGGAGGAGGCCTGGCGAGAGCGCTTGGCGCAGGGCTCGTGGCCGGCCCGCAATCCCGATCAGCTTTTGGCGGATCTGCAGGCCCAACTGGCCGCCAACGATCTCGGGGTCCAGCGTCTCTTGGCCTTGATGACCGCGGCGGGCGAGGAGCGGGTGCTGGCCTACATGGGCCACGTTCAGGACCAAGCGGCCGCGGCGGTGCGTCAGGTCTTGAGCCGACTGGCCGACGGGGAGGCGCGGGTCCAGCTCGATGGGGGGCCTGAAATCGTTGTGCGTCTGCTTGTGGATCGTGCGGCCCAGCGGGCCCGGATTGACTTCAGCGGCACGTCCCCTCAGATCGCGGGCAATCTCAATGCGCCCTTGGCGATCACCAAGGCGGTGGTGCTCTATGTCTTCCGCGCGCTGGTGCGTGAGTCGATTCCCCTGAATGCGGGCTGCTTTGACCCCCTCGAGTTGGTGGTGCCCGAGGGGTGCCTGCTGAACCCCCGGCCACCGGCCGCGGTGGTGGCCGGCAATGTCGAGACGTCGCAGGCGGTGGCCAACGCCCTCTTTGCGGCCGTGGGTGCCCTGGCGGCGTCCCAGGGCACGATGAACAACCTCAGCTTTGGCAATGCCCACTGCCAGTACTACGAGACGGTTTGCGGCGGCACCGGCGCGGGGGATGGGTTTGCGGGAGCCGATGCGGTCCAGAGCCACATGACGAATTCCCGCCTGACGGACCCCGAGATCCTTGAGCAACGCTTGCCGGTGCGGCTCGAGCAATTTGCGATCCGCCGCGGCAGCGCGGGAATCGGTCGCTGGCCCGGTGGTCACGGCGTCGTGCGCACCTTGACCGCCCTGGAGCCCCTGACCGCGTCTCTGTTGAGCGGCAGTCGCCGCGTTCCCCCCTTCGGCATGGCCGGCGGTGGTGCGGGGGCCTGCGGTCAGAACAGCCTGCGGCGGGCGGGGACAGAGCAGATCGAGCTGCTGCCGGGTTCCACCCAGGTGGAGTTGCAGCCTGGTGATCAACTGCAGATGGCCACCCCTGGTGGTGGTGCTTACGGAGCGATCGAGCCATGACTGTGCGATCACGCCTTGCGCTTGGCCTCGCCGCGCTCGCTGTGGCCTCCCCCCATCCCGTTCTCGCGAACCTGTTGCAGGAGCGCAGTCAACGCTTCCATCCGGTGGAGTCGTCCGCGGGAATCGTGGCGGCCCAGGAGGCCCAGGCCGCGGCGGTCGGCGCCCAGATCCTGCGGGAGGGCGGCAATGCCGTCGATGCGGCCGTGGCCACCTCCTTCGCCTTGGCGGTGACCTTGCCCCAGGCGGGGAATTTGGGGGGAGGTGGTTTCCTCGTGCTGTGGCTGCCCAAGCGGGGACCCATGGCGACCTGCGCCGCCGCCGCCCGGGGACCTGAGCTTCCCGAGGCCATCCAGCTGGGCCGCGGTGAGGCCGTCGCCCTGAACTTCCGTGAGAAGGCCCCGCTCAAGGCCGGGCCGGATCTGTTCTTAAACCCCGATGGCACGGTCAATCGGCGCTTGGCCCTGCGCAGCCTGCTCAGCACGGGGGTGCCGGGCACCGTCGCGGGCTTGACCCAGGTGCAGCAGCGCTACGGCTGTCTGCCCCTGGCGACGGTGATGCAGCCGGCGATTCGCCTCGCGGAGCAGGGCTTCGCGGTGGGGCCGGAGTTGAGCGCTTCCCTGGAGGCGGCGGCACCGATCCTGAAGGCCGACCCCAGCAGTGCCGCCCAGTTCTTCAAGGTTGGTGGTGCGCCCTACCGCCCCGGTGAGCTGTTGAAGCAACCGCTGCTGGCGGCCAGCCTGCGCTGCATCGCCCAGCAGGGCGCCCGCTGCTTCTACCGCGGCCCCTTGGCCCAGGCCCTGGTCGCTTTGATGCAGGACCAGGGCGGTCTGATCAGCCGGGAGGATCTAGAGCGCTACCGGGCCCCGTGGATGCGTCCCTTGCGGGGTGAGCTCCAGGGCCATCCGGTTTTGACCATGCCTCCACCCAGCGGCGGTGGCGCCACCCTGCTGCAACTGCTGAATGTCCTGGAGCCGCTGCAGCTGCAGACCACCGGGCTCAACAGTGCGGCGACGATCCACCGGATGGTCGAGGCGATGAACCTGGCGTACCGGGATCGCAATCGGCTGCTGGGGGATCCGGATCAGGTGGCGATGCCCCTGGATCGTCTCCTGAGCAGCCGCTATGCCGATCAACAACGGCAACGGATCCGGCTGGATCGCCATCGCCCCGCCGCCGAACTCGAAGCGGAACCCCTGCCGCTCCACGGCGGCACGAACACCACCCACCTCTCGGTGGTGGACCGTGATGGGGGCATGGTGAGCACCACCACCACCTTGAACACGGCCTATGGCAATGGCATCTCCGTGCCTGGTGCCGGCTTCCTGCTCAACAACGAGATGGATGACTTCACGGCCAAGCCCGGGGCGCCCAATGCCTACGGCCTGCGCCAGGGCAGTCAGAACGCCATCGCTCCGGAGCGCCGCCCCCTCAGCTCGATGACCCCAACGCTGGTCTTCCACCGCGATGGCCGGCCGCTGCTAGCGACCGGTAGCCCCGGGGGCAGTCGGATCATCACCACCGTGCTGCAGGTGCTGCTGAACCGGCTCGTGCACGGCCTCAACCTGGCCTCAGCAGTGGCGGAGACCCGCATTCACAGCCAACTCTGGCCCGACCAGATCAGCGCCGAGCAGGGGTTGAGTCCCGACACCTGGCGACTGCTCGAGCAGCGGGGCCACGAGCTCAAGCTGCGCCCGGCGATGGGCTCGGCCAATTCCGCTGAGGTGCGCTATGGCGGTGATCACCAGGGCCTGCCCGTCGGCAGTTGGGGTGTGGCGGATCCACGGCGACTGGATGCGGCGGCCGTGGCGGAGCGCCCCTAGCCCTTCAGTAGGGACGGCAGCCCGTTCACCAAGGACGGGAAGCAGAGGATCAGGAGCAGGACCACCAGCTGAACCCCAATGAAGGGCCAGGCCCCGCGGTAGATCGATTGGGTGCTGACCTCCTCGGGGGCGACGCCCCGCAGGAAGAACAGGGCAAACCCAAAGGGAGGCGAGAGGAAGGAGGTCTGCAAGTTGGCGCCAATCAGCACCCCGAACCAGAGCAGGGCCTCGGGGCCGAGCAGCTGCCGGGCGCTGGGCAGCAACAAGGGCAAGACGATGAAGGCGATCTCAAAGAAGTCGATGAAGAAGCCCAGGCCAAAGATCACGGCCATGCTCACCAGCAAAAAGCCGGCTTTGCCCCCCGGCAGGTTGAGCAGCAGATCGCTGATCAGGTGATCGCCGCCCACGCCGCGGAAGACCAGGCTGAAGGCCGTCGACCCGAGCAGGATCGCCAACACCATCGACGTGGTGCGCAGGGTGTCGTCGCTGACCTGGCTGAGGGCGCGGCGGTTCAGCCCCCCCTCCAGGGCCGCCAGGGCCAGGGCCCCGATGGCGCCAATCGCACCGGCTTCCGTCGGGGTAGCCAGGCCAAAAAAGATGCTGCCCAGCACCAGCAGGATCAAACCCAGGGGCGGCAGCAGCACCCGCACTAGCTGCTGGCCGCTGGGCCGCTCGGCGCTGGGATCGGTGTCAACGGGGGGTGCCAGTTCGGGCTTGAGGCTGCTGATGATGACCACGTAGAGGGCGAAGCCCGCGGTCATCAGCAACCCAGGGATCAGCGAGCCCAGGAAGAGGTCACCGACGGAGACCCCCAACTGGTCGGCGAGGACCACCAGGACGATGCTCGGCGGAATGATCTGGCCCAAGGTGCCCGAGGCGGCGATCACGCCGGTGGCCAACGAGCGGTCGTAGCCCGCCCGCAGCATCACGGGCAGGGAGATCAATCCCATCGTCGTCACCGTGGCGGCGACCACGCCGGTGGTGGCGGCGAGCAGTGCCCCGACCAGGACCACCGCCAACGCGAGGCCGCCGCGGACGCCCCGCAGCAGTTGGCCCATCGCCACCAGCAGGCGTTCAGCGATGCCCGAGCGCTCGAGCATCGCCCCCATGAAGACGAAGGCCGGAATCGCCAGCAACGTGAAGTTGCTCATGATCCCGAAGATCCGCTGGGGCAGGGCCGTGAGGAACTGGGGGTCAATCACCCCAAAGGCCATCCCCAGCAGGGCAAACAGCACCGAGATGCCGCCTAAGCCGAAGGCGACCGGATAGCCGCTCAATAGCGCCAGCACCAGGGCGATGAACATCGCCGGTCCCAGGACTTCACCCGGGAAGAACGTGATGACGTAGCCGAAGGCCTCGAGTTCCATCAGCGCTCGCGCCGCAATCTCAGCGCCTGGGCCAGGCCCTGCAGGGCCAGCAGGCCGAAGCCCAGGGGAATCAGGCTCTTGATCCAGTAGCGCGGCAGGCCGTTGGGATCGGGGGACTGCTCCCAGATCTGCCAGGACTGCACGGCGGGCAGCAGGGAGACCAGCAGCACCATGATCGCGAAGGGCAGGAGCAGCAGCAGCGTGCCGCCGAGTTCAATGCGCCGTTGCTTGCGGGCCGACCAGCGGCTGTGGAGCACATCCACCCGGACGTGGCCGTTGCGTTGGAGCGTGTAGCCCAGCCCCAGCAAAAAGGCGACGGAGAACAGGGCCCACTGGGCTTCGATCAAGGCGTTGGAGCTCACGCTCATCCCCAGGGCGAGTCCGAGGTAGCGCCCGACCACATTCCAGGCGCCGACCACCAACATCAGCAGGATCGACCAGCGGCCAATCCAGGCGGCGCCCTGGTTGAGGCGATCGATCTGATCGGGCCAATCGATGCGCGCCATCAGCGGGTTTGGCCGTAGCTGAAGCTGGCGTAGGAGAGCTGGTTGACCCGGTTCCAGGCCCAGATCTGATCGCGGAAGGTCTGCCAGCCCCCGTAGATCGTTTTGAAGTCCTGGTTTGCCCGCGCCGTGTCGGCGTAGAGCTGATCGCTGGCTTCGCGGGCCGCCTTCAAGATCGCCTCGTCGTAGGGCCGCAGCTGGGTCCCGCCGCTGATCAACCGCTGCAGGGCTTCGCCATTGAGGCTGTCGTAACGGCTCAGCATCGAGAGGTTCGCCTCGTAGCAGGCCGTGCTGAACATCGCCTGGTAGTCATCGGGGAGGCTGCGCCAGGCCCGTTGGTTGACCAGGGCTGCCAGGGTTGGTCCCGGCTCCCACCAGCCCGGGTAGTAATAGAAGCGGGCCGCCCGCGGCAGGCCGAGCTTCTCGTCGTCATAGGGGCCCGTCCACTCCGCGGCATCGATGGCACCGCGGTCGAGGGCCAGGTAGATCTCTCCGCCTGGGAGCACTTGGACATTGACGCCGAGGGAGGCCATGACCTTGCCCCCCAAGCCGGGGATGCGCATTTTCAGGCCGCGCAGTGACTGGAGGCCCTCGAGTTGCCGCTTGAACCAGCCGCCCATTTGCGCCCCGGTGTTGCCCGCAGGGAAGCTGAGCACCCCGAAATCGGCGTAGAGGCGGTTGATCGCTTCATTGCCGCCGCCCTCGTAGAGCCAGGCGTTCTGCTGTTGCGCCGTGAGGCCAAAGGGCACGGAGGTGCCGAAGGCCAAGGCGGGGTTCTTGCCGACGTAGTAGTAGCTGGAGGTGTGGCCGCATTCGACCGAGCCGTTCTGGACGGCGTCGAGCACCTCGAGGCCCGGCACCAGTTCACCGGCGGCGTAGGGCTCGATCTGGAAATGGCCGTCGCTCAGTTCGGCGACCCGGCGGCTGATGGTCTGGGCGCCGCCAAAAATCGTGTCGAGGGAGTGGGGCCAGCTGGTGGCCATCCGCCAGCGGACCTGGGGTCGGGCAACTCCAGAGGCCTCGCTGACCTTGCGGATGCGGCAGGCCCCGAGCAGTCCAGCGGCACCTGCGGAGCCGGCCGCCGTGGCCGCAGCCCGGAGCAGGCCCCGCCGTTGCATGGTCAGGCCACCGCGGCGAAGCACTCGCGGAAGGCCGCGATGGTGGCGTCGATGTCCTCGTCGGAGTGGGCCAGGGAGGTGAAGCCGGCCTCGAAGGCGCTTGGGGCCAGGTAGATACCGCGTTCGAGCATGGCGCGGTGGACCTTGCCGAAGCGCTCAGCGTCGGCGGCCTTGGCCTCTTCGAAGTTGCGCACCGGGCCTTCGCAGAGGAAGAAGCCGAACATGGCGCTCACCGAACCACCGGTGATCGGCAGACCCGCAGCGCGAGCGCCTTCCATGATTCCGTTGATCAGTCGGCTGGTGACGGCTTCAAGGCGCTCGTAGCTGCCGGGTTGCTTGAGCAGTTCCAGGGTCTTGATCCCGGCTGTCATCGCCAGGGGGTTACCGCTGAGGGTGCCGGCCTGATACATCGGACCCGCGGGAGCCACCATGCTCATGATGTCGGCGCGGCCGCCATAGGCACCCACCGGCAGGCCACCACCGATGACCTTGCCCATGGTGGTCAGGTCAGGGGTGACGCCGAACTTGGCCTGGGCACCGCCGTAGCTGATGCGGAAGCCGGTCATCACTTCGTCGAAGACCAGCAGGGCGCCGTTCTCCTTGGTGAGCTCACGGATGCCTTCGAGGAAGCCGGGCTCGGGGGTGATGAAGCCCGCGTTGCCGACGATCGGCTCGAGGATGACACCAGCGATTTCGCCGGGGTTCTCAGCGAAGAGCTGCTTGACCGCTTCCAGGTCGTTGTATGGAGCGGTGAGGGTGCTGGCGGCCGTGGTGCGGGGGACACCGGGGGAATCGGGCAGGCCCAGGGTGGCCACACCGGAGCCGGCCTTCACCAGGAACATGTCCGCGTGGCCGTGGTAGCAGCCTTCGAACTTGATGATTTTTTCGCGGCCGGTGAAGGCGCGCATCAGGCGCAGCACCGACATGCAGGCCTCGGTGCCGCTGTTCACGAAGCGCACCATCTCGACGGAGGGGACCGCGTCGATCACCATCTCCGCCAGCTGGTTCTCCAGGGCGCAGGGGGCGCCAAAGCTGGTGCCCTTCTCCAGGGCATCGTGCAGCGCGCCGATCACCTCAGGATGGGCGTGGCCGCAGATGGCCGGGCCCCAGCTGCCGATGTAATCGATGTAGCGATTGCCGTCGACGTCCCAGGCATAGGCCCCTTTGACGCGGTCAAACACGATCGGCTGGCCGCCCACCGAGCGGAAGGCGCGTACGGGGGAACTCACGCCGCCGGGCATCAGCTTCTGGGCGGCACTGAAGAGTTCCTGGGACCGGGTGGTGTTGTGCACAGGTGCCGAGACAGGAGCCGAGGTCAAAACGGAATCCGCAGACTTGATTGGGGCTCGAGACCCCAAATGGGCCTTAAGCGTCGCCCATCCTTACGCAATCCCCGCCCCAGCGGTCGAGACCGTGCCAGCTCGTTAAGGTCGTTGGGCGTCCCGGCAATCGCTGTGAATCCAGACTGGGGCTTGGTTGAACGCCGGTTGAGGACCCTGCTCCCCGCGCGCTCGGTGGTGGCCAAGCGTCAGGAGTTGCTGGCCTACGACTGCGACGGATTGACGCTGCATCGCCATCAACCCCCCCTGGTGGTCCTGCCGGAGACCACCGATGAGGTGGCCGCGGTCGTGCGGTTGTGCAACGAGCTTCAGGTTCCGTTTATTGCCCGCGGGAGTGGAACGGGCCTCTCTGGCGGGGCCTTGGCGGAGCAGCCCGCCCTGGTGATCGCCACCAGTCGCATGCGCCGGGTCATCGCCATTGACTTGCCCAACGAGCGCATCACGGTGGAACCCGGGGTGATCAACAGCTGGGTCACCCGCGCGGTGGCGGGGGATGGCTTCTATTACGCGCCGGATCCTTCCAGCCAGGTGGCCTGCAGCATCGGCGGCAACGTCGCCGAAAACTCCGGCGGGGTGCACTGCCTGAAGTACGGCGTGACGAGCAACCACGTCCTCTCCATGGAGGTCGTTCTGCCCGATGGCAGCGTCACCACCTTGGGCTCGGGGATGGCGGAGACCCCCGAACTGGACCTGCGCGGCGTCTTCATCGGCAGCGAGGGAACCCTGGGGATTGCGACGGCCATCACCCTGCGTCTGCTGCGTCAACCCGCCTGCGTGGCCGTCTTGTTGGCGGACTTTGCCTCGATGGAAGCGGCCGGGGAGGCCGTTCGTCTGGTCACCGCCGCTGGGGTGCTGCCTGCGGGCATGGAAATCATGGATCGGCGCTGCATCCATGCCGTCAACGATTTCTTTGGGGTCGATGAGTACCCCCGTGAGGCCGCGGCGGTGCTCCTGGTGGAGCTCGATGGTCACCCCTTGGAGGTCGAGGAGTCGGTGCGGATCGCGGCTGATCTTTGCCGGGAGGCCGGGGCGGGCGGCGTTCGTGAGGCCTGGAGCCAGGAGGAGCGGGATCGGCTTTGGAAGGGCCGCAAGAGTGCGATCTCAGCCCTGGGCCGTCAATTCCCCAACTATTACCTCCAGGACGGAGTGGTGCCGCGCACGGCCCTGCCCCGGGTCCTGGCCGCAATTGAGCGTCTGAGTGAGGAGCATGGCTTGGCCGTGGCCAACGTCTTCCATGCCGGTGACGGCAACCTCCACCCGCTGATCCTGTACCGCTCGGATGAGCCGGGGGTGAATGAGCGGGTGACCGCCCTCGGGGCGGCCATCTTGAAGCTCTGCCTCGATGCCGGCGGCAGCATCAGCGGCGAACACGGGGTGGGCAGCGACAAGCGTTGCTATATGGACTGGATGTTCAGCCCGGACGATCTGGAGACGATGCAACTGGTGCGCCGGGCCTTCGATCCCGATGGCTTGGCAAACCCCGGGAAGATCTTCCCCACCCCGAAGACCTGCGGCGAATCGGCTCGCCGCTGGGTCGAGCTGAAAGAGGAAGGCCGCAAGCTCCCCGATGGGGTCGAGCTCTTTTAGGGCCAGCTTTCGTCCTCGTCCTCCTCGTCTGTGGGCCAGGCCAGGTTGACGACGACGGGGGCATGGTCGCTGGGCTGGACGTTGCCTCGGGGTTGTTTATCGATGACGCAGCCGGTGGCGCAATCCAGCAGCTCCTCAGACAAATAAATGTGGTCGATCCGCCAGCCCAGGTCCCGGTCCCAGGCGCCGCTGCGGTAGTCCCACCAGCTCCAATGGCCGCTGCCCGGCTCGAAGACCCGGAAGACATCCGTCAGTCGATCGCCCAGGGCGCCGCGTAGGGCGCTGCGCTCTGGCTCACTGGCCATGATCGTTCCGGTCAGGCGCCCTGGATCCGGAAGGTCCCGGTCCTCCAGGCCGATGTTGAAGTCCCCGACCATGCAGAGCGGATCGCCCTGCTCCTCCTGCACGGCGAGATAGCGCTGCAGGCAGCTCAGCCATTCCAGCTTGTAGGGGTACTTCTCGCTTTTCAGGGAGCTGCCATTGGGGACGTAGAGGTTCAGGATCCGCACCCCATCCAGCAGGCCGCTGATCACCCGTTTTTGTTCACTCAGCTGCGCGGCGTCAGGCAGAAGCGCCTCAAAGCCCACTTGAACGTCCTCTAGGGGCTCCCGGCTGATCAGCGCGACGCCGTTGTAGGCCTTCTGCCCACTGATGGCGCAGTGGTAACCGATCTGCTCGAAGGCCTTCAGCGGGAAGAGGTCATCGCTGACCTTGGTTTCCTGGAGGCAGAGCACATCGGGTTCATGGGCCTGCAGCCAAGCCAGCACTTGCTCCAGGCGGGTCCGCACCGAATTGACGTTCCAGCTGGCGATGCGCATCGGCGGCGGTGTGGTTTGGGGCTGCTCCTAGCATTCCGTGGTTCGACGGATGTGCCATGCCTCGGGGACTTGCCAGCGGCTTCAGCGCGGTCTTGATCGCTGCAGCGGCAGTGGTGTCCCCGGCGGCTCGCGCCCAGACCACCAACACCAACCTGGCCCCTGAAACCAGCGTCTTTGACCAGGGGCCCGGCGGCACGAGCCGCCAAGGGGGATCGCTGCTGGACAGCACGAACCCGATCGACTTGATGAACAAGTTGCGGCGCAACACGGCGATGGATGACGCGACCGATCCGGGTGACGCCATCGATGCGGCCCTGCGCCAGCTGGATTCGCAGTCGGCGGCCCCTAGCCCTGGTTCGCCTTTGGTGACGGCGCCTTAGCCGGCGGCTTCTTCGTCTCGCGCAGAGTCTGCAGCCCCCAGCTGGCGGCGACCCGGTCCAGGCGTGGGTCTTTTTTCTCGGGTTGCCTCGCCTGGGCTTCGGCGAGGGCTTGAGAGGCCCCAGGCAGATCCCCTTGGTCCTGCTTCAGCAGGGCAATCGCTAGGAGGGGCTTGGGGTCCCGCGGGAAGTCCTTGGCCAGTTGGCCGTAGAGGGCCAGGGCATCTGCCGTTTTGCCCTGGCGTTGACGGAGATCGCCCAGGAGCAGGCCGATGCCCATCTTTTGCGGCTGGGGAGTCGGCTTGCTCTTGGCCTCCAGCAGGGTCTTGAGCTGGGCTTCCGCCTCGGTTCCGCGTCCCTGCTCGAGTTGCAGCAGGGTCAGCAATTGCAGGGCCTCGATTTGATCGGGCTTGAGGTTCAGGATCTGGCGCACCTCCCGCTCGGCCCCGGGGCGGTCGTTGTTGTTGCGGCGCAGCTCGGCCAGGAGCACACGCAGCTGCCAGTTCTGGGGCTGTTGATCCGCCAGGCGCTCCAGCACCAGGCTGGCCTCCTGGGATTGCCCCTGTTGGATCAGCAGGTCAACGAGCCGCTGTTGATCGGCCGCGCTCGCCGAACCGTCCCCGAGGCGTGCCTGCAACAGGGCGACTTGCCGCTCGCGGCTCCCCTCGGGGCTGCCTTGGGCTTTGAGGGCTTGGTGCTGACCGAGCAGCCAGCCGCCGGTGATCGAGACGGTCACCAACCCTGATGCGACCAGGGCGATCAGCACGCCATCGCGCTGGTTGTGGCGGCCTCGTGCCTGCATCGAGGGAGCTGCAAGTCCGGCTCAGTCTGGGGCCTTTTTGCAAGCTCGGTACATTGTCTTGCGGGCGATGGATTTCACGAGCGCCCAGAGGGTTTCAGCCACGATGCGTCAACACCCCATTTCCCCGGTGACAGAGCCGATGCAGTACCGCGCCATCGGCGTGGTGCGGGGGACTTACGTGCCCGCTGATCCGGAACAGCTCACCCGAGGAGTGATTCAGACCGAGGACGGCTCC
The DNA here is from genome assembly GCF_014217875.1 of Synechococcus sp. LTW-R. Classification (NCBI taxonomy): domain Bacteria; kingdom Bacillati; phylum Cyanobacteriota; class Cyanophyceae; order Synechococcales; family Synechococcaceae; genus Synechococcus; species Synechococcus sp. LTW-R. The sequence goes on from NZ_CP059060.1 coordinate 37,280, forward strand.
GAGATTGATGCCGTCGTTCTCGGTCGCGTGCTGACCTTGATGCGTCGTCACCTCGACCTCAGCAAGTCCCACCTCTGGGTCGCCTATCCCCGATTCCGCGATCCCGATCAGCTGCACCTCCAGCTCGTGGGTGTGTGGGAGCCCAGCACCCTCTCCCCGGATGAGAGTGAGGGCGATGGGGATGACCTGCCCGAAGGCGACGGTTACTTCTCCGTGCGCGGTGAGCTGATCTACACCCGTCCGGACGACGGTGATCTGGTGGTCAAGATTCGCCAGCAGCCCCGCTCCGACGGTCGTCGCCCGACCCCGTTCAAGCTGCAGCTAAAGGGCCAGGTGGATCCGGCCCATCTGCGCCATTTCGTCTCCCTGGACCTGCGCCGTGACGGGCAAACCCTGCAGGTCGAGAACCACGAAGTGATTGCTCCGGTGCCCCAACGGGCTGGCCGGGGTCGCGGCGGTGCCCGCGGCGGACGCCGCTAGGAACGGGATGCGGCCATGACTTCGCCGCCACCGTTGCGACTGGCGAGTTCCGATCAAGGCTCAACCGCGGCCCTGCGGGCCGGGGTTGCCGTCGCAGGCGTGAGTGTGGTGACGGTGGTGGGCCCCGTGCTGGGGCTCTCCCCTTGGCTGATTGCCGCTGCGGCGGGTGGGGCCCTGACGGCCCTCACCGTGGATGCGGCCCGCTTCGGTGGCCTGGGGGGCCATCTCTTGGCGGAATCGCTTCCCTTTGGCTTCGGCCGCGCACGGCTGCGGCGCATCGCGGTCCATGAGGCTGGTCACCTGCTATTGGCGGCTGAGAACCAGCTGCCGGTGAAGCAGGTCCTCGTGGGCAGCCGGGCGTGTTTGCGCCATGGTTTGCGGGTGAATGGCAGCACCGAGTTGGAGCCCCCCGCCCAGGTGAAGATGCCGCTGGAGGACCTGCGCCGTTGGAGCCGGGTGCTGCTGGCCGGGATGGTGGCCGAGACCGTGGAATACGGCGGCTCCCGTGGTGGCGCCGATGACCGGGCGCTGCTGGGGTGGCTTTGGGGGCTCTCCGGCCACGACGTGACGACGGCTCAGAACGAACAACGCCGGGCCCGCCGCGAGGTGCAGCAGTGGCTCGAGCAGCACCGCGAGCGGCTCCAGGCCAGCGCGGAGCAGCTTCTCCAGGAGGCCTGATGGGAGCCCTGGCGGTCGTCGATTGCCCGACGGGATTGGCCGGCAACATGCTGCTGGCGGCCCTGTTTGATTGCGGCCTGCCGGAAGACGCGGTCCACGAACCCCTGGCGGCCCTGGGTCTGGGCGGCCTCTATCGCCTGCAGCTCGAGGAGCGGCGCAGCGTGGGTCTGCGGGGGCTGCACCTGGAGGTGGAACCGCTCGAGCAGCAGCCGCCCCACCGCCATTGGGCCAGCCTGCGCGAGCAGATCCAGACCGCCCCGCTGGACCCCGTGCTGCGGAGCGACGTCTTGAAGGTGTTTGGCGTGCTGGCGGAGGCCGAAGCCGCCGTGCATGGGTCGGCACCGGAGCAGGTGCACTTCCACGAGGTGGGTGCCCTCGACGCGCTGGTGGATGTGGTCGGGGTCTGTGCCGGCCTGCGGCACTTCGGCGTGGAGCGCTTGATCTGCAGTCCGCCCCCCGCGGGCCATGGCCAGGTGACGACGGCCCATGGCCTTTTGCCAGTTCCCGTGCCTGCCGTGCTCGAGCTGGCCATACGCCATGGGGTTCCCATGGCCAGCAGCGCTGGCTTTCCCCCGGCTGAACTGACGACCCCCACCGGTTTGGCCTTGATGGTGGCCTTGGCGGAGGGCTTCGGCGCGGCACCGGCCCTCACCCCGAGCCGTCTGGGCATTGGCTTGGGCACGCGGGAGTTGGATCGCCCGAATCAGTTGCGCCTGCTGCTGGCTGAGACGGAGGTTGCCCCCGGGCCCGCCTTGCAGACGGTGGTGCAACAGCAGGCCCAGATCGACGACGCCACCCCGGAGGATCTGGCCTTTCTTCAGGAGGCTCTGCGGGAGGCGGGGGCCTTGGAGGTCTTCGCCCAGCCGGTGCTGATGAAGAAGGGACGCGCCGGCAGCTTGATCACGGCCCTGGCCTGGCCCGAGCAGGCCGAAGCCCTGCGCGCGATTTGGTGGCGCTTCGGCAGCAGCCTGGGGGTGCGGGAAGAGCTGCAGCAGCGCTGGGCCCTGCCCCGCCAGATCGAGGAGCATCAGACCCCTTGGGGCCCGGTGCGCTTCAAGACGTCGACACGGCCGGATGGCAGCGTGCGGCGCAAGCCGGAGTTTGAGGACCTGGTGCGGTTGGCCGAGGAGCGGCAGCTGCCCCTCGATCAGCTGCGCCAGGCCCTGCTGCAGTGGCGGGAGGAGCAGCGGTGATCGAGCGGCTCAGACGGGTCGCGCTGCCCGGGGGCGCCCGGCTGTGGTTGACCGCCGCCAGTGTTGCCTTTGTGGTCTCTGCGGTGGTGTCCCACGGCAGTCAGTTGCTGCAGTTGAGCCTGGATCGTCAGTCGTGGCTCTGGCTGGCCTTGGGCTTGGGTCTGAGTGCCTTGAGCCTGGTGGTCAATGGCCTGGCCTGGGGGGTGGTGCTGCGCTGGCTTGGGGCGATGCCCCGCTGGACGCCCGTGGTGTTGCTCTTTCTGGAGTCCAACCTGCGCAAGTACCTGCCTGGTGGGGTCTGGCACCTGCTGGCTCGGCTGCGGGCCCTGCGCGCGGGGGGACCCTGCCGGCAACCGCTGAGTGGGCGCCAGGCCCTTGGGGCGGTGCTGCTCGATCCGTTGTTGATGGCCGTGGCGGCCTTGGCGTTGGTGGCCCTGGGGGGTGGTGTCTCCTTGCTGGCCTTGCTGCCCCTGTTGGCCTTACTGCCCCGTTGGCTGAACCCGCTGCTGGAGGGTTTGGAGCGTCGCCGCGCGAAGGCCCTCGAGGTGGATCTCTCGGACCTGCGTTCGGGAAGCCTGCGCCTTCCGGGCTATCCCTGGGTCCCCCTGGCGGCGGAGTTGGTCTTTGTCCTGTGCCGCTTTGCCGGGTTTGCCTGCTGCGTTCAAGCCTTTGATCTGGCTTTCCAGCTGGATTGGCTCGGCTGGTTGTCGGGTTTTGCCCTGGCCTGGACCGCCGGTTTAGTCGTGCCGGCGGCCCCTGGCGGCTTGGGGGTGTTTGAAGCGGTCTTGGTGCTGCGCCTGGCCGCCGCCGTTCCCGAGGCTCCGCTGCTGGCCGTCGCCTTGAGCTATCGACTCGTGGTGTCTTTGGCGGATCTGTTGATGGCGGCCACCGCCCGCCGGGACCTGGCGGCGCTTCGCAACAGTGGGTATTGTTGAGAAGTGCCCTGAGGGAACGTCGTGCCTGCTGGTCCTGTCTCCCCGGTGCAGGCCGATGCGTTGCGCAGCTCCCTGCATGACCGGGGCCAGCGTCTGACGCCCCAGCGCCAACGGGTCTTGGCCCTGTTCGAGCGCCTCGGCGAGGGCAGTCACCTGAGCGCTGAGGAGGTGCATCAGCGCCTGCTCAAGGCCGATGAACGGGTCTCCCTGGCCACCGTCTATCGGACGCTGCGGCTCCTGAGTTCGATGGAGCTGCTCTGTGAACTCGAGCTGCCAGAAGGCGGGCGCCGCTTTGAGTTGGCCAGTGATGAGGCCCACCGGGACCATCACCATCTGGTCTGTGCGCGCTGCGGCCACACCGAAGAATTTGAGAGCGAAGCCGTGCTGCGGGCCGGCGGCGAGGCGGCGGCGCAGCACGGCTTCCAGTTGCTCAATTGTGTCTTGAACGTTCGGGCGCTCTGCCCGAGCTGCGCCCAGCAGGACGCCGAGGGCTAATCAGCGGCGGTTGACGCGAACGGGGACGAGGGCCGGCTGCATCAAGCCGCCGCCACCGTTGTCGTCGTCGGAATCGGTGCCGAGCCAGTAGATCAGGCCAACGAGCCCGAAAACCGTCGTGAGTGCAACGAACTCGGCCATCCAGGGGATACGGTTTGATACACCATAACGGCGTTTTTCGCTTCTGCTGTCGCGGTTGCTGCAGCTCAGAGGGGAGCGAGGGCGAGCAGGCCGCCGGCCAGCGCCAGCAGAGCGGCCCCGAGGGAAGCGCCGCCGCGCTCAAGCCTTTGGCTCAGCCAGGCGCTGGCGCCGACGACGGCGACCGAGCCCAGCAGTGCACCGGCCCACCAGAAGGAGCTGCCGCTGGACTCCAGGCCGTGGAGCAGGGCGTGGACCGAAACACCGCCGGCCACGGTCAGGGCCAGGATCTGACGGCTGCAGAGACCGCGCAGCACCAGAACCAAGACGGCGGCCACGGCGGAGAGCGCCAGGGCTGCCAGCACTTCGGCTCCAGGCAGTTGACCGCCGAAGCTGCCGAAGACCGAGCCGATCAGCGCTCCGGCCAGGGCGTAACCCAGGATTTGGCGGCCTGCCTGGGCGGCGCAGAGGCCAATGGCCACCAGCATCAGCAGGTGGTCCAGACCCAGCAGCGGGTGCAGGGCGCCATCGATGACTCCGTGCTCGGCGCCGCCATGGGCGCCGGCGGGCAGCACCGACAGCAGGCTCAGGCTGAGACCGGCGGCGGCGCTGCTCAGCAGTGATCGGGTCAGTTTGGAGGTCATGGCAGATCCGGTCCGCGCCGGTACTGAAGGGGAAGGACGGAGTGCGGCGAGCGTTCTGACTGGGGAGCGGCGCGCTCCCATCACAGCTGCGGGACAGTGCCGGATTCGCGCCGGACTTTCCTCGTTGCCTTCCTGGGCTGAATCCAGGAAACCGCTCCCCGGATTATTGCTTTAGGAGAAACCCTTGCCTGCATCCTTGGCGACGCAGGCCTGGAGTTGCTTGCGGATCTTGGCGTGGTCGAGGTTCTTCCCGATCACGACCAACTGGTTCTTGCGGTCGCTGGGCTTGCTCCACTCGCTGTCGTCGATGGAGAAGCGCTTGCCAGCCAGGTGGAAGACGTGGCGCTTGCTGCTCTCGTTGAACCAGAGGATTCCCTTGGCGCGGAAGACACCGGCGGGCAGCTGGTTGTCGAGGAAGTTCTGAAACTTCCTTAGGGAGAAGGGGTCTGCGCTGTCAAAGGAGAGGGACGTGAATCCCTCGATGGCGAGGTGATCGGCGTGGGAATGGTCGTGGGAGTGCCGGTGATCGTGGGCATGGCTGTGATCGTGGTCGTGGTGATCGTGGGAATGGTCGTGATCGTGCTCATGCACGCAGTGACCGTGGTCGTGGTCGCAGTCGTCGTGGTTTTGCTGCGCGGCCACCTTGTCGCTCTCAAAGAGGCCAACGCTGAGCAGGAGCGGCAGGCTGACCTCCCCTTTGACCGAGCGCAGGATCCGCGCATCGGTTTTGATCTCCCGCAGCTTCTCCTCCACGGCAGTGAGGCGCTCCTCGCTGACCAGGTCGCACTTGTTGAGCAAAAGGATGTCGCCATAGACCACCTGGGCCCGGGCCACTTCCCCAACAAGGATTTCGTCGCTGAAGTTCTCGGCATCGACCAGGGTGATGATCGAGTCGAGCCGGGTCTGATCCCGTAGATCACTTCCAATGAAGGTCATGGCCACCGGCAGCGGGTCGGCGAGACCCGTGGTTTCCACGACCAGATAGTCGACGGGATCCGGACGATCGAGGATTCGATAGACAGCGTCCAGCAGCTCCCCGTTGATGGAGCAGCAGATGCAGCCATTGCTGAGTTCGACCATGTCATCGCTGGTGGCGATGATCAGATCGTTGTCGATGCCGATCTCACCGAACTCGTTCACTAGAACAGCGGTTTTGACACCCTGCTGGTTGCTGAGAATGTGGTTCAGCAGCGTGGTTTTTCCCGCGCCAAGGAAGCCCGTCAGGATGGTGACGGGGAGCCCGCTATGGGCCTGATCCATCAGGCTGCTGCTCATGGTCAAGGCGGCTTGCTGCGGCTTCGAATCGTTCCTAAGTCTGGCTGGTTACGTGCTGGCAGAAAGACCAAGGTTGCTCCAAGCGTGAGAACTGTTATCATTCCCAAAATCGCTCCACGTATTTGTCGCGCTTTCTGGCGCTCGCCCCTGGGGGAGCTCTCGCTGCCGGCTTGGCAGCTTTTTCACTTGGGCCGATCGCGGTCGCTCAACCCATTCCGTCTGTGGTAGCGGCGAACGGGATTCTTTGTGATCTTGTTCGAGTTGTCGCAGGCGCAGATGTTTCTGTCGTCTGCCTTGTCCCGAACGGGGGTGACCCTCACGATTACCGATTAACCGCTCGTGATCGATCGGCGATTCAGTCGGCTTCGGTGGTTTTCCTCAACGGTTACCAGTTGAGCCCCGCCTTGGATCGGATCGGGCGTCTGAAGCGGACCGTCAAGGTTGCTGAAGTGGCTGTGCCCTCGAGCCCTCGCCGCGACCCGCATGTTTGGCACGACCCCATGCAAGCGGCGTCGATGGCGACTGTGGTTTCGAATCAACTCAAGGGTCTTGTTCCATTACAGGCGGTCGCCGGGATCGGTGCCCGCGCGTCGCGAGTGCGTTCCGAGCTGAAGCGGTTGGACAAGTGGGCTTCTAGTCAATTCGACACGATTCCCAAAACCCATCGCGTGATCGTCACCGAGCATGACGCGCTCTCTTCTATGGCTACGCGCTACAAAGTTCGCTACTTGCCCCTCATGCAATCGTTCGCATCGGGTGGCCCCTTGCGTCCAAGCAGCCTCGGTTCCATTGTGCAGGCTGCACAATCATCAGGGACCAAGTATCTCTTTTCTGAAGCAAAGAATCCCTCCAAAACTCTCAGGCGAATTAGCAAGGTTTCTGGAGTTCCCATTTATCGGTCTCAATTCCTGTCCGTTGATGGTGTCGCGAATGGCGGGACGTATGTCTCGACATTTGTCTCCAATGTTTGCTCGGTGGTGACGGCCCAGGGTGGCGTGTGTGATCGCACTTCAGGAGACGCTCTTGGGGCTCAGTGGAAGGCCTTGGGTCGTTCTCAATAAACCTACTACCCGAGCTCAAAAACAACTTAACTTCCATGCAAAAACTTCTGATTGGTCTCTCCAAAAAACTCGCTGTCGGCCTCGGTTGCGTTGCATCCTTCACGTTCCCTGCCTCTGCACATGGCGGAGCGGAAGGCTCTGATCTAAAGCCTGGTGAATACAAAGCCTCTCCCATCCTCACGATTGAGGGCCACGGTGGTCTGGAAAACAATCTTCAGGGCCAACCAAGGCACTACGCCATTGACGGTCTGTTTGGAACGGTCCTGGAGTGGGGCCTGAGCAACGAGGGCAGTTTTGCGATTGAGGCGGCTATCGGGCCGGCGCTGGTTTGGGGTGAAGCGGAGCACTTTTATGGTCAAGTCCATGTTCATGGGGCTGAAGAGGCGCATGAAGATGAACATGAAGACGAGGACCATGCCGAAGAAGAAGGCCATGACGATGAGGTCGTGACATCGGCTAGCCCTTGGAGACGTACGGATATCAAGGGCTATCTCTCTGCTCGCTACCAGCCGAACAAAAATTTAAGCATTCAGGCCACCTACAAGCCCTACTACATCACACGTACGCAAGACGAAGATAAGCTTGGTCTTCGCAACGAAGTGCAGGCTGGTGCTACATACGCATTTGGCGATGGTGACGTCAACTTCGCCCTTGGAGATGGCTTGGAAAATATTGTTGACGGCATTTTTGTGTCTGCCTACAACAACACCGGTTGGGACAGCGATGGGACCTATCTGGGTAACTACACCGACACCTGGGCTGGGTTTGGCTTTAATTACGACAAGCTCAATGTGACTCTCTCGGGCGGTCCTCGCTTTTACACCCCTGGTAGCTACGCCAACCTCCCCCAGCGCACGGACTGGGGTGGTGAGATCGAATTCGAGTACCCGATCGCTGAGAACGTTGTTGCCTTTGCCCATTGGGAAGCGATATACAGCTCTCAAAATGGAGAAGGTTGGGGTGTCGGGTTCCAGCACCACATCGGCACGGGTGTCAGTTTCCGCTTCTAAGGCGTAGCGCTGAGATCCGTCTAGCGTGAACTGACTACTCCGAAACGCTTTGCTTCGCGTCCGCAACCTCTGCGTCCATCGCGGTCAGCAATTGGTCTTGGACCATCTCTCCTTTCAGATCAACCAAGGCTCCTTAGTCGCCTTGGTTGGCCCGAATGGAGCAGGAAAAACCACTCTGCTTCATGCCCTCGAGGCCCAGTTACCGGTGACCTCAGGTTCCATGGAATTGGCTGGTTCTCCGTTAACACCACCCCTAGCTCGCAGCCAGATCGCCCTAATGCCCCAGCGGGGAACTATCGATTGGAGCTTCCCCATCACGGTCCAGGACTTGGTCTCCCTGGGACGGATGTCTGGCCGTCGACCAGGCTGTTGCGACGTTGATGCGGCGCTGCAACGGGTTGGTCTTGCTGGATTGGGTAGGCGTCGATTGGATGAACTCTCAGGCGGTCAGCAGCAACGTGCTCTTTTGGCCCGAACGTTGTTGCAGCCGGCAAATCTCTTGCTTCTCGATGAGCCCTGTGCCGCGATTGACCCTCCCTCTCGCACCAACCTGTTGCAGGTGATGCGTCAACTCTGCGATTCAGGCTTGACCCTCGTCGTCAGTAGTCACGACTGGGGCAGTGACCTGGATCGTTACGATCAGGTGCTCGTGTTGGATCGTGCCCTGCTGGCTCAAGGGCCTCCTGAGACGGTCCGGCGCTCATTGGGTGATTTGAGAGTCGGCCACGACTGCTGTGGTTAGTGACTTGGCCGGGACTTGCACTGCTCGCACAGGCCAAAAAACTCCAGGGTGTGGAAGAGCAGTGCGAACCCCTGGCTGTCTTCCGTCTCGAGGTCGACATGATGCACAGGGCAGCGCTTGAGCACAGCCGTTGTGCCGCAGTCAACGCAGGTGATGTGGTGTTCGTCTCGCCCCAACGGGGCAAACAGAGCTTCGCCGCTGGGGAGATGTCTGCAGCGGATCTGTCCCCGTTGCTGCAGTTGGCGCAGGTGTCGGTAGACCGTGGCCAGTCCCATCGGACTGTTGCTGGCCCGCAGACGAGCGTGCAAGTCCTGCCCGGACAGCTCTTGGTTGGCCTCCTCCAAGTGCTGGATGATCAGCTGTTGCCGCTCGCTAATGCCAGCAACCTGGGAGGGCATGCGCTTCCGCCTTGGACGTAATTCCAGATCCTATGGCTGACTCTTGGTGGCTCACACCCTTCGCGATCGCCCTGGTGGTGGGCATGCTCTGTCCCTTGGCGGGAACGGCACTGTTGATGCAGCGCCGGCTCTTTCAGGTCAATTTGATTTCCCATGCGGTGCTGCCTGGGCTGGCCATCGCCCTCTTTTGGGGCATTGAACCGGGACTGGGTGGATTGATTAGCGGGGTGTTGTTTGCCTTGGTGGCCGAGCGGATGACCAGCGCTCTTCCCCAGGGGGATCGCAACCGGGAGGCCGTCCTGAATTCGGTCTTGGCCGGATCGCTGGGCCTTGGCGTTCTGCTCATTCCCTTGTTGGGGATTCGGGTGGATCTCGAGGCTGTGCTGTTTGGGGACCTCCTGGCCGCGGGTCCCCGTGAGCTGATCCAAAGCCTCGTGGCCTTCGCCGTGATCGTGATGCTCTTGACGCTTCGCTACCGGCAGTACGTCTATCTCGGGGTCGACCCTGTGGGCGCCCAGGCCGCTGGTTTGCGGGTGAATTCCCTGCGTTTCTTGCTGACGCTCGTGGCCGCGGTGGCGGTCGTGAGCGCGGTGAGCGCCGTTGGCATTGTGTTGGTGGTGAGTCTCATGGCGGCGCCGGCCCTCTTGGCGATGCCCAAGGCCAGGAGTCTCCGGCAGGCCCTGTTGCGCTCAGCCCTTTGGGGATTGCTGATCTCCGGCGCTGGTTTCGTTGTTGCGGTGCAACCTGCGATCAACCTTCCCCCCGGGCCCGTGATTGGGGTTGTGTGCATGGCAACCCTGCCCTTGCAGTTATTGCGCCGGTAGCCAAAAAGCCTGCTTGATCGGTTTGTCCAGGACCTTCAACGCCAAGGTGGAGGCCTGAAGCTCTGCCGCACGCCCCAGTGACTCCTTGGGATTGCGCAGGGCCAGCAGCAGCACATCTCGGGTGGGATCCAAGGCAAAGCCACTGCGCATTTCCAGTTCCCATCCTTTGAGTTCGCGCTGGGTTTGGACGACGCCCGATCGGTTCATCACTACGACGCGCGGGGTTTGGCTGTTGGTCGCTTGGTCCCAGTGGGTCAGCAAGAGCCAGATGCGTTCCCCGCTGCGTTCGCAGGCCGTTCCCATCACGGCATCCAGGCCAATCCAGAGCTGCTTGGGGGGTTGCCCGGGCTCCAGCAGTTCAACGGATTGGCGGTAGTCCGGCCATCGCCGCGTCAGTAACGCTCGGCCCCCCGTTGGACAAACACTGCTCAGGTCGCGGCTCCCCGGCAGGAACTGCCGTCGCGGTGGGTGGCCCGGGAGGTTGCTCAGCACCAGGCCATCGGCCTCGGGCGCAATCAGTGCTCCGCCTCCCGGAAGCAGCTGAGCCGTTCCTGAGGCGTCCAGATCGAGGCGCCTGCGTTGCCCATTGGCTTGGATCAACGACGTGAATGAGCGGGCGAACCCTGGAGCTCCCCACTGAATCAACAGATCGCCTTTTCTGTTGCTGCTGAAGTGGCTGAAGGTCAGTGGACTCTCGAGCAGTCGCTTGATTCCCTTCACGACAAGGGATTGGGGCTTGGACGCAAAGGTGGCCTGTTGATCGAGTTCAAGCAGCCAGGTCTCTTCAGTGCGCCCGCCACTGGTGCTGAAGGCAATTCCCGCTCCATTGCCGAGGGGCTCCACGGAGGTGATGGGGCCGTTGGCTTCGCTCAGGAGTCTCCAGTGGCCATCGCGTCCAAGGAGCTCGAGTTGGTCCCCTTGGGGGCCAGGACTGACGACCACCAGCCAGGGCCTGGGATCCCACCAGAACTGTTGTTGAGCGAGAGCAACACCGCGTTGATCGGCTCCCCCCAGGACGACCTTCAAGGGGGCTGTGATGGTTTGTCCTGGATCCAGCAACAGGCGCAGAAGATTGCCGCTGCCCAGCCATTGGTGGGTCAGCGCCGGCTCCAGCTGGCTCGTCTTGGCCACGCTGGCTCGCTCCATGGGCCGGCTGAATTTCGCGCTGAGCGCTGCAGGTCCAGAGGTGACGGTGCTGGATTCCAACCGGCGGAGTTGGGGCGGCCTCTGCAGCAGAACCTGTTGCTGCAGTGCGGATAGGGCCAGTCCAGCCGCCAGGAACCAGCGCAGTTGTCTCATGGTTCGAGGGGTTGCTCGGGCCGTGGGATCGATCGGATCTCCTCGGCGAGCACGATGCTCTGACTCGATCCACTGGTGGTGGTCTCCACGGCCATTTGGCCGCGGATCGAGAGCCAGGTGTCGCGTTGGGGTTTGTAGTCCTCCGGCCACCGAATGGGAAGGCCAATCGGAGTGGCATCCGCCAGGCAGCAGCGCACCGTCAGGCGACCCAATTGGGGGCGGCCCCCGTTCGGGGTGTACACGAAGCCGCTGATGTTGACGGGATCACCGACATAGAGCTGGGGGTCGGGTTGGCTGCGCAATAACCGCACCCAATCGGTCAAGGTCCGCTGCGAGGGGGGGAGGACAAATTCCAGCTCCGACGTCCCATTGAAGGCCTCACTGCGACTGGCGGCGAGATCGCTGAAGGACGGATTCGGTGGTGCCAAGAGAACCGCGATAGCCATCGCGCTGCTGAACAGCCAGGCCCGTTGGGTTTGGACGGACTCACGCCCTGCGGCGGGCTGAAGCCATTGCTGAAGGGCCAGGGCCAAGAGGGCGACACCGCAGATCCCCACCAGGGGATGGAAGGCGCCCCTCAGCAGAAGGTCCAGGCGCCCGCTCAGGGTGCTCAGCACTAGGGCGGCTCCCCAGAGTCCCAAGGTCAGCGGGCGGATCAGAGCAGCCAAAGGTTGACCCATTGCCCCAGTAGCAACACAACAACACTGGCTCCAATCGCGGTGATCGCGATCGCTTTGGGCCGCATGATCACCCCAAATAACCCCAGCAATTTGAGGTCCACCACCGGCCCCAGCACCAGAAAGGCCAGCAGCGCGCCCGGTGTGATTTGAGCGGCGAAGCCCAGCGCCAGAAAGGCGTCCACGCTTGAGCACACCGAAATCACCACCGCCATCAACATCAAGCTGAGGATTGAGAGGGTCGGTGCTCCTCCGACCGCCAGCAGCCAGCTGCGAGGCAGAAGGGTTTGGACGGTGGCGGCGATCAAGCTGCCCAGGATCAGCAACACCGCCAGGTTGAGAAACTCCCTCGTGCTGTGCTCGAGAACCGTCCTCAGGCTGGGCCGACTGGGCTCGGCTCGAGGGGGCGGGGGTGTGCCAAGAACGCCACTTTTGCGCTCCAGCAGGCTGGCTTCCTCGAGCGGCTGGCTGAGCCGGCGCTCCGCCAGGAGGCTCCTTTCCAGCAGTTGCCCCTCGGGCAGCCGCTGCAGCACGCCTGAGAGGACCACGGCCACCAAGAGGGCGCCGAGGGGGCGAGCGGCGATCAACCAGGGCTGATCGGGGAAGGCCGCCCAGGTGCTGGCCAACACGATGGGGTTCAGGACCGGGGCCGCGAACAAAAAGCCCAGTGCCGAGCCCATCGAAGCGCCGCCCGCGAGCAGCCGCCGGGCGACAGGGACATTGCCGCATTCGCAGGCTGGCAGGGCAAAGCCCAGGCCGGCACCGCTGAGGGGCGCCAAGATTGGCTGGTCCGGCAGGCGCTGCAGCCAACGGCCACCCGGCGCGATCCAGCGCGCCAAGCCGGCAATGAGGACCCCAATGAAGAGAAAGGGCAGGGCCTCAATCAGAAGCCCTTGGAAGATCGCCCAAATCGTCGCGATTCGAGCCAAGGGCACTCGCTAGGTCGGGAGCCCTCAGTCTCGCCCCATCAGCGCGGCGGGGGAACCACCTGTGCCCTGGCTTGCCGTGGACGGAGGGGCGGGGTCTTGGGCGACCTCGCTGTAGAAGCTCGTATCCAGGTTGCTCAGTAAATAAGGACGGTTGGTCTCGAAGTGCAGGTGGGGGCCGGTGGTCCAGGCGCCGGTGTTCCCGCAAAGCCCGATCAGGTCACCCCGCTTGTATTTGCCCGGGGCCTGGGTGCTGTGCAGGTGGCTGTAGCTGGTTTCGAGGCCGTTGTTGCCCACCAGCACCACGGTGTTGCCGTGGGTGTGGCTGCGGACCACGGAGGCCACACCGTCATGGGCCGCGCGCACCGGAGTGCCAACGGCGCAGGCAATGTCCAAGGCCGGATGCTCAGCGTGGGCGTCTTGGGTCACAACCCCTGGCATGGGATTGAGCAACTGCAGTGCTGGAACCAGGAGTGCAACGGGCAAGAAAAAGCTTTCGCGAAATCGAAAGCGAATCTTAAGTTACGACCCCTGAGACTTGAATGTCGCCTATGCGACAGGATTGGGTCTCAATCGGGATGGCTGTTGCAGGGCATCCAGCCAGAGCCCATCCGATGGGCGCCGCTGCAGCCGAGGGTTCGGGCTTGATCGAGGGCCTCCTGCTGGCTGGGATAGAGCGTGAGTGTCTTGGCTTCCGGCCGGTGGACGTGGGCCTGGCTGGGGTCTGGGCTCCACGTCCAAAGCCCCATCGCGTTCAGTCCAGCGACGGCAACGCCCATGCCGACAAGGCAGGCATTGAGCACGCCCATGCCGACAACCCCCAGGCTCACCACGCCCATGGGCACCACGCCAATGCTCACCACCCCCATGGGCACGATGCCGATGGAGACGATCCCCAGCGGCGCATAGCCAATCGCCACGCGTTTGGGCGGGGCCGAACAGCTCGAAGCGATGAAGGTCTGGGTCTCGGCCTGACGTTCAGGACTGCGGACCATGGCGCTCCTGCGAACGCGCCATTCTGCTGCCAATGAATCAGTTGGCCTGCGCTTTGTTGCTAAACCACGTCGGGACGGCGCTGTAACAAGCCGCGTTCTTCTCGTTCTCCCGGGCTTCCACCTTCCAGCAGCAGCTGCGGCCGCCATCACGGGTCCTCAGCAGCGTGTTGGCCCAGTCCCAGACCAGGGCGGCACTGGCTTCCATCCCGACGTTGTCCATCACCCGCAGATCCAGGGCCCCCTGTGCGTGGAGGCTCTGCCACTGCTCCAGCAGCGGGTCGTCGGCGTTGACCAAAAACGTGTGGTCAAACTGCTGTCTGAGGCGTTGCTCCAGCTCGCTGAGACTGGAGAAATCCACCACAAAGCCGTTCTCGTCGAGCTCCTCGGCTTGGAACCAGAAGCAAAAACTGCGGCTGTAACCGTGCACAAAACGGCAATGGCCGGCGTGTCGCCACTGACGGTGGCAACAGGGATAGCCGCTAAAGGTTTTGCTGCAGGTGTAGGCGGCGGTCATCCCCGGTGAATCTTGGATGTGGGTCTTGAGGGAGGATCGGGGTAGATGGATCGGCAGCCCTTGCAGGCATCATTTCAGGCCCCAGATCCGGCCTTCATCAGCTCCCTTCGTTTTAACGAGGCCGGCCTGATCCCGGCGGTCGCGCAGGACTGGCTCGACGGTGCGGTCCTGATGGTCGCCTGGATGAACCAAGAGGCGATCGAGCGCACCCTGGCCACGGGCGAGGTGCACTACTGGAGTCGCTCCAGGCAGGAGCTTTGGCACAAGGGGGCCACCAGCGGCCACACCCAGGCCCTGCGCGGCCTTCGCTACGACTGCGATGCCGATGTGTTGCTGCTCACCATCGAGCAGAAGGGTGACGTCGCCTGCCACACCGGCGCCCGCAGTTGCTTCTACGACGACGGCCCCAGCCCAACGGACGGTGGTGCCAGCGCCGCGCCTCCGCCTGCCGATGTCTGCACGGAGCTGATGCGGGTCATCGAAGGACGCCGCGATCAGCCCGAGCCCGGCAGCTACACGAACAAGTTGCTGGAGGGCGGTGACAACCGAATCCTCAAAAAGATCGGGGAGGAGAGCGCCGAATTTGTGATGGCCTGCAAGGACAACAGTCCAGAGGAGATGGCGGGCGAGGCGGCCGACATCGTCTTCCACCTCCAGGTCGCCTTGGCCCACCACGGCGTCAGCTGGCGCAAAGTCCAGGAAGTCCTCGCGGCGCGCCGCGGAGCCCCCCGTCGCGAGTAGGGCTACTTCAGTTGAATGGGGCTCCCGTGGCGGAGCCCCGAGCGGTGGCTCAAGATCACACGATCTGTTGGCGACAGTCCGCTGAGCACCGGATAGCGATCACCCTGCAGGGGGCCCAAGCGGACGCTGCGCTGCAACGCCACGGTGCTGTCCGCCGGAAGGCGCTCAATGCGTGCCAGGGGCGTTTTGCCGGGGTCCTTCTTCCAGTCGGCCGGGGTGCCGACCACAAAGACGAACCTTTGACCGAACTGGCGTGTGACCGCCTCAAAGGGGACGGCGAGCTGGCGCTCAGCGCCAATGATCAAGCGGGTTCTCAGCCGTTGCCCGTCCCGCAGCATGCCGTTGGGGTTGTCGACCTTGGCCTTCGCCAGCAGGGTCTGGCTGCTCGGGTTGATGTTGGGGTCGATCATCGTCACCCGCCCCTTGGCGATGGGCCTTTGCCCTTGGCCATCCAGCAGTTGCACCAGTTGGCCGCTGGCGAGACGGTTCGCCTGGGCTGCCGGCACGTCGATGCGGGCCTGCAGGGCCTCATTGCGGATGATTCGGCTGAAGGGGCTACCGGCCTGGAGCACATCCCCCGCTTTGACGCTCAGATCGCTGATCACTCCTGCGATCGGAGCGCGGACATCCTTGTAGGAGAGGTCCGCCAACTTGGCCCGTAGGGCTTGGTTGGATCCGATCGCCTTGGCTTCAAATTCATCCCGCTGCAGGGCGGTGGCGGCCCCCTCCTTCACCAGACCCGCGAAGCGTTCGTAGGCCAGTTGATCGCTTTTGCTCTGCGCTTTCAGGGCGGAGACGTCGGCTTTGAGTTGGGTTTGATCGAGGACCAGCAGCAGCTGCCCCGCCTGCACGGGCTGCCCGGACTGGACCAGGACCCGTTGAATGCGTCCGCCGGCCTGGGCCGCGAGTTCGATCTCATCGGTCGCCTCGAGGGTGCTGACGGTATCGATGCTTTGCACGAACACCTCCCGCGCCAGGGGAGCGGCCTTGACCTTCTGCGGCGGCCGTCCTGTGGGGGAGCCGCAGCCAGTGATTGCCAGGAGTCCAAGGGCGGCCAACGCTGGCCAGAACGGTTTAGGCATGGGTCCTCCGGGCTTTGAGTTGGAGCTCCCAGCCCTTGATCAACCTGTAGCTACTGGGCACGACAAACAGGCTTAAGACGGTGGCCACCAGCAGTCCGAAGAACACCACGGTGCCGATGCTGATCCGGCTACTGGCGCTGCTGCCACTGGCGAGCAGCAAGGGCAGGAATCCAGCGAGGGAGGAGATCGCCGTCAGCAGGATCGGCCGCAGCCGGGAACGGGCCGACTCGCGGATCGCTTCGTCCACGCTCAGTCCCTCCCGTAGGTGCTGGTTGGCGAATTCCACGATCAGGATGCCGTTCTTGGCCGCCAGGGCCACCAGGACGAGGAGTCCCATCTGGCCATAGACATCCAGTGGCAGCCCCCGCAGCACCAGGCCCCCGAGGGCTCCCAGCAGGGCCAGGGGGACGGTAATCAAGATGATGAACGGGTCCAGCAGGTTCTCGTAGAGGCCGGCCAGCACGAGCCCCATCACCAAGACCGCCAGGGCAAAGACCCGAACGGTGCTGCCGCCGGAGCGCCGCTCTTCTTCGGCCAGTCCCCTCCAGGCCAGGTCGGTGCTGCGGCCGCCGAGTTGCTGTTGCAGCCGCTCCAGTTCGGCCATCGCTTGTCCGGTGCTCACCCCTGAGGCCGGCAGGGCGCGGATGCTGATGGAGCGGACCAGGCGGCTGTGGTTGATCGTGCTGGCTCCACTGGAGACTTCCACCTGCACCAACTGACCAACGGGGATCAGGGCTCCCTTCTTCGAGCGCACCTGCAGGGCCAGCACGTCATCGAGGTTGCGCCGTCCTCCCCCATCGAGTTGAACAATCACCCGGCGGACCTGGTCCCCCTCAAAGCTGTCATTGACGTAGCTGCTGCCCAAGCTGGCCTGCAATGTGCTGACCAGCTGGCTTAGCTTGACTCCGAGGGAGGCCATTTGCAGCCGATCGGGCTCCAGGCGCAAGAGCGGTGAATCGGCGCTGAAGCGGGTGGAGACCCGCTCAAACCTGCCGGTGGCATTGGCGGCTTGGATCAGCCGCTGCGCTTCCCTGGCAAATTGCTGCAGGGACAACTGGCCATTGCTGGTGTCGAGCAGCTCCAGCTCGAGCCCACCCTCGCTGCTGAAACCGCGCACGCTGGGCGGCTGGCTGACGATCACCGTTGCTCCCGTGATTTGCTTGCGCAGAGCGCGGTTCAGGCGTTGGGCCACCGCTTCCGTGCTGGGGCGGCCCGGTCCCCGTTGACCGATCGGTTGGAGACGCAGGAAGAGCAGCCCCTTGTTGGGGGTGCTGTCGCCGAAGGAGCGTCCGGCATAGAAGTTGCCGGTTCGAATCGCCGGGTCCGCCGCCGTTAGTTCTTGCACCTGCTGCATCACCGCCTCGGTGCGCTGCAATGAGAGCCCCTCCGGCAGGACCACGACTCCCCGCAACTGTCCGTTGTCTTCCTGGGGGATGAAGGCCGTCGGTCTCCAGCTCAAGCCCAGGGCCGTGATCAGCAGACCCAGCACGACGCTGGCCATGACGCGGCGGCGTAGCCGCAATGAGCCCTCGAGCCAGCGTCCATAGGGGGCTTCCAGGGACTCCAGCCAACGCCGGGGTGGATCAATCCAGCGCAGCAACCAGGCGGGCTCGCGCTGTTCGGCGTGGAGCAGGCGACTGGCCGCCACAGGGGTGAAGCTGATGGCGTTGAAGGTTGAAACCGCGATCGCCGCACTGATGCTGATGGCGATCGGCGCATAGAGCCGACCCACGCTGCCCTCCAGGCCGATGACGGGGAGGAAGACCACCACCAGTACCAGGGAGGTGGCGACCACCGCGCCTCCGAGTTCGGCCATGGACGCGCGAGCCGCCGCCAGGGGGGAGGCGCCGGCCTTCAAGCGTCGGCCGATGTCCTCGCTGACGACGATGGCGTCATCGACCACGAGGCCCGAGGCCAGCACCATTCCAAACAGGCTGAGGGTGTTGATCGAGCCCCCCGCCAGCTTGATCAGGCTGATCGAGCCGAGGAGGGAGACCGGGACGGCCAGGGCACTGATCAGGGCGAGGCGGCTGTTGCCGAGCCCGAGCAGCAGGGCCAAGAAGACCAGCAAGACCGCATCGCGAAGGCTGCCCGCCGTCTCGCCAATGCTGGTGCGAATCGTCTCCGCTTCGTTGACGATCAGCTGCAGATCAATGCCCGGGGGAATGTCCGGCTGCAGTTCGGCCAGGGCCCGCTCCACCGACTCACTGACCGCGAGGGCATTCGTGCCGTCCCGTTGGTAGACGCCAATGGCGACCGCGCTGCTGCCCTGGAGGTTGGTGGCGACGGCGTCATAGCTCTCACTGCCGAGGACCACCCGGCCGATGTCGCTGAGCAGCACGACCCCACCCTCGGGCCCCTCGCCGACCACCAGCTGTTCGAGTTCCTCGGGGCTGCGCAGCCGCCCTTCCATCTCCAGCGGCAGGGTGGTGGCCTGGCCGGGGGGCATCGGCGCTTCACCGGTTTGTCCGAGGGCAGCCAAGACGTTTTGGGCTTGCAGGGCCCGCTCCACGTCGTTAATCGTCAGTTGGCGCTCCAGCAGCGCCGTGGGATTCAGCCAGAGCCGGAAGGCCATGGGGCTGCCGCCAAACAGACGGACATCACCGACCCCCTCCACCCGCTGCAACCGCTGCTGCACGACCTGGCTGACCCAGCCGTTGAGGAACTGCGGTGTGTAGCGCTGGGGATCCGCGCTGAAGCTCAGGACCATTAAGAGGTCATCGGAGCTGCGTCGGACTTGCACACCGAGGCGGGCGACTTGGGCCGGCAGCCGCCGTAGGACCTGGGCGATCTCGTTTTGGGTGTTGACCTGGTTGAGCTCCGGGGAGCCGCCGCGGAAGTTCAGCTGAATGCTGCTGCCGCTTCCGCTGCTGCTCGAGCGGATGCTCTCCAAGCGCTCAAGCCCATTCAGTTGTTGCTCGATCAGGGCCGTGACTCCCTGCTCGACCACCTCGGGGCTCCCCCCGGGATAGGAGCTCCGGACACTGACCCGGCCCGGGGCAATGCCGGGCAAGTTCTCCACCTGCAGGCCGCTCAGGCTGAGGGCCCCCATCAACAGCAGGAGCAGGCTCAGCACCAAGCTGAACACGGGCCGTCTCAAGAACAGATCTGAGAGGGTCCGCCTCGGCGGAGTCATGGCTGGTTGGAGGGCAGCTCAGCCTGGGTCAGCCCTGGCTGTTCTTGCAACCACATCAAGGTCGCTCGATCGCGGGGGCTGAGCTCGAGCACGGGGATCGGTCCGGCTTTGACGGCCAGGGCATCGCCGGCTTGGTCGCTATGGCCCCAGAGACCAAAGGCGTGGCCCAATTCATGGAGGCTCGTGGCCTGGATCGCCGTTTGGGCTTGGCCGGGGCTGATCAGCACGGTCACCAGCGGCTCCCGTTGCCAGCGTTGCTGCCGGCGCACGTCCTGCAGTTGCAGCAGGGCCCGTCCGTTGCTGGCGCGGTTGTTGCGCAGGGGAGGCCGACGGCGTTCCACCCGCACCTGGGCCCGCAGCGGATCGGAGACGAGCTCAATCGGCAGCAGCTCCTGCCAGGTGCGCAGGGCGGCGCCGACGGCTCGATTCCAGCGCTGCTCCCAGATCGCCCCAGGACCGTCGGTTTCCACGGGCTGGACCCAGACGCACCAGTGACGGCGTCGCGGCCAGCCCGCCGGGGTTGTCCTCAGGCGGTCGCTGTAGCCAACGCCGCTGGCCGCGGCCGCCTCGATCAAGAGCGGACCCTGACCAGGCCAGGGCCGCACCTCGGAGGCGACGGGACAGGGATCTGGAGGCGGCAGCTCCATCGCTGGTCTTAACCAGGCAGGCCGACGCCCCGGGCCATCAAGGTGGCGAGGAACGGAATCAGGGCAAAGCCCACCAATTCGATATTCAGGATCCAGGCCAGGCGCTTCGCCAGGGCTTCGCTCACTTGGGGCAGCTCACCTTTGCGCAGGGGGATGGCCCAGGTGATGTAGGTGATCGTTGGGTAGAGGGAGAGGCCACCCACGGAGAGGTAGAGGCCAACCTTCCACCAGAACAGGGGGTTCTCCGTATAGAACTCGGACCCCTGACCGAAGTGCATCACCCGCAGGATTCCGCTCACCAGCAGGGCGAGGGCGGCCATTCCGTAGACCACATCCGTGATCACCATCAAGGTGGCGTCCTTGCGGTTTGGGTTGGGCTGGATCAGGCGGCGTTCCAGCACCAGGGCGCCAAAGCAGAGCATGAAGCTCAGGTAGTGGACGTAGGCCACGCCGGCTCGAGTGAAGACGGTCGGTGCGATGTCGGCGATCAGAGCCGGGGCGGGCATGGCCTTGGACGGGATGGGCTCCAGACCGTAGCGACTGAGGGGCTGCGCTGGTTTTGTTCAGGCTTCGGAAGCCAATCTGCAGTTGCGAAGCAAATATGAATTAGGGAAGAACTTTGAAACTTGGAAGCTTTTTAGTGCCTTTTTTTATTGAGCAAAAAAGCCCTTAGGTTCAAATCAGCAGAACGCGCAATCATGGCCAGCTCGCTGAGTGCTTTCTTGGGTGAAATTGGTCGTCACCAATTGTTGACACCAGAGCAAGAGCTGATGCTTGGCCGCAAGGTACAAGCGATGGTGCACTTGCATGAGCGCTGCGCTATGGCTGGTGGTGTTGGCGAGGCCTGCAGCTACAACGACATCGAAAAGCGCACGATGCGCGTGGGCGAGCGGGCCAAAGATCAGATGATCACCGCCAACCTGCGCCTGGTGGTCAACCTGGCCAAGCGTTACCAGGGCAAGGGTCTTGATCTGTTGGATCTCATCCAAGAGGGGACCCTCGGTTTGACCCGGGCCGTGGAGAAATACGACCCCACCCGTGGCCATCGCTTTAGTACTTATGCCTACTGGTGGATTCGTCAGGGTCTCAATCGTGCGCTTTCGACCCAAAGTCGCACGATTCGGATCCCTGTCAATGTCAATGAAAAATTGACACGCCTGCGGGCGGCGAAGGCGCGTTTGATGCAGCGCAATGGCATGGCGCCGACCTCACAACAGTTGGCGACGGCATTGGGTTTGCCGCTCGATGAAATTGAGGATTTGCTGGGTTGCGAACTGCGCAGCGTCACGGTCAGCCTGCAGGGCATCGTCAAATCCAAATCCGATCCCACGGAGTTGGTCGATGTGCTCCCCAGCGAGGACCTTCCGCCGATGGAGCGTTGTGAATTGGCGGAGCGCAATGCCGCCGTTTGGAAGCTCCTGGATCAGTCGAACCTCACCCCGAAGGAGCGCACCGTGGTGATGCTGCGCTTCGGCCTGGATGGCAGCCATGAATGGCGGACCTTGGCCGAGGTGGCGCGCCTGCTGGGCTGCAGCCGGGAGTACTGCCGTCAGGTCGTCCAACGGGCCCTGCGCAAGCTGCGCAAGGTGGGGATTCAGAGCGGCCTGGTGGACGTCAGTTCTGTCGTCCAGTAAGTCGGCCCTCAGAATGGTGTCATCGCTTGAGGTGACACCAGCCCATGGCTGTCGACCCTGCTGCCCAACCCATTGATGCCCAGGTGCTGGGCAGCACCGAGGTGGATGAGGGGGCGCTGCGCCAGCTGTTGCGCCGTGCCGGTCGTGCCATCGCCCGGCCAGCCCTGGAATGTCTGGAGCTGATGCTCGATCCGGGCACGCCACCCCAGGTGCGCCTGACGATGCTGGCGGCCTTGACCTATCTCCTGGTGCCGGTCGATCTGATCCCTGATTTCATTCCGGCTGCGGGCTTTAGTGATGACCTGGTGGCCTTGACCGCTTTATTGGGGCTCTGCACGCGTCACATGAGCGACCCCATTCGGATCCGGGCGCAACGCAAACTGGATCGCTGGTTCCCCCCGACGCGCTGATGGCTGCTCTGACCTCTGAGCAGTTAGACGAACTGCAATCGTTCATCAAGGACTGGCTCCGCCACAGCGGCAGGACGCAATCGGATTTGCGCCGGGCGCTGCGGGCCAGTTCGATTCGGATGCCGGTGCTGCTCGATGAGCTCGACCGCACCTACCGGCGCGATGGCCTGGTGGGGTTGGCGGAACGTCTCTGTGACATTGAGGCGGTCTGGCAAAGCGAGGATCAAGGCGGGGGGGCTGTGGCTGATGCGTCACCCGCTGTCGAGGATTCCTTGGGGCAATTGGACCTGCTCCTGGAAGAAATCCGACTGGAAGTCGGAGATGGCTGACGGCTGCCGTCAGTCACGTCACAGTGGGTGCACGTTGCACCGCTGAGATGTCCCGCACCCGTTGGCTGGCCTGGGCTTCCGCCGTTGCCCTGGGCGCGGCCTACCCCGCTGCCGTTCAGGCTCAGTCGGAGAGCTTCCTCTGGGGACCGGGCAGCAATGTGGGTCCGGCAACCACGGTCGAACCCAAAAACTGTGTGACCGCAGCGGACGGAAGTATCACCTGCGACACCAAGTTGGTGAACCCTCCGGGGGATACTCCGGCGAAGCCCCAGTACACGCCCTTTCGTAATTGAAGTCTCTGTTCTGTGATCGCGCTTTCCTGAGAGGGATCTCAGGGTTTGAGCGCGCGCTCGCCAAGGTGCTCTCGGTCACCCTCACGGTGGTCCTGGTGGTGGCGACCCTGCAACTGCTGCTCTTCCTGGGCAGCGACCTGCTGGATCTTCAGGTCAATTGGACCGGTGAGGGCCTGGTGGGTCTCCTGGATCAAATCCTGGTGATTTTGATTGCCGTGGAGGTCCTCCAGAACCTCACCGCCTACCTGCGGGAACACGTCGTTCAGATCGAGCTGGTGCTGGTGACGGCGTTGACGGCGGTCGCCCGCAAGGTGATTGTCTCCCCTCCGGGCATGCAGAAGGACCCGGCTGTGCTGATCGGTTTGGGGGTGGCGATCGTCTCCTTGGCGGCGGCCTACTGGCTGGTGCGCCAATCGCACCTCAAGCGTCCGCCGACCAGAACAGAGCCAGCCACACCGTCCCCGGATCCGGATCGGTTGCCGTAACCCGATGCCGGCGATGCGGTGCGATCAACAGTGCATCGCCGACGCAGAGGTCCCGAGGCTGGCCTTCGTCTTCAAAGTGCAGCGTCGCGCTTCCACGTAGCAGCAGGACCCATTCGCTCTCCGCCTGGTCGTACCAGCCTTGCGCTGGGCTGATGGCCTGGCAGGAATGAATGCGCTCGAGCCGCCAATGCTGGCCGCTGGCTAGGACCTCGGTGTGTTCCTGGCCGGCGGCCGGGCACGCCCCCCGCAGCAGGTTGGGTTGATCCGACGGTCCAGCCGGTTTCGCTGGGCTGTCCCCCCAGCGCCGGCCGATGTCAAAGCCGAACTGGGCGGCCAGTTGCACCACATCGTGGTGATTGCTGCAGTCCCGCAGCGCCTGGCGCAGGGCGGGCTGCGCTTCGCTCAAGGCCACGAAGGCATTGAGTTGCTCGATCTTGTTGAGGAACTGTTGGAGCTGCGCTTCGGCCATCAATTCAGTATCGGTTTCAGCGATCTGCTGAGGTTGAACCGCTCAAAGGGGACTCCGCGGATCAACAACGTTTCTCTCCAGCGAATGCGCCAGCCCAGGGAGAGCAGCAATGGGGTGGAGATCAAGCTGGCTTCGGTGTGCAGTTCTGCGAGGTTCTCCTGTGCAGCTGCGGTCTCCGCGGCCTTGACCAAGGCACTCCCATGGCCCTGGCCTTGGGCCTCGGGATGGCAATAGAGAAGCGAGAGTCGCGCGTTGGGATCGCGCAGCGCAAAGGCGAGTAGTTGTCCGTCTGAACCTTCGCTGGCCAGGCCTTGGCCTCGCGTCAGGGCTGCATGGAGGGATGGACCTTGCGAAGCCCAGGCTTCTCTTTGTGCCTGTGTGTACAGCTTCTGGTCGCAACTCAGCACCGCCTGCTGATAGATGCGGATCGCTTCAGTGTGCTCCTCCCTGCGTAATTCTCGGATCCGATGCATCGAGGGCTTTGTTAGTCAACGTCTTGCCGAATTCTCCCTTGATTTGGATTTCTTGGCGCTGGTCGCTAGCTAAACCGTGCTGTATGTTGCACCAGTATCCGGCTAACACCCTCTACTTCGATGCTCACGGGTTCTGATCTGCTGGCCAAAGTTAAAGAGCTTGGCGATGTAAGTAAGTCCGATATCGTCCGCGCCTGCGGTTATGTGTCCTCCAAGAAGGACGGTGGTGAGCGCCTGAACTTCACCGCCTTCTACGAGGCCCTGCTGGAAGCCAAAGGCGTTGAACTGGGTGTCAGCAGCAAGGTTGGCAAGGGTGGCCGCAAGCTCAGCTATGTCGCTACCGTTCAGGGCAACGGCAACCTGCTGATCGGTAAGGCCTATACCGCCATGCTCGATCTGCAGCCCGGCGACGAGTTCGAAATCAAGCTCGGCCGCAAGCAGATTCGTCTGATTCCCGCCGGCGGTAGCGACGAAGACGAGGAGTGATCCTCAGCTCGAACGGCTGAGTTTCACCTCAACACCAGTAGCCCCTTCGATGGAGTCGGAGGGGCTTTTTTCTTGGGCCCAGTTCAGGACGTGTTGATAGTCCTCGGGATGGCAGCTCAGCAGGATCAATTGCAGGCCCTGCTCCATCCCCCGTTGGAGCATGCCTTGCAACTGGGCGAGACGCTGACGATCGGTATTCGTGAAGGCATCGTCAAAGACCAGAGGCAGGGCGCCGTCATAGGCCTGCATCAGGACTTCGGCCATGGCCAGACGCAGTGCCCCCGCCAGTTGTTCGCGCATGCCTCCACTGAGTCGCCCAAAGTCGTAGGCCTGGTTGTCTTGCAGCAGTTGCAGTTGCTGGAAGCCGTATTTGGGATTGAACTCCAGTAGGGCCCGCTCAGATCCGGCATTCAGCAACACATCGAGATAGGGGTTGAGGGCGGCGCAGAGCGGTTCGCTGTAGCGATTCGCGAGCTCGGCTTGGGCCTGATGGAAATGCTCCTGCAGGAGTTGGAGGGCTTGGGCTTCCCGCTCCTGCTGGCGCCTCTCCCGTTGCACGTTCTCCAAGCGGGCCTGGGCCAGCTCCAGTTGCGCGCTGGGGTTTTGGGCTCCGAGGCTGGCGCAGCGTTGTTCGTTTTGACCCCGTTCATTCAGCAGGAGTTCTTTCTCCTGGTTGAGTTGCTCGAGCAGTTGTGCGGCCCCCAAGGAGCCGGGGCGCTGCCGCTGCAACTGTTGGCGTTCGGCCTCGATGGCGCCCAGGGTGCCTCGGCGTTGCAGAAGCTCCTGTTCGAGTTCCTTCAGCCGCTCGGCGCTGGCTTCGGCTGGGGCCTCCTCCTGCAGCCGGGCGTTCAGCATTGCCAAGGACCCCGAGAGTTGCTCGAGGCGGCTTCGTTGTTGCTCGAGCTGGCGGGCCTGAACCTGCTCCTGTTGGCGCTCCTGGTTCTGCTGTTGTTGCTGCGCCTCCAGAGCGCTGCTCTGCCGCTGGATGCTCTCGCGCAGCTCCGCATCCAGCGCTTCAAGTGCCGTAGGGGCATCCGGCAGTTCTTCGGGGCTGGCCTGGGCGATCGCCCGCTCGAGCTCACCCTGCCGCGGCAGCAGTGCAGCGAGTCGCTCGCTGAGTCCGGACCAGGGGATGGCCTTGGCGGCTTGGCGCAGGGTGGAGAGCTCCTGCTCGAGGCTTCGCCGTCGCTGCTCGATCGCCTCCGCCGCTTCGCTGTTGGCGACTCCGAGTTGTTTCGCGAGCAGCCCGCAGTCCTGATGGCAACGCTCCAGTTGGGCCTGGGACTGGGGCAGGGCGTCGCCGCCCCCGGGACTCACCCTCAGGCGCACCCCATCGCCGACCTGGAGATCGCTGATGCTGTTGAGTTGTCTCCGCTCACCTGGCTGGATCAGCGCTCCGCCCAGCTGGATGGCTTGATCGCTTTGGAGCACCTCAATGCTGGTGGCCATGGCCTCGAGCCGCGCTTCTGCTTGGGCGATGGCTTGCTCGGCCCGCCGCAAGCTGCGCACCTGTTCGGCGGTGATCATCGGCAGGTCGGCCAGGGTCTGCTTGAGCCGCGAGGCTTCCGCCTGCAGGCGGTTCATCTCCTGCTGATGGGCCTCGAGCTGTTGGCGTTCACGCCGCACTTGCTGTAGATCCAGCCGCTGGCGAACCCGCTCTTGCTTAGCCCGCAGGTGTTGCAGGTGCTGCTCTGCTGCTTTGCTCTGCTGGGCCTGCCGCTCCTGGTCCGCGCTCCGCTGGGCCTGCTGCGTGAGGGCTTGCTCGAGTTGCTGTTGCAGTTGGCGTTGTTCCTTCTGTTGCTCCTGCTGGGTTCGCTCGAGCTCCTGCCGTTGTTTGTGTTGCCGCTCGAGGGCCTGGTGTTGGAGCAGCACCGGCTCGAGTTCGGCTTGGAGCAGGTGTTGGCGTTGCTCGAGTTCCCGCTCCCGCAGTAAGCCTGGCCGCAGGTCCTGATCAATGCTGTTGAGGCGTTCGGCGATGGCCCCCAGCCGCTCCATCGCCTGCTCCAGCTCCAGCAGCTGTTGCTGGGCCGCATTGCACTGCTCAATGCCCTCCTCTTCCCGCTGGATGACCTGGGCGAGGGGGGAGCCGGCCTTGATGCGGCCCGTTGCGGTGAACAACTGCCCCAGCCGTTGCTGCAGTTGCTCGACCACTTGGCGATCGAGCGGTGACTGCATCGTCCCGAGGTTGGTCTTGGCTTGCAGTTGCTGCAGCAGCCGCTCGTAGTCGTAGCTCTCCGGTTTGCCCTCCAAGGGATTGAATCCCGAGTCCCCCTGGCGCACCCAGAGGTGGGCCCAGCGCTCGGGCAGTTGGGCAATTCGCCGCCCTTCGATGGGTCCCTCGAGGCCGAGCAGGCGAGCCAGCTCCTCTTCCGCGGCGGGACCGCTATGGGCTTGGCCCTGCTGGTTGCTCAGCTGACAGGTCCCGCCGGCGCCCGCAAAGCGTTTGCGCAAGGTCCATCGCTGTCCCTGGGCGGCAAAGCAGAGCTCGATCTCCGGTAGGCCGCCATGGGTGCGCGAGCGGAGTTCTTCGACGCCACGGCCGGTGGCGGTGGAGCGCAGGAAGAGGGTTTTGTGCAGCGCCTCCACCAGGGTGCTCTTGCCGGACTCATTGACCCCACCAATCAGGGTCAGCTGACGGCCAAAGCTCAGTTGCAGATCCAGGTGTTGGCGGACCCGTTGCAGGCGGCAGGAGAGCAGGTGCATGGCTCAGGTCCCCGCGCAGCGGTGCAGTTCGGCCAGGGCCAGCTGGAGGAGTTCGCGGCGTTCCTCGACCAGTGCGCTGTCACCCAGTTCGCTTTGGAGGCGCTGGGCAACGTTGGCGATCAACGGGTCGCTGGGCCGTTGGCTGAGGGCCCGGAGCTCGCTGGGGTCTGGAGCCTGGGCGCAGCGACCCCGGCGCTTCAGCCGCAGGAGTTGGGCCTCGAGGCGCTCCAGCAGGGCGTCGTAGCGGCGATGGCCCTCGAGGCTCAAACTGCCGCTCTCCTCGAGTAGGAGGAGATGCCCTCCGGGTTCATCCCCGAGCAGGGTCTGGAGTGTCGCTTCAAAGTGCTCCAGCTCGTCGTCGCCACTCAGGTGGACCGCCGTGGTGTGCCATTGCAGGGCTGCAGTGGGGAGTGGTGAGACCTGGGGCGGCACTCCCCGTTCGACGTGGACCGCCAGCACGACACCATCGCGGTAGGCGTCATGGCGGGGAAAGCGATCGGGCTCCGGGGTCCCGCTGTACCAGCCCCTGGCATGAACCTGTTTGAGGCCATGCCAATCGCCGAGGGCGACGTAGTCCAGCTGCCCCATCAGTCCGTCGTCCAGGCGCAGTTGGTTCTGGCTGCTGGCGAGGTTGTCTCCATCCGCGTCCAGGTCCTCGGAGCCGAAGCCATGGATGGAGCCATGGGCCAGGAGGATTCGGGGGCGGTCGCTCGGGAGAGCCTCCCAATCGATGCTGCGCACCCAAGCGGTGGGGTCCTGGCTGTCTGTTCGGCGCAGTAGGGGGCAGGGCAGCACAATCGCCTGCTCCAGCACGAGCGGTTCGCGGTTCAGGAGCACCTGCAGGTTGGGGGCCCGTCGCTGGCACTCCTCCTGGAAAAAGCGTTGGTGCCAGACGCTGCCTGGGGCGCCGTGGTCATGGTTCCCGGGGATGACCAGCACTGGACAGCTCAGTCGCCCGAGGGCTTGGCAGACGGCGCTGATGTCGCTGCTGCTCGGGGTTGGTGAGTCGAAGAGATCCCCTGCGACAAGCAGAAAGGCGGCCTGCTGATCCCGGGCGCACTGGCCGATGCGATCGATGGCCTCAATGCGCACCTGCCGCAACTTGGCCCGCTTGTCAGGGTCCTCGACCCGGGCGTAGGGCTTGCCGATCTGCCAGTCGGCACTGTGCAGAAAGGACAACATGAGACGACGAATGAGATGTCAGTAAATACCGCTGAACGGATATTCCGTTGTCGCGGAATCAATTCCTTTTCAAACAAAGCACCAGTGATCTGAAATGCTCGCCCCGCGCTTCAAAGTCGCGGTATTGGTCGAAGCTGGCGCAGGCCGGTGAGAGCAGGACGGCGCGGCAGTCTCCCCCTTGGCTCAGGCGCTGGGCCGCCGCCACGGCAGCGCCCAGATCGTCGCAGCATTCGATCACCCCGTCGTACCCGCTGGCGTGCAGCAACTCCTGGAAGTGGGACTGGGCGGCACCAAACAGCACCACGGCCTTGGCTTTGCGTTGCAGGGCAGCGATCCAGGCGCCCGCATCCCCCTGCTTGGCTTCGCCGCCGGCCAGGGCCACCAGCGGGCCCTCGACGGCCCTCAGGGCCACTTCGGCCGCGTCGTAGTTCGTGGCTTTGCTGTCGTTGATCCAGGCGACCCCATCGAGGTTGCGGATCAGCTCCAGGCGGTGGGGCACACCCGGGAATGCCCGTAGGGCCGCTTCCATCGAGGGGCCGCTGAGCCCCAGCTCGAGGCCAACGGCCACGGCCATCACCATGTTCTGGCGGTTATGGGCCCCCGGCATGGCCAGGGCATCGGCCGCCAAGAGCGCGCCGCTGCTGTGCATGACCTGATCCCCCTCGATCCAGAGCCAGGGATCAATGCCTTTGCCGAGGGCCGCTTCCCTGGACTCCGCCGTCGTCCAGCGGACGTTGCTCCAGCTCGCGGCATGGGCGCAGAGGTCCGGGTCATCGGCGTTCAGCACTGGGATGGCCGAGCGCTCCAGCAGGCCCCGTTTGATTGCCCGGTAGTTCTCCAGGGTTCCGTGGCGCTCGAGGTGATCGGGGGTCAGGGTGGTCCAGAGGCCGATGGCCGGTGCCAACTCCAGGGCCGATTCGATCTGATAGCTGCTCAGCTCGACCACCAGGGCCTGGGGAGGCGTTTGCCCGTCTTGAAACCGTTCGAGCGCCAACTCCGCAGCGGAGTGGCCGACGTTGCCGCACATCGGCGCATCGAGGCCGCCCTGCTCCAGCAGGTGGGCCACCAGGTGGGTGACGGTTGTTTTGCCGTTCGTGCCGGTGATCCCAATCCAGGGGGTGGGCTGGCTGGCCTCCCAGGCCGTGCTGATCTCGCCGTTGGTGGGGATCCCCCGGTCGCGCAGCCAGTCCAGGGTGGGGTGGTCCCAGCGGATGCCCGGACTGACGATCACCCGTTCGCAGGTCGCCAGGAGCGGCTCGAAACTGTCCGGCGTCAGGGGCCTGCCCAGTTCAACGGCGATGCCTTCGGCACGCAGCCCCTCGGCTTTGCGTTGATGCTCCGGCCCCTCACCGCTCTCCAAGACGAGAACGTCGGCGCCCTGCCTGGACAAGAGTCGGGCGGCACCCAGTCCAGATCGGCCCAGCCCGAGAACCACGGTCACTGGCATGGCCTGAAGCTGGATTGAAAAGTGGGCGATACTGGAATCGAACCAGTGACTCCTACCGTGTCAAGGTAGTGCTCTACCTCTGAGCTAATCGCCCTCAGAAGCCTCTCGGCTTGAGGAACTTAGCAGTCGGTGGATCAGCGTCTCTGCATGGTCAGTCGCCAGCGATCCCGCTTGGTCGGCTGAATCTCCAGGATCTCCAGCTCTCCGCGGCCGTCGAGGCGAATGCGGTCGCCTTGTTTGAGCTCACGGCTGGGGCTGGTGACCACCATCCAGTTCACCCGAACCGCGCCGGAACGGATCCAGTCGGCCATCTTGTTGCGGGAGACCCCAAGGCCCGCGGAGGCCACGGCGTCCAGGCGCAGCGAGGCCTCGACACTGCTGAGCTGCTTCGGACTGCGGCTGGCGGGACGTTGCAGCCCACTGATCTCAAGGGGTTCGGTTTGGACCTCGACGCTGCGCACCTGTGCCCTTTGCCCCTGCCAGGCGTCGGCGACCTCGTCGCGCACGATCAGCTGCGCTCCGCGGTCACCGCGCATCCAGATGTCCCCCAGATCTCCGGGTTGGGCCCCCGCAGCAATCAGGCCCGTACGGACGTCCGCGGGTTCAGCCGGGTCAAAGAGGAAGTTCCCGCTGACCACCAGCCCCCGCAGCGGTGCGGCCGGGATCTCGCCATCACTGATTTCGACCCGGCGCAGGAGCAGCCGCCGGCGTTCGGCCTGGGGCCAGCCACCGTCACTGGCCAGGCGCAGTTCGGTCAGGCTTCCGAAGCGCTGCTCGGCCTCCTCCAGCAGGTCGGCGGCGAGAAAGTCACTCCAGATCGGTTCCCAGGTGCGCAGGGCTTGCTCGGCTAGGCCAATCAGCCTCCCCATGGCCGCGGGGTTGCGGCAGCCCTGCAGCAGCTCATCGCGCGGAAGCATCGGCGCCGCTCCTAGTTGTCGCCGAGTCGCACCACGCTTTGTGGCTTGGCCTCCTGGAGCCGGGTCCAGGGCACCTCAACACCGGTGGCGGTTTCCAGCAGCAGCAGCCAATTGCCCTCCTCGAGGCGGTTGCGTAGCGCGCGGATGCGGTCGTCGCTGTCGGAGCTGACGCTGGCTGCCGCGGCATAGCTGCCCATCAGGCCTGAACCGAGGCCGAGCAGGCCACCGATGAGATGGGAGCCCACCTCGCCGGCAAAGGCGAAGGTGTCGAGGTCGGTCATGAAGGTGAACGTCACCCCGGCGAAGAATCCGAAGGGCATCAGCCAGGTCGCCATTCCCTTCTGACGCCGCTTGCGGGCAATCGAGGGGTTGAGCTCATCCACGTCGGCCATCGCGGTTTCTCCCGCGCCGACGGCGACCAGGCGCGCCGGGGCGGGGCTTAAGGAGGCCAACTGTTCTTTGAGCTGGTGCAATCGCTTTCGCGACGAGAGCACCACCACCACGCTGCTGCCCACGGGTCACGCTTCAGACCTGCCGATTCTCCATGCTCCGGCCGGCCGCTGTGGGGGCTTCAAGGTCCCTCTCTACACTTCACCTCCGGCCGCTCCACCCCGCCGGGTCATGACGAAGGTTCTGGTATCCGATCCCATCGATCAAACAGGGATCGACATCCTGTCCCAGGTGGCTCAGGTGGATGTGCGAACGGGCCTGCCACCGGAAGAGCTGAAGTCGATCATTGGCGACTACGACGCCTTGATGATCCGCTCCGGCACCACGGTGACCGCCGACATCATTGAGGCGGCCTCCAAGCTGCGGATCATCGGCCGGGCTGGCGTCGGCGTCGACAACGTGGACGTGCCCGCGGCGACCAAGCGCGGCGTGATTGTCGTGAATTCCCCCGAGGGGAACACGATTGCGGCGGCTGAGCATGCCTTGGCCTTGATGCTGTCGCTCTCCCGGCACGTCCCCCACGCCCATGGCAGCACCATGGCTGGCGGCTGGGACCGCAAGAAATACGTCGGCAACGAGCTTTACAAGAAAAAGCTGGGTGTGGTCGGCCTGGGCAAGATCGGCTCCCACGTCGCCCGTGTCGCCAAGGCGATGGGCATGGACGTGATGGCCTACGACCCCTTCGTCTCGGCTGAGCGGGCTCAACAAATGCAGGTGCGTCTCCAGGAGCTCCCCGCCCTGTTCGCTGAGGCCGACTACGTCAGCCTCCACCTGCCCCGCACCCCGGACACCGAAAACCTGGTGAACGCGGAGCTGCTGCGCACCATGAAGCCCACCGCGCGGATCGTGAACTGCGCCCGCGGCGGAATCATCGATGAAGCGGCCCTCGCCGAGGCCGTCGAGAACGGCGTCATCGCCGGTGCGGCCCTGGACGTCTACGCCAAGGAGCCCCTCGCCGCCGACAGCCCCCTGCGCAAGGTCAGCGAGCGCCTGATCTTGACCCCCCACCTGGGTGCGTCCACCGAAGAGGCCCAAGAAAACGTCGCGGTTGACGTGGCGGAGCAGATCCGTGACGTCCTGCTGGGTCTTCCCGCCCGCAGCGCCGTGAACATCCCCGGCCTGAATGCCGAGGTGATGGAGCGCCTGAAGCCCCACCTGCAGCTGGCCGAGATCCTGGGACAACTGGTCAGCCAGCTGGCCGGTGGTCAGATCAGCGAGCTCGAGGTGCGTCTGCAGGGTGAATTCGCCAACCACCCCGCCCAGCCCCTGGTGATTGCGTCCCAGAAGGGTCTGCTCTCCACCGCCCTGGGCGATTCGATCAACTTCGTGAACGCCGGCCTGGAAGCCAAGGAGCGCGGCATCCACGTCGTCGAGGTCAAAGATGACGCGGCCCGTGACTTCGCCGGTGGTTCGCTGCAGCTCAGCGCCAAGGGCGCCAACGGCACCCACGTGGTGACCGGTGCCGTCTTCGCCGACGGCGAGTTGCGGGTGACCACCATCGACGAGTTCCCCGTCAGCGTGACCCCGAGTAAGCACATGCTCTTCACCCGCCACCGCGACATGCCCGGGATCATTGGCCACATCGGCTCGGTCCTTGGCGAGCACAACGTCAACATTGCTTCGATGCAGGTGGGACGCCGGATCGTTCGCGGTGATGCCGTGATGGTGCTCAGCCTCGATGACCCCCTGCCCGCGGATCTGCTGGCCGGCATTCATGCCATTGAGGGCATTCAGCAGGCTCACCCCGTCACCCTCTGATTGCGATGGCCCTGGCTTGGTGGCGGCTTGAGCTGCTTGCGCTTCCAGAACTCGAGGAATCGCTGACCTGGAAGCTCAATGCCCTCGGGATTCCCCGGGTGGCGGTGCGGCACAGCCCCGAGCAGCCCCAAGATCGGAAGTTGGTGGCCTGGTTGCCGGCCTCAGATTGGCCGGAGAGCGAACGCCAGCAGCTCGAGCAGGCCCTCAAGCCCCTCGCGGACACCTTTGGGTTGGCCCTGCCGACCATCCATTGGTTCGAGCAGGACGACGAGGACTGGAGCCTGAGCTGGAAGCAGCACTGGGAACCCGATCCGGTCGGCCAGCGCCTCTTGATCCTTCCGGCCTGGCTGGAGCTGCCCCCCGAGCACGCCGACCGTCAGGTGATTCGGATGGACCCCGGCAGTGCCTTTGGCACGGGGAGCCATCCCACGACACGGCTCTGCCTGGAGGCGATCGAGGAGCTTTCAGACGAGCGTGGCGGCAGCCTGGGCTCCATTCACGTGGCCGATCTGGGCTGCGGCAGCGGGATTTTGGGGATCGCCGCCCTGCTTGAGGGCGCCAGCAGCGTGGCGGCCGCCGATACGGACTTTCTGGCGGTCCGCGCCACCCGAGACAACGCCGTGGTCAGCGGCTTCGAGGAGCAGTTCCAGGTTGATCTGGGCTCGATTGAACGCTTGGCCGTGCTGCTCGAGGGGCGCCCGGCGGACCTGCTGCTCTGCAACATCCTTGCCCCGGTGATTGAGGCCCTCTGCCCTGCCTTTGACACCGTCCTGGCTCCAGGCGGCCTCGGCCTCCTCAGTGGCCTGTTGGTGAGTCAGGCCCCGCGCCTGCAGGAGGTCCTCGCGGAGCAGGGCTGGAGTGCGGAACTCACCGCTCAGCAGAGCCAGTGGGGCCTGATGACCATCAGGCGCTCCTGACAAAAATCCAAAACAGCGGCTTGTTGCATAAGTCACGCTGATGTGTGCCCTTGGTTCCCATTGGCCTTCGCCTTGGGATCCCCTCGAAAGCCCAGGAACTGCCCTTGTCGGATGTAGGAAGGGTCCGTCCTACAGGGCCTGGGTGTTTTCTCCAGGAGCCTGTGAGCCCCATTCCTTTCATGGCTTCCTACAAGGTCACCCTCATCAGCGAGGCAGAGGGCCTCAACAAGACCATCGAGGTTCCTGACGACCAGTACATCCTCGATGCCGCCGAAGAGCAGGGCATTGATCTCCCCTACTCCTGCCGTGCTGGTGCTTGCAGCACCTGCGCCGGCAAGATCACCGCTGGCACCGTCGACCAGTCCGACCAGAGCTTCCTCGACGACGACCAGATCGAAGCTGGTTTCGTTCTGACCTGCGTGGCTTACCCCACCAGCGACTGCACCATCAAGACCCACGCCGAAGAAGAGCTGTACTGAGCTCGATCCGGGGCGTGCCCGTTCACGCCCCGTCTCTTTGTGCTTCCTGAACCACCCCTCGGGGTGGTTTTTTTGTTTTGAGTCCCCGCTGCCCTCGTGACTGCCTCAACCCCTCCTCAGGTTCAAGAGGTCTATGCACCAGGCAGTGAGCACACCAGCCCCGGTGCGCAGTACAGCTTTCGTGTGATTGGCCCCTGCTGCCGTCTCTTCGACCGGGAAGAGCTGCCATGGCCCTGTTGCCGGCTCTCCTGGCGCAGCAAGGAACCCAGCTGGCGCCGTGTCGGCAAGCGCTTTGTACCCGACCTGGCGGCCCGCCGTTGCCCCTCCTATGCGGTCGAGCTGCTGCAGCCCGGCTCAAGGCCCACCCAGACGGTGCTCACGCTCTTCTCCCAGCGTTTGAGTGGCCCTCTCCAGGAGTGGTGGTACAGCAAGCAGCCAGCCTCCTGTGACCCTGGCAACGACCGACCGCCGGACGTGGCCTGAATCCAGGCCACAAAAAAGCCCCGCCGGTGAGGCGGGGCTTTGAGCTCAGAGGCGTTGAGGCGGGATCAGAAGTAGATCTTGCCGCCGCCCCACTGGGGACCAAGCACTTTCGGTGCGGTCAGGATGAAGCCGGCCATCAGGCGCAGGTCTTCATCGTTCATGTTGCGCATCTGCACGAAGACGTCGCTGCTGCGGATGCTGGGGTGCACGTCAGCAATGCTGTACTCGCCGTCGTAGCTGGTGGGGTCCTTCATGTAGTCCACCAGGGCCTCGACGTTGTCGCGGGCCGGGCTGGCCAGGGCGAGGGTCTCGGGGTCCAGGCCAACGTTGTGGTTGGTCTTGGTGATGCCGCCGGCGTGGCAGACGCCGCAGCTGTTGTTGAAGGTCTTGCGACCGGCGTTGATTTCCTGCTCGCTGAAGGTCACCGAGGTGCCAGCGGGATCGGCTGGAACGGTGAGCTGCTCAGTGGTCCACTGGGCGGCCTGAGCAGGGCCTGCAAGACCCACCAGCAGAGCCAGGGGCAGAAGCATCAGCCGGGCCAGGGACCGGAGTGCAGAGGAGAAAACAGAGGCCATCGAAAAAGCCGGCAACGTGGCGTTTAAAACGCGCCTGAGTCCTTGTATCACGGCCACTGGGCCCACCGCTGGGCCAGGCCCAAGGCACTCACGAACTGTTGCAGGCTTAGGCCTCTGACGCGGCTACCTCGAGGGTCAGGAAATCCTTGGCCAGAACCGTGTTCGGAAAGATCGCCTGGGCCTCGGCCTGCAGGTCGTCCGGCGTGACCGGGTTGCCGGGGACGTAGCGCGGGCTCAAGTGGGTCAAGGCGAGTTGCTTGACCCCTGCCGCGAGCGCCGTCTGGGCGGCCATCGTGCTGGTGGAGTGCTGCTTGGCGAAGGCCATCTCGGACTCCGCATGGGCAAAGGTGCTCTCGTGGATCAGCAGGTCAGCCCCGGCAGCGAGCTCCACGGCGGCCTCGCTGAAGACGGTGTCGGTGCAGTAGACGACGCTGCAGCCCGGACGCTCCGGGCCGCACAGGGAGGCGCCATTGATGACTCGGCCGTCCTCCAAGCTGACGCTGCGGCCGGCCTTGAGCTCGGCGTAGATCGGTCCGGGTGGGATCCCGAGGGCTTTGGCCTGCTCCACATCGAAGCGCCCTGGGCGGGGTTTCTGGTCCACCCGGTAGGCGAAGGCCGGCACCCGGTGGGTCAGGGCGGTGCAGCGCACGGTGATGTCGTCGTCATCCAGCAAGACGGCGCCGCTGCGGGCGGCCTCCTTCACCCGGTGGCTGCGCAGGGGGTAGCCGATGCGCATGGAGGACGTGCGCATCACCCCCTCGAGGTAGTCCCGCAACGGATCCGGCCCGTAGAGGTCGATGCCGCTGCAGGTGCCGGCCAGCCCCAGGCTGGCCAGGAGTCCCGGCAGGCCAAAGGTGTGGTCGCCGTGCATGTGGGTGATGAACACCCGGCGCAGCTGGCTCACCCGCAGCTCGCTGCGCAGGAATTGGTGCTGCGTCCCCTCGCCGCAATCAAACAGCCAGAGCTCCGCCCGCTGCGGGAGCCGCAGGGCCACCGCCGACACGTTGCGGGCTCGTGTTGGGACTCCCGAGCTGGTGCCGAGGAAGGTGACCTGCACGGCCGGTGTTCTCCCCGGTCTCTCTGGCTTGATCGTGCCACGGCGGGGCTGGCGGGGCACGATCAGGCTCGTCACAATGGCCTGCCCGTTCCCCCTGGGGTCGATGCCGCCGCGCACTTCTCTCCGAGCCGTCGCCTCGGTCGCGGGGATCTGTGCTGCCCTGGCGGTGGCGCCCCTGCGGGCGGCGGAGCCCTGGTTGCGGGTGCTTGTCCTGGAGGCCCCCAGCCTGCGCCTGCGGGCGGCTGTGCCCTCGGGCGGCCTCCGCGTTCTCGATCGACGTGGTCAGCAGCTCGGGCTGGAGCCCCCCGGGGCTGAACTGCGCTTCGAGGCCCAACGGCAAGAGAAAGAGTTGTGGTTTGAGGCGGTGCCCCAGGGGGGCGACCCCGACCCTGGGGTCTGGCTCGGCCAACGTCGCTACCGCGGTCGCCTCCAGCTGCGGCGTCAGGGGGGGCAGCTTCAGGTGGTCAATCACGTTCCCGTGGAGACCTATCTCCCCAGCGTGGTGGGCAGCGAGATGCCGGCGAGCTGGCCCGATGCGGCCCTGAAGGCCCAGGCGGTGGCGGCTCGCACCTATGCCCTCAAGGCCCGCAAGCCCGCCTCGGCCTTTGATCTCAAGGCCACGGTGGCCAGCCAGGTCTACAAGGGGGTGGAGGCGGAGACCGCCAGCACCTTGGGCGCGGTTCAGCAGACCCGGGGACTGGTGCTGACCTTCAACGATGCCCTGATTGATGCGGTGTTCCACAGCAGCAGTGGTGGGGCGACCGAAAGCAGCGGTGACCTCTGGACCCGCCAGATGCCCTATCTGATCAGTGTCCCGGACTTTGACCATGCCTCGCCTGTGCATCAGTGGAGCAAGCTCCTCGATGGGCCGCTGTTGCGGCGGGCGTTCCCTGAACTCAACCAGGTCCTGGCGATTGACGTGCTCTCCAGGACGGCCACGGGTCGTGTCCGTGAGGCGCGCGCGGTTGGGGCTGGCGGTCAGCAGGTCCTGCTCAGCGGTGCCCAGCTCCGCAGTCGCCTGGGCCTGCGCAGCACCTGGGTCCGCTTTGAGTTGGCCCCGACCAAGACCGCCAGCGTTGAGCCCTTCGGATTGACGGCCAGCCATGCCCCCCTGGGCTGGCCGGCGCCGCCTCCGCCCTTGCCGGCCTTCTCCTTGCCCCAGGCCCGGCCGCTTCCAGGGGCGGCCGTTCAGCTGGTGGCCGTCGGCCGCGGCTACGGCCATGGCATTGGCATGAGTCAGTGGGGGGCGATGGCGCTGGCCCAGCGGGGCGAGAGTTTCGACGCGATCCTGCGCCACTACTACCGAGGTGTTCAGCTCGAGTCCTACGGGGCCCTGGCACAACGGACCCGACCTCAGCCAGGCTCAAAGCCGGAGGCATGGCAGGCGATGGCCCCGCGGTTGTGAGAACCCAGCTGATCAACCTGACGCTGGCCGCCGATGCCGGCGCCGTGGCGGAGCTCGTCGCCCGGCGGCTGCTGGAGGCCCTGCGCTCGCGGGGCAACCTCGGTCTGGCCACCGGGCGCACCATGCTGCCCGTCTACGGCGCGTTGGTGCGGCTGCTGCGTCAGTTGCCGCCGCAGGAGCGCCAGGCGCTCTTGGAGGATTGGTGCAGCTTCAACCTCGATGAATACGTCGGTCTCGGGGCGGAGGACCCCCGCTCCTTTGCGGCCTTCATGCAGGTCCAGCTGGGGGCACCGCTGCAGCTTCCCGGGGGTGCGCTGCGGATTCCCGATGGCCAGGCACTGGACCCCCAGATGGAGGCACTTCGCTATCGCGAGGACCTCGAGAGCGCCGGCGGCCTGGGTCTGCAGTTGCTGGGTTTGGGCAGCAACGGCCATGTGGGGTTCAACGAACCCCCGTGTGGTCCCGAGATGCCCTGCCGTGCCCTGACCTTGAGTCGAGCGACCCGGGAGCAAAACGCGGATGCCTTTGGGGGGAACCCGGACGATGTCCCGGATCAGGCCATCACCCTGGGGACGGCCGAGATCCTGGCGGCCGACTCCCTCCTGCTGGTGGTCACCGGGGCCGCGAAGGCTGAAATCCTGCGCCGGACCCTGCAGGAGCCGCCCTGCGACGCCGTGCCCGCCAGCTGGCTGCAGCGCCACCCCCGGCTGGAGGTCGTGGCGGACCGGGAGGCTGCCGCCGCCCTTAGCTGAGGGCCGCCTCAATCAGCGCCTCGTCCGCCTCCAGGTTGGAGGTCACCGTGCGGACGTCATCCAACTCCTCGAGGGCATCGAGCAGTTTCAGGCACCCCGCGAGGGGCTCTGGATCCTCCAGTTGGCAGGGGGTCTGGGCGATCCAGCGGTGTTCCCAGCTGCTGACCGGCAGCCCGGCGCGGCGAAGGTTGTCTTGGAGGGCCTCCAGCTGCTCAAACGGGCCGATGATCTCCGCTCCGTCGGCATCGATCTCGTAGCTGAGGACCTGGTCCTCAAGGTTGAGCAGGTGCTCGAGCAGCACCTCCTCTTGGAGGCCGGGTTGGCTCAGTCGAACGACGCTGCGGTGCTCGAAGAGGTAGCCCACGCAGCCGGTTTCGCCGAGGTTGCCGCCGTTCTTGTTGAAGGCCAAGCGAATTTCGGCGGCGGCCCGGTTGCGGTTGTCGGTCAGCGATTCGATCAGGACAGCCACGCCTCCCGGGCCGTAGCCCTCGTAGCGGACCTCCTCAAATGGGTCGGCCCCACTGCCCCCTTGCCCGGAGCCCTTGGCGATGGCCCGCTCGATGTTGGCGTTGGGCACCCGCGCCGCCTTGGCCTTCTCGATGGCGGTGCGCAGCTGGAAATTGCCCGCCGGGTCGGCTCCAGCGCGGGCCGCCACCATGATCTCCCGGCCGAGGCGCGTGAAGACCGCCCCGCGCTTGGCATCCACCACGGCCTTGGTGCGTTTGATTTGGGCCCATCGGCTGTGGCCGGCCATGTGTGAAGTCGAAGTGAACTAGCCCGCCGCGTCGAGCACGAGCTTGGGTTGCAATTGCCCGGGGGAGGCAACCCGGGCCATACCCGCCAGGTTGCCATCTGGATCCACCACCACCACCGGGCTCTCGAGGACCCAGCTGGGGTCACAGCTCTGGATTCGACCGCAGCGCCAGCCCGTCATCCCCTCGCCATCGAGCTGATGCTGGGGCAGGTGGCCAAGCACCTCCAGGGGATTCAGGAGGGCGGGGGGCTCCCCCTCCAGCTGCTCCAACGGCACGCTTTGCTCAAGACCAAACCCCAGGGCCCGGGTTCGCCGCAAGCGCGCAAGGCTGCCGCCGCAGCCCAGGGCGTCGCCGAGGTCGCGGGCCAAGGAGCGGATGTAGGTGCCGGCGCTGCAATGCACCTCCAGTTCGAGACGGCCCTGGACTGGATCCCAATCCAGCAACGCGAGGCGGTGAATCGTGACGGGCCGGGGGGCGAGCTCCGGGCATTGGCCGGCGCGGGCCAGCTTGTAGGCCCGCTCGCCATTGACATGAACCGCGGAGACCGCCGGCGGACGTTGCTGGATGGCTCCGCGGAAGGGGGCGAGGGCGCTGACGAGGTCCGTGTCGCTGAGGCTGGGGATCGGCCGCTCCTCGAGCACCTCCCCCTCCAGGTCATCGCTGTCGGTGCGCACCCCTAGCTGGACGATGCC
Source organism: Synechococcus sp. LTW-R (assembly GCF_014217875.1). Taxonomy (NCBI): domain Bacteria; kingdom Bacillati; phylum Cyanobacteriota; class Cyanophyceae; order Synechococcales; family Synechococcaceae; genus Synechococcus; species Synechococcus sp. LTW-R. The sequence goes on from NZ_CP059060.1 coordinate 77,321, forward strand.
CCGGTAGGTCTTGTCGCCCTCCAGGTAAGGCAGCAGCCGGGTGGCGGGGCCCAGGGCGATGGGGAGGACTCCGGTCACGGCCGGGTCCAAGGTCCCCCCATGGCCCACCCGTTTGAGCCCATAGGCCCGGCGGATGCGCGAGACACAGCTGTGGGAGCTCATCCCTGCCGGCTTGTCGAGTACGAGAAAGCCGCAGATCAACGCTGGATTGAGGCGAGCAGGTCGCAATGCTGCCACCGTGTGGCGCAGCTGATGGCCCCGAATGCCCGTGGATGAGGCTCTGCAACAGCGCCGGGAGCTGGCCTTTCTGGTGCTCTCCGGTCTGTTCCTGGGAACGATGGGGATGTTGAACATCCTCGGGCTGACGCGCTTTCTGCAGCTCGGTCAGATCGGGTCCTGGCCGGTGGTGGTGGCCGTCGGTGCCCTCCCCTATCCGGTGACTTTTCTCTGCACGGACTTGATCAGTGAGATCTGGGGCGAGCAGCGGGCCAATCAGCTGGTTTGGGTGGGGCTGCTGCTCAATGGCTGGATCGTGCTGGTGCTCTGGCTCGGCGGCATCTTGCCGGGCCTGCCCGGGGCACCCGATGAGACCTTTTTCGCGGTGCAGGGCTTGGCCTTTGGCGCGGTGGGCGCCTCGATGGCGGCCTATATGGCGGCGCAGTTCACCGATGTGCGTCTCTTCCATTTCTGGAAACGCCTGACGGGTGGCCGGGCGCTGTGGTTGCGCAATAACGGCTCCACCCTGGTGAGTCAGCTGGTGGATACGACGGCGGTGGTGCTGATCAGCCACTACGCCGCCCATGTCTTGCCGGTTCGAGCGGATCTCCCGGTGGCGCCCCAGCTGCTGAGCTTCATCGCCAGCGGCTATCTCTTCAAGGCCTTGGCGGCCTTGCTGGACACCTTGCCCTTCTATTGGCTGACGGCCTGGTTACGCCGTTGGTTGAAGGTGCCTGGGGCCGGGGCGGAGTTGGTCCCTGAGCAGCGACCTCTACGGTGAGCAGCCATGACCGTCACCGCCCCTCTCTCCCTCGATCATTTCTTCGCTGGAGGCTTTGATCTGCGCCAGCAATTGGGGGCCCATCTCTCGCTCTCGGCGGCTGAGCTCGAGCGGCAATTGCCCTTGGCCACCGAAGCCCTCGCCGCCGCCCATCCGGGGGCCTTCAATCCCGATCAGGCCGGCAGCTTCTACGAAAACGAGGTGGGCCATGCCCATCTGCTGGAGCTCGCGGCTTGGCACCTGAGCAGCGCCGATTACATCGCGGACACCCTGCGGCTGCAGGCGATGTTTGCCAAAGGGCATGTGCTCGATTTCGGCGGCGGCATCGGCACCCACGCCTTGGCGGCAGCGGCCCTTCCCGCCGTGGAGGCGGTCTGGTTTGTCGACCTCAACCCAGCGAACCGCGCGTTCGTGACGGAGCGGGCTGAGCGCTTTGGTCTGGCCCACAAGTTGCGCTGTTTCCGCGACCTCGGGGATGCCGCACTTCCGGCCCAGTTCGACACGGTGGTCTGTCTGGATGTGCTCGAGCACCTCAATGCCCCATCGGCGCAACTCGAGCAGTTCGCGCAGCGGATGGGGCCCGAGGCCATTGCCTTGCTCAATTGGTATTTCTTCCAGGGCTTCAACGGCGAGTACCCGTTCCACTTCGACGATCCGGCCTTAGTGGAGCGCTTCTTTCGCACCCTCCAGGCCCGTTTCCTCGAGGTGTTTCACCCCTACCTGATCACCACCCGCGCCTATCGCCTGGCCTGACGCCGGGCACAAAAAAGCCGGCACCGCGGTGCCGGGTCAAGCCTCAGGGGCAGTGGGCCTCAGCCGACGGCCACGTTGATGCGCTTGCGGGTGCGCAGGCCACGCTTGATGGTGTCGAAGCTGACCACGCCATCCACGAGGGCGAAGAGGGTGTCATCGGCACCGCGGCCGACGTTGCTGCCGGGGAGGACGGAGGTGCCGCGCTGGCGGATCAGGATCGAGCCGGCGCTGACGGATTCGCCGCCGTAGCGCTTGACGCCCAGACGCTTGGCGTTGGAGTCGCGGCCGTTACGGGTGGAGCCGGTGCCTTTCTTGTGGGCCATGGGGGAGAGAGCTCAGGGATTCAGGGGAAGGATCTGGAGGATCAGGCCAGTGCTTTGCCGCCGACGCTGATGGACTTGACCATCACGCGGGTGAGCTCCTGACGGTGACCGTTCTTACGGCGGGTCTTCTTCTTCGGGCGCATCTTGTAGACGATGACCTTCTGGCCGCGGCGGTGAGCCATCACCTGCAGCTCAACGGTGGCGCCTTTCACGTAGGGCTGACCGACACTGGCGGCCTTGCCGTCGTTCACCAGCAGCACGTTCTCGAGGGTGAGGGTGCTGTCGACCTCGGCGTGGATCCGGTTGAGGTCGTAGTAACGGTTGGGCTGGACCCAGACCTGGGTGCCCGACGTTTCGACGATGGCGTAAGGGCCGGTTTGCGAATCAGTACTCATGACAGAGGGGGCGTGGTCAGGCTGACGGGAGGACTCCGTCATTGCGGCCTGCCACGGCAATTGGAAGACAAACAACGAGTTTCACCGCTCAAGGTGACTCCCGTCAACACTGAGGTCAATCGCGAGGCCCCCAACTGCGGCCCATGACCCAGCCGGCGCTCACCATTGCTTCGCTGTTGTCGGACCCGCGTTTGGTCAAGGGCGCCACCAGCTGGCTGAAGGGCGAGCGCTATCGCCTGGAGGATCTGGGCGCCCTCTCCGATCCCATCGCCGAATTGCTCCAGCGGCGGGATGCTTTCGATGTGGTGCTGCTGCAGCAGGGCGTGACCGCCGCAGAAGCCCTCGAGGGTTTGCGTCAACACGGGGTCCTGTTGCCGGCGGTCGTCGTCGGAGAAGTCAGCGGTCGCGTCGACTATCACGACGCTGAGGTGCATCTGCCCCAGGACCAACTCGAGCAAATCGTCTACAGCCTGGATGCGGCGGTCTCCCGCTTCCTGCGTAAGGGACTGTCCCCTGGGCAGGAGTCCACCGGTGAGTCCACCTCGACCCCACAGCCGTGGCGGCTCCCCAATCGGCTCCAGGGTCGTCTGGGGTATCTGGGCGTCTTCTACAAGCGCGACCCCTCTCTGTTTTTGCGCAATCTCCCGCAGGAAGACCACGAGGAGTTGCGCCAGTCCTTGCAGCGGGGCTACCGGGATGTCCTGATCAGTTACTTCAAGGACCCCGCGGCGGCGAACCAGGCGATTGAGAGCTTCGTGCACAGCGCGTTCTTCTGCGATCTGCCGGTCAACAGCGTTGTTGAAATCCACGTCGATCTCATGGATTCCTTCTGGAAGCAACTGCGACTGGAAGGCCATAAAAACGATTTTCTTCAGGATTACAGGCTTGCGCTCTTGGACGTCATGGCCCATTTGTGTGAGATGTACAGGCGTTCGATTCCCCCAGATACCCCGTTGGCTGAGCCACCGCCCGGTGAGGTCAGTGCGTAGTCCTTAGTCCTTTCATTTTTTCTTCAGAGGTGATTTCCATGAGTCCACGCAAGACCTACATCCTCAAGCTCTATGTGGCGGGGAATACGCCGAACTCGATGCGTGCACTCAAAACCCTGCGCAACATCCTCGATACGGAGTTTCAAGGGGTATATGCCTTGAAGGTGATTGATGTGCTCAAAAACCCCCAACTCGCTGAAGAAGACAAGATTCTGGCGACGCCCACGCTCTCGAAAATTCTTCCGCCGCCCGTGCGCCGGATTATTGGTGACTTGTCCGACCGAGAGCGGGTTTTGATTGGTTTGGACCTCTTGTTTGAGGAACTCAGTGATGAGGCCTTGGCTGAGTCCTTTGCCGATGAGGATGTGGTGGGAGATCTTGTGTGAAAACCCAGGTCAAACCCTTGAGAATGGCTGCCAGACCCACGAAAACTGCCTAAATTTTCAGTAGGACCACCCCTCCCATGCAGGACCCCAGCCCACAATCCAAAAGTCTGTCCTCGCTGCAAAAGCTGCCGACGGGGATTGAGGGCTTTGATGATGTTTGCCAGGGGGGCTTGCCCATTGGTCGCTCCACGCTGATTAGCGGGACATCCGGTACGGGTAAGACGGTCTTCTCGCTGAACTTTCTCTACAACGGCATCCGTCAGTTCGACGAGCCCGGCATTTTTGTCACGTTTGAAGAGTCGCCGCTCGATATTCTTCGCAACGCCGCCAGCTTTGGCTGGAATCTGCAGGAGATGGTCGAGCAGGACAAGTTGTTTCTGCTGGATGCCTCTCCGGATCCAGAAGGGCAGGACGTTGCCGGCAGTTTTGACCTCTCCGGTCTGATCGAGCGGATCAACTACGCGATTCGCAAGTACAAGGCTCGTCGCGTGGCGATCGATTCGATCACGGCGGTCTTTCAGCAGTACGACGCCGTCTCGGTCGTCCGCCGCGAAATCTTCCGCTTGATTGCACGCCTGAAGGAGATCGGTGTCACCACGGTGATGACCACCGAGCGCATTGATGAGTACGGCCCGATTGCTCGCTACGGAGTGGAGGAGTTTGTCAGCGACAACGTGGTGATCCTCCGCAACGTGCTGGAGGGTGAGCGGCGCCGGCGCACGGTGGAGATCCTCAAGCTACGCGGCACGACCCACATGAAGGGCGAGTTCCCCTTCACCATGGGCTCCCACGGCATCAGTGTCTTCCCGCTGGGGGCGATGCGCTTGACCCAGCGCAGCTCCAATGTGCGGGTCAGCTCCGGTGTCCCCCGCCTCGATGAGATGTGCGGTGGCGGTTTCTTCAAGGACTCGATCATCCTGGCGACCGGTGCCACCGGTACGGGTAAGACCCTGCTGGTCAGCAAATTTGTCGAAAATGCCTGCGCCAATAAGGAGCGGGCGATCCTGTTTGCCTACGAGGAATCCCGCGCCCAACTGCTGCGCAATGCCACCAGTTGGGGCATTGATTTTGAAGAGATGGAGCGCCAGGGGCTCCTCAAAATCATCTGCGCCTATCCGGAATCAACGGGCCTGGAGGATCACCTCCAGATCATCAAAACGGAAATCAGTCAGTTCAAGCCCTCCCGGATGGCCATTGACTCCCTCTCGGCTTTGGCTCGAGGCGTGAGTCATAACGCCTTCAGGCAGTTTGTGATTGGTGTGACTGGCTACGCTAAGCAAGAAGAGATCGCTGGCTTCTTTACCAATACCTCTGAGGAGTTCATGGGGAGCCACTCCATTACGGACTCCCATATTTCGACGATTACCGACACCATTCTCTTGCTCCAGTACGTCGAGATCCGCGGCGAAATGGCCCGTGCGCTCAACGTCTTCAAGATGCGTGGTTCCTGGCACGACAAGGGAATCCGAGAATTCGTCATCACCAGCAACGGGCCTGAAATTAAGGATTCCTTCTCCAACTTTGAGCGGATCATCAGTGGTGTCCCGCACCGCATCAATCACGACGAGCGCAGCGAACTGTCGCGCATCGTGAAAGGGGTGGGTGAGGATCAGTTCTAGATCCCGTCTCCCAAATTGCTGCTGTAGCGGCGCTCGGCTTGGAGCCTCAGTTCCGTGTCGTCTGCATCCTCTAGTGGGAGGTCAAACCAGAAGGTGGTGCCCACATTGAGTTCGCTGACCATGCGAATTGTGGCGCCGTGTTTCTCGAGGATGCCCCGCACAATCGAGAGGCCCAGGCCCGTGCCGACTTCGGTGTGAACGGCGTTCTCGACCCGGTAGAAGCGATCAAAAATCTTCTCTTGATCTTCGCGGGAGATGCCTGAGCCGGTGTCGGAGATCTCCACCCGCAGCTTCGGCAAGGGTGCGGTCAGTTCGCAGGCGGGGTTCTCCGGATTGGAGGCGGTGCTGGGGTCGATGGTGCAGGTGTCCGGCCAGGGGTAGGCCCGCAGGCCGAGGCTGCCCCCGGCGGCTGTGAATTTCAGGCCGTTGCCCACGAGGTTGTCCAAGACCTGCAGCAGCAGGTCCCAATTCCCCCGCACCCGCGGCAGCTCCTCGCTGGCATGCAGTTCGAGGGCGACACCTTTTTCCTTGGCGTTCAGTTTGTAGTTGCGAAGGGTTTGCTCCATCGCGGGGGCCAGCTCCACCGCCTCCATCGACCAGGCCCGATCGCTCTCCAGTCGGGAGAGATCGAGCACGTCATTCACCAGACGGGTGAGGCGATCGGTCTCGGCATTGGCGATGGCCAGGAAGTCACGCCGGTCCTCCTCGCTGAGCTGCTCCCCCATGTCATGGAGGGTTTCGACGTAGCTCTTGATGTTGAACAGCGGTGTCCGCAGCTCGTGGGAGACGTTGCTGATGAAACGGCTCTGGGCGGCGTTGAGTTCCACCTCCCGGGTGAGGTCTTGGATGGTGACTGCGATGCCCTTGAGGGTTTCGCCGCTGGCATCCCGCACCGACTGGAGAACGATGCGCAGGGTGCGGGGCGGTTCGCCGAAGCTGCAGCGCACGTCCGTGCTCTCTTTGTCGTTCTCCAGCAGGCTCTCGAGGGGGGCCTGCAGCTCGACATTGAGCCCTTCGGGCAGTTCCTCCATCAAGCGGGTGCCCTCCAGATTGCGGCCCTCCCAGCGGAAGAGGCGCCGGGCGGTGGGATTCACCAGCACCACCCGTCCTTCGGAATCCAGCAGCAAGGCCCCATCCGCCATGGTGGCGATCAGGGATTGCTGCTTCACCTGGGCCGCGGTCAGCTCCTCGATGTTGGCTTCGTTGTAGGCCTCCAGCTGGGAGGCCATGTCGTTGAAGCCGTCGAGCAATTCGCCCAATTCACCACCCACAGGGAGCGCGATCCGGGCTTCGAAATCCCCGCCCGCGATGGAGCGCACACCCCGCAGTAATTCCTTGACCGGTTGGGTGATGGTCAGGGCGTTGAAGACGGCCCCCAGGATCACCAGGATCCAGATCGAGATGAAGACCGCCACGGTGACCTCGCGGCTTAAGGCGGCACTGGCCAGGGCGGCTTCGTTGGGGTTGATCCCCAGGGCCAGCACACCCATGTAGCGCCCGTTGGCCACGAGGGGCACAAAGACGTCGGTGACCTGGCCGTCGGGGGTCAGGTGCTGCCGGATAAGCGGGTTCTGCGGACGCTTGGAGAGCTCCTCGGGCAGCTCCAGCTTGCGACTGAGCAGCAGCTCACTGCTGCCCGTGGTGCCGCTGATCGGGATCCCGAGGTAGATGACCCCATCGGGGTCGGCGAAAAAGATGTAGCGAAGGCTTCGACTGGATTTCCAGAACCGCTCGGCGACGGCGGCCAGCTCCCGGTCGTTGCCCTGGGCGACCAATGGGGTGACGTTGGCGGAGAGCAGCAGTCCGAGGTCGCGGGCGTAGCGGGTGTCGCTCATGCGCACATCCGCCTGAATGCCATTCAGCGCGAAAAAGGTGATCGCGGTCATCACCAGGCTGACCACCAGGGTGGCGGCCGCCAGCAACTTGGTCTGGAGGCTGAATTCCGCCCACCAGCGCACCAGGCTCTGCCACCAACGGCGAGGGGCAAGCGGGGCGTAGCTGCTGGTCAAGGCGCTGAGATCGGCGGCGGCAGCTTAGTTGCTGCGGACCTGGTGGCCGATGTCCCGCCGGTAGGTGATGCCCTCAAAGTGCACCTGCTCAAGCCCGGCGTAGGCCTTGGCAAAGGCCGCATCAAAGTCACCGGCTTGGGCCACCATCGCCAGCACTCGGCCCCCATTGGTGTGGCAGACCCCGGCGTCATCCCGGCGGGTTCCGGCATGGAAGAGCTGCAGATCGGTCCCGTTCACCACCTGGCTCGTGATGGGATCCCCCTTGCGGATCTCCCCGGGATACCCCTGGGCGGCGGCGATCACGCAGGCGCTGCACTGCAGGGCGATCGTCAAGCTGGGGGCCGTGGCCAGTTGTCCCGTGGCGCAGGCCAACAGCACCGCCGCGAACTCCGGTCCCATCAGCGGCATCAAGGTCTCGCATTCCGGATCGCCGAAGCGGCAGTTGAACTCGATCACGCTGGGTCCGGTCTCGGTGAGCATCAGCCCCGCGTAGATCACGCCGCGGTAGATGATTCCCCGGGCCTGAAGGGCCGCCAGGGTGGGCTCGAGCACGAGCCGCTTCACCTCCTCGAGACCGGCCTGGTCCAGGAGCGGTGCCGGGGCGTAGGCCCCCATTCCGCCGGTGTTCGGGCCGACGTCGCCCTCACCGATGCGTTTGTGGTCCTGGGCGGGGGGCAGCAGCACCATCCGCTCCCCATCGCTGAGGGCAAAGACCGAGACCTCGGGGCCATGGGTGCGTTCCTCCAAGACCAGGGAGGCGTCGCCGCCGAAGCGTCCCGCAAAGATCTCTTCAATGGCGGCGCGGGCCTCGTCCACGCTCTCCGCCACGGTCACCCCCTTGCCGGCGGCCAGTCCATCGGCCTTCACCACCAGGGGCTTGCCCTGGGCCTCGAGGGCGCTGAGGGCTTCCTCGCGGCTGTTGGCTTTCCAGTAGCCGGCCGTGGGGATGCCGGCTTCCACCATCAGCGCTTTGGCCCACTGCTTGCTGGCCTCCAACTGGGCACCGTCTGCACCGGGCCCAAACACGGCAAATCCGGCGTCACGCAGCCGATCCGCGAGGCCGGCGGCGAGGGGTGCTTCGGGGCCCACCACCACCAAGTCAATGCTTTGTTCTTGGCAGGTCTTCAGCAGGGCCTCCTGATCGCCCTCGCTGATGGCCAGCTGAATGCAGCCCTCCAGTTCTGCGGTGCCGCCATTGCCGGGGGCGACCCAGACCTGTTGGACGCCGGCGCTGCGGGCGAGGGCCCAGGCCAGGGCGTTCTCCCGTCCGCCCCCTCCGACGACCAGCACGTGTTGCGGGGCAGCGGTCGCGGTCATGGGGGGCCTGAAGCGGGTGGTCGGTTCGGTGATTACAGCGGTGAGCTCCCCTAGGTTGTCCCCCAGAAGACCGCTGCCGGTGCCTTTCCTTCTTTACTCGCCGGTGGGGGCGCGTCGCCGGCGGCCGTGGGGCGTGGTGCTGGCGCTCCTGCCGTTTCTTCTGCTTGCGCCGCAGCCGGCCGAGGCGAAGTTGCCCTTCATCGGCGATTTGTTCCGCGCCCAACCGAAGCCAAAGGTTCAAGGGCCATCCGCCCCAGAGATTGAGGGCAGCACCCCGGAAGCCGAGTTTCAGGAGCTCCTCAAAAGCGGAGATTTGAGGACTCTCAACCTGGCCTGCCAGGAGGCCGCCAGTTTTGACTTCGTGACCCGCCTGCGCCTGCTGCAGCAGCGGTTGCTGACGGTGGCTCCGCCGCCCCAGCCCTTCCCGGTGGTGTTGATGAATGCCAATGCCCTGCTCAGCTGCCGGGCACCGGATGCGGCTCTGGACGTGCTCAACCGCTTTGGCCCCGCCCCTGGCGCGGAGCGTGAGCAGTGGTTGGTCCAGCGTTGGCGTGCCGCCCAGGCCGGCTTGCACCATGCGCTGGCGGCACGCTTGCTGGAGCAACTGACGGCGGCAGACCCGGACCGGCTGGAAACCCTGGCCCTGCCGATTCGGGTAAATGAGGACGGCACGGTGGTGACCCGGCCCGCCCTCGACCTCTATGTGGAGCACCTCTTGGTGTTGGAGCGCCGCCAGGAGGCCGCGGCATTGCTCCTGGCTGGGCGGCGTCCGGGGCAGGTGGCCGCCGAGCGGCTCAGCCAAGCGGTCGCGCTACTCGAACACCTGCCCTTGGCGGAGCGCGATCAACTGATGGAGCGGGCCCTGGATCAGGCGGCCGCCGCCCAGTCCTGGGGTTTGGCGATCGCGCTGTTGGAGCAGCAGCGCATCTTGATCGAATCCGAGACGCCCGGTGCGGTTGCGGAGCGTTCCCGTGCTCGCTTGATGCGGCTCAGCCAGCGCCTGGATGACGCCTACAGCGCGTGGGCCATCACGCGGGAAGATTCTGAACAAAGCGCCAGGGCCGACGCGTTGCAACAGCAACTGCGTTCCCCCCGCGACCCCGGAGGCCACGCCGCACCGCAACCATGACCGCTTACACCCTCGGATCGCTCCTCTACGAAGGCAAGGCCAAGCGGGTCTATCAGACCGATCAAACCGATTTGGTGGCGGTCGAATACAAGGACGACGCCACCGCCTTTAACGCCTTGAAGAAGGCCCAGCTGGCGGGCAAGGGGCTGATGAACTGTCAGATCTCCGCGCGGCTGTTTGAGTTGCTCGAGCGTGAGGGGATTGCGACCCACTACCTCTCTCTGCAGGAACCCAACTGGATGTTGGTGAAGCCGGTTCAGATCGTTCCGGTGGAAGTGGTGGTGCGGAATATCGCCTTTGGCTCCCTCTGCAAGCAGATGCCGATCGAGCCCGGCACCCCGCTGGATCCCCCCCTGCTCGATCTCTATTACAAAGACGATGCCTACGGCGATCCTCTGCTGACCGACGCGCGCCTGGAGCGTCTGGGTGTGCTGACCGCGCCGCAGCGCCAGGAGCTGGAGCGCCTGGCCATGGCCGTGAACATGGCCCTACGGCGTTTCTTCGCCGAGATCGCCCTGGAGCTGGTGGACTTCAAGATCGAGCTGGGCTTCACCACGGACGGTCAACTGGTGGTGGCCGACGAGATCAGTCCCGACACCTGCCGGCTCTGGGATCGCAACGTCAGCGGTGACGCCCAGGAGCGAATTTTGGACAAAGACCGTTTCCGCCAGGATCTCGGCGGTGTGGTCGAGGCCTACGGGGAGGTTCTCAAACGGGTCCAAGCCGCCTGCCCAGCACCCCGTTCAGGCAAGTAAGTTCGGCGGCATTTGCGGTTCGCCGCACCAGTCCCCGTTCCATGGCTGCACCCCGCAACGGCAAGAACCACGCATGGAGCCTGGGGCTCGCACTGACGCTGCCTCTGGTGACTGGGGTTGGTCCGGTGTGGGGGCAGGACACAAACCCCGAGCCTGAGGATCCTGCACCGACCGAGCAACCGGCGTCTGAGACACCCAGCGTTCGGCCCTCGCTTGCCCCGAGTGCGACCGAGTCCCTCGCGCCGGCCGCCCCCGCGGAGCCGCGGGTTCTGATCAGTGAGGTGGTGGTTCAGGGGGCCGAGGGCCACCCGGAACAGGAGCGGATGGAGATCGCGGTGTACGACGCGATGGCCATTCGCCCCGGCAGCCGCGTCACCCGCGGCGAACTGCAGACCGACCTCTCGGCGATCTACGCCAGTGGCTGGTTCTCGGATGTCCGCATCCAGCCGGTCGATAGCCCCCTTGGGGTGCGGCTGGTGGTCACCGTCGTGCCGAACCCGGTGCTCACCAAGGTGGAGCTCGAGGGGGTCAGCGAAACCACCAAGCTTCCCGAGAACCTTCTTCCAGACATCTTTGCCGCGGACTACGGCAAAACCCTGAATCTCAACGCCCTGCAGGCGCGCATCGCCGCGCTGCAGAAGTGGTACGCCGATCAGGGGTATTCCTTGGCTCGGGTGACGGGGCCCACCCGCGTCAGCCCCGCTGGTGTGGTGCAGCTGTTGGTGCGTGAGGGAACCGTGGCTGGCGTTGAAGTGCAGTTCCTCAACAAGGAAGGCGACAGCACGAACGACAAGGGCCAGCCGATCCGCGGGAAAACCAAAACCTGGGTGGTCACCCGGGAGATTTCGATCAAGGCCGGCGACACCTTCAACCGCCGCCAACTGGAAGACGACATCAAGCGCCTCTACGGCACGGGCCTGTTTGGTGACGTCAAGGTCACCCTGCGCCCCGTGGCCGGTGAGCCTGGGGCCGTCACCATCGTCCTCGGGGTGGTGGAGCAGTCCACTGGCTCCCTCTCCGGCGGTATCGGCTACAGCCAGAGCCAGGGCATCTTTGGTCAGATCCAGCTCCAGGACAGCAACCTCTTCGGACGCGCCTGGGACCTGGCCCTCAACGTCACCTACGGCCAATTCGGTGGCCTGGCGGACCTCTCCTTCACGGACCCCTGGATCAAGGGCGACAAGTACCGCACGGCCTTCCGCACCAAGGTCTTCCTGAGCCGGGAAGTCCCCCAGGTGTTCCAGAGCCAGCAGAACGGCAACTTCTACACCGTCTCTGATGTCTCCCAAGGCTTCTTCAACGCCCCGAGCACGGCCCTGGCGTATCAGAGCAACTCCACGGTCTACGCCGGCCCCTATGCCTCACCGACCGCGGCGAAGGCGGCGAACCCTCAGCTCGGGGACAACAACAACTGGTTCCAGCTCGATGGCAACGCCGTCGCGATCCAGCGGATTGGTGGCACCGCCTCCTTCGCCCGTCCCCTGAACGGCGGTGACCCCTACAAGAAGGCCCCCTGGAACGTCGTCGTTGGTCTGAACGCGCAGCAGGTCAAGCCGATCAACTTCGCGGGGGATGCGATGCCCTATGCCACGGCCTCCAACAACTTCACGGGCAACGGCACGACCACCGTCAGCAACGTGATTTGTGTGGCCTACAACTGCGAAAACGGCGCCACGACCAACCAACTGGTGGGCCTGCGGTTGGCGGCCTCGATGAACACCCTCAACGATCCCCGTAACCCCACGAAGGGCAACTTCCTGAGCGTTGGCACCGAGCAGTTTGTCTCCGTGGGTCAGGACTCTCCGACCTTCAACCGTTTGCGGGCGAGTGCCACCCACTACATCCCGGTGAATTGGCTGAAGTTCTACAAGGGCTGCCGTCCGAAACCCGGTCAGAAGGAGGACTGCAAGCAGGCCCTGGCCTTCCAGGCCTCCGTGGGCACCAACCTCGGCAACATGCCCGTCTACGAGGCCTTCTGCTTGGGTGGCTCGAACTCCGTTCGCGGTTACTACGACTGCGACCTGGGCGTGGGCAAGAGCTTTGGTGAGGCGACGGTGGAATACCGCTTCCCGATCTTCAGCATCATTAGCGGCGAAGTCTTCGTTGACGCCGGCAGCACCTTCGGCAGCCAGGCGGATGTCCCCGGCAACCCCGGCACCCTGCTGGATAAGCCCGGCGACGGTGTGTCTCCTGGTGTGGGTGTGATTGTTACCACCCCGGTGGGTCCCCTGCGTTTGGAGGTGGCCAGCCAGGACTTCACCGATGAATGGCGCTTCAACCTTGGCGTCGGTTGGAAGTTCTGAGGCTGATCCCGTGACGACGTGGCCCAGCGATTACAGTCAGGCGTGGACCTTGGCCCAACCCGTGGAGCGCTCCGGTGTGGGCCTCCACAGCGGCCTTCAGGCCAAGGTGCGGCTTGAACCGGCCGAGCAGACAGGCTTTTACGTCGGCTGGCTGAACGCCCTCGAGCGGCCCCACGTGCGCCTGCAGCCCTCCCAGGTCTGCGAGACCCAGCTCTGCACGGCCCTGCAGCTCGGTGACCAGCGCCTGGCCACGGTGGAGCACCTCTTGGCAGCCCTGGTCGGTGTGGGTGTGACCGCGGCGCTGATCCTGGTGGATGGTGAGGAGATCCCCCTGCTGGATGGCTCAGCTCAGCCCTGGGTGGATGCCTTGGCGGAAGCCGGTCTGCGTTGCTTGGGTCCCCGTGAGGACTCAGCGCCCCTGAGCGAACCGATCACCCTGCAGCAGGGCCAGAGTTTTGCCACGGCGCTCCCCAGTGACCGCCTGCTGTTGGGGGCCGCCATCGAGTTCCCCCACCCCGCCATTGGCCGGCAGCTCTTCAACCTTGAGCTCACTCCCCAGCGCTTCGTTGAGGAGATTGCCCCCGCTCGAACCTTCGGGTTCAAGGATCAGGTGGACCAGTTGCGGGCCGCCGGCTTGATTCAGGGGGGCGCTTTGGACAACGCCCTGGTCTGCGATGGCGAGGGTTGGCTTAATCCCCCACTGCGCTTTGCCGACGAGCCCGTGCGCCATAAGCTGCTTGACCTATTGGGCGATCTCGCCTTAGCGGGACTGCCTTTGGCCCAAGTGTTCGCCTTCCGTGGCTCCCACGGACTGCACACCTCCTTGGCTGCCGCTCTGGTTTCTTCTCGCTGAGTCTCTTGTCTTCATCCGCCACCCCATCCGCCCCTGTTCTGACCAGCGAGCAGATCCAGGGACTCCTGCCCCACCGTTATCCCTTCGCCCTCGTGGACCGGGTTATTGAGCACGAGCCGGGCAAGCGTGCGGTGGCGATCAAGAACGTCACCTTTAACGAGCCCCAGTTCCAGGGCCATTTCCCCGGTCGCCCGTTAATGCCGGGGGTCCTGATCGTTGAGGCGATGGCCCAGGTGGGCGGCTTGATTGTCACCCAAATGCCAGACCTGCCCAAGGGGTTGTTTGTCTTCGCGGGCATAGATGGCGTGCGTTTCCGCCGCCCCGTTGTCCCCGGTGATCAGCTCGTGATGACTTGCGAACTGCTCTCCCTCAAGCGACAACGCTTCGGGAAAGTCAAGGCGGAGGCCACGGTGGACGGACAGCTGGTCTGCTCCGGTGAATTGATGTTCTCCTTGGTCGACTGAATTTCCCCCATGACTCAGTCCGTGATGAACGGGGACAGCACCCGAATCCACCCCACCGCCGTCGTGGATCCCAAGGCTCAGATCGATGTGGGCGTGGACATTGGTCCCTACGCCGTGGTGGGACCTGAGGTCTCGATCGGTTCGGGGACGCGCATCGGTCCCCATGTGGTGCTCGATGGCCGCGTCAGCATCGGCCAGCGCAACCGCATTTTCCCGGGCGCATCCATTGGTGCGGAACCCCAGGACCTCAAGTACAACGGTGCCCCCACCGAGGTGGTGATTGGCGACGACAACGCCATTCGCGAATGCGTGACCATCAACCGCGCCACCCATGAGGGGGAGCAGACCCGCATCGGCAATGGCAATTTGCTGATGGCCTACAGCCACCTCGGCCACAACTGCGACCTGGGCAACCGGATCGTGATTGCTAACGGTGTGGCCGTGGCCGGCCATGTCGTGATCGGTGATCGCGCGGTGATCGGCGGCGTCCTGGGCATCCACCAATTCGTCCACATCGGCACCATGGCGATGGTGGGTGGCATGAGCCGCATCGACCGTGATGTGCCGCCTTACGCGATCGTCGAGGGGCACCCCGGTCGTCTGCGCGGCTTGAACCGGATTGGCTTGAAGCGCAGTGGTTTGACGGAACTCGATGGGGGAGCACAGACCAAGCAACTGCAGCAGGTCTGGGCGCAGCTCTACCGCGGTGATGTGGTCTTGGCTGAGGCAATCAAGGGCGTGCGGGAGCAGACCCTGCTGCCCCCGGCGGAAACCCTGGTGAGCTTCCTGGAGGCATCGATTGGACCAGGTCGCAGAGGTCCCCTGCCCGCCGGGCGTTCATGAGGCGATTGCTGATCAGCACCGGAGAGGTCTCCGGTGACTTGCAGGGGGGGATGTTGGTCCAGGCCCTGCATGACGAAGCCCAATCCCGTGGCCTGGAGCTTGAGGTGGTTGCCCTCGGCGGTGAGCGGATGCGCAAGGCAGGGGCCACCCTGCTGGCCAACACCACGGCAATGGGGGCCATTGGTCTCTGGGAGGCCCTGCCCTTGGTCTGGCCCACCCTGCAGATCCAACGCCGGGTCAATCAGTGGTTGCGCGACTCCCCCCCCGATGGCGTCGTGCTCATCGATTACATGGGGGCCAACGTCAACCTGGGCGTGAAGGTCAAGCGTCGTCTGCCCGGTACGCCGATCCTCTATTACATCGCCCCCCAGGAGTGGGCCTTCCGCGTGGGCGAAGGCGGCACCACCCGGCTGATCGGCTTCACGGATCGGATCCTGGCGATCTTTCCGGAGGAGGCGCGGTTTTATGGCTCCCGCGGGGCCGATGTCACCTGGGTGGGCCATCCCCTGATCGATACCTTGTCCCGGCAGCCCAGCCGCGATGAGGCCCGGGCGGCGTTGGGGCTGCAGCCGGGGCAGCGTCTGCTGCTGCTGTTCCCCGCTTCGCGTCAGCAGGAATTGCAGTATTTGCTGCCGACCTTGGCCCAGGCGGCAGCGGAATTGCAGCGGCGTTGTCCCGGGCTGCAGGTCATGGTCCCCGCGGGCCAGGCCAGCTTCGAGCCGGTGCTGCGGGACCTGCTGGAGCAGGCCGGTGTCCAGGCCCGGGTGATCCCCGCGGCCGAAGCCGATGGGCTGCGTCCGGTGCTGTGTGCCGCGGCGGACTTGGCCCTGAACAAATCCGGAACGGTCAACCTCGAGTTGGCCCTGCGCGGGGTGCCCCAGGTGGTGGCTTATCGGGTGAGTCGTCCCACGGCCTGGGTGGCCAAGACGATCCTGCGCTTCCACGTCGACCACATCTCACCGGTGAATCTCGTGGTGGGCGAGCGCCTGGTGCCGGAGTTGCTGCAGGACGAGCTCACCCCGGATTCCGTGGTGGAGGCGGCTTTGCCCCTGCTGGAGGACAACGCTGCGCGCCAGCGGGTGAGCGACGGCTACCGCCGCCTGCGTGAACTCCTGGGTGAATCCGGCGTCACCCGCCGGGCGGCCTCAGCCATCCTCGATGCCTTGCCGGAGACCCCCGCGTCATGACCCGCCGCGTGTTGGCCGCTTGCTTGGCCGTCGCCCTACTGCTGCTCGGATCCGTTGCTCCGGCCTGGGCGGCGACGGAAGAGGCCGTTTTGGCCGGCGGTTGCTTCTGGTGCCTTGAGCACGATCTTGAGGACCTGCTGGGGGTGATCGATGCCGAGAGCGGCTACAGCGGCGGTCACCTGGAGAATCCCAGCTACGGCCAGGTCAGTTCCGGTGGAACGAGCCACCAGGAGGTGGTGCGGGTGCGCTTTGATCCCCAACGCATTAGCTATCCCACCCTGCTGCGGGTCTACTGGCGCAACGTTGACCCCCTCGATGGCGGCGGTCAGTTTTGCGATCGCGGGGGCTCCTACAAGCCCGTGATCTTCACCGAGGGGGATCAGCAGCTCAAGGACGCGAAAGCAAGTCTCCAGGCTGCTGCCCAAGAACTTGGGAAGCCGGCCTCGGCGATCCAAGTCCAGATCAAACCCCTCAAGCGCTTCTGGCCTGCGGAGGGCTATCACCAGAACTACGCGGTGAACAACGCGATCAAATACAACTACTACCGCTGGGCCTGCGGTCGTGATCGCCGTTTGGATCAGCTCTGGGGCTCCAGGGCCCGCAGCGATGCTCCCTGGATGGCTAAGCGCTGACCGGTCATCGATCTGAATCCTGAGGAAAAGCTAAAGCTCTGAGGGCGGGAAATTCGGTTTTTCCCTGTGTTGATACGGCTTTTGCGACTTTTTTCTTTTGGCGGCCGGATTTACTGTGAACTGGTCTCGAATGCAGGTTTTGTATGTATCTGCTGACGATTCGCGATGGTCTCGTGACACGTCATATCGGCCCCTACGCCACTCCGAAGCAAGCTTCGGACGATCTAGATCGCCTGTTGAAGCTCTTTGGTGATCGGGCCCGCTGGCAAATCCACGCCTTGGAAGAGCCCGCGTCCCTGTTGGGTGATGCCGGCGCCTCCGTGGCGACGGCCGCTTAGCGGCGGCCCTGTTGCTGGCCGGGGTAGCCCCGCAGCAGGCCGCTTTCCACCATCAATCCCACAGCCGCCACGATGGCCACCAGGCTGAGGGTGCCGTACCAGAACCAGGGGCCATGGGGCTGCCCCAGGGCCTGGAGCGTTCGTCGTTGCACGGCCTCGCCGAACAGGCAGAGCCCCGCCGGCAGCAGCAGGACGCTCAGCTGGGCTTTGACGTACCAGCGAAGTTTGGGCACCGCCATGCTGCAGGTTGGGTCGCTCGCAGGGCTGCAGCCTAGGCGGCGCCCCCGGCCAGGACCCAGTTCACCAGGGTGCGCACGCCAAATCCAGTCGCGCCGGCGGGATCCAGGCCCCGACCCTTGTCGCTCCAGACGGTGCCCGCGATGTCCATGTGGGCCCAGGGGATCTCTTTCTTGACGAAGTCCTGCAGGAAGAGGGCCGCCGTGATCGAGCCGCCCGGGCGGGGACCGGTGTTCTTCATGTCGGCCAGGCCACTCTTGAGGCCAGCGCGGTAGGAGGCCCGCAGGGGCATCCGCCAGAGGTTTTCGCCACCGTCCTCGCCGGCCTGCACCAGCGCCTCGGCCATGGTGTCGCTCGGGGACCAGAGGCCGGCGATCTCCTCGCCCAGGGCAATCACGCAGGCCCCGGTCAAGGTGGCCAGGTCCACCACGGCGTCGGGCTCCAACTTGCAGGCGTAGACCAGGGCATCGGCCAGGGTCAGGCGCCCTTCGGCATCGGTGTTGTTGATCTCGATCGTTTTGCCATTGGAGGCCGTCACGATCGCTCCGGGGTGGATCGCCCCGCCACTGATCATGTTTTCGCAGGCGGCCACGAGCATGTGGACTTCGATGCCCGCGGGCTTCAGTTCAGCGATGGCCCGCATCGCGCCCAGCACGGCGCCGCTGCCGCCCATGTCGAACTTCATCATGTCGATCTGGGAGCCGGCGGTTTTGAGGTTGTATCCGCCGGAATCGAAGGTCAGGCCTTTGCCGACCAGCACCAGTCGCCGCTTGACCTCCCCTTGGGGGCTGTAGGTGAGGTGGATGAACTTCGGGGGCAGGTCCGAGCCCTGGGCCACCGCCAGATAGGAGCCCATCCCGAGGGCTTCACAGTCCGCCCGCTCGAGCACCTTCAGCTGCAGGCCAAAGTCGCGGGCGATGGTCGCGGCGCTCTCCGCCAGGGCGGCGGGGGTGACGACGTTGGGCGGGGCGGCCACCAGTTCGCGGGCGAGCTCGACACCGCTGCAGATGGCCTGGCTGCTGCTGGCTGCGCTTTGGCAGGGGGACAGCTGGTCGGTGGGAAGACCGAGCAGCTCCACCTGGGCGGGCTGCGCTGCGGGCTCCGCCTCACCCTTAAAACGCTGGTCCCGGAACAGGATCAAGCGCACTGCTTCCGCCATGGCCGAGGTGGCCGCCACCGGCGCGAAGCCCTCGAGGGGCAGGGCGAGTCCCACGCTGCTGGCACCACTGCCGTTGGCGGCTTTGGCACCGATGGCGGCCGCTTTGCGAAGCTGCTCGAGGTTGAACTCCGCGGCGGCACCTAGGCCCACCAGCACCAGGGTGCTTGGCTCTTGATTGAGGAGCTCCAGCACGAGGCTTTCACCGGGTTTGGCCTTGAAGCGGCGGCGCTCCATGCGCTCCATTAGGGCGTCGCCGAAGCGGGCCTTCAGCAGCTCGCGGCTGCTGTCGCCAGGGGCATCGCTGAACAGACCCACCACCAGGGCCTCCCCCGTCCAATCGCGGGCGGTGACGCTGCTGCAGCGGATCTCCATGGCCATCTCAAGCTCAATGGGCGCGATGGTAGAGCGATCAGCCCGGCTCGGCCGTGAAGGGGGTGGCCCAGCGGCCGCGGGTTTCCTTGTTGAAGGGGGGAAGCCAGTGGCGAATCAAGGCCTGCTCGAGGGCTTGCCGTGCCCGCCGCTCGCTGGGGGCGTCATGCCAGAAGCGGATGCTCAGCTGCGCCTGGAGGCCGGCCTGCTGCAGGGCCTCGCCGTAGGCCGCCAGGTAGTCCTTGCAGTCGTGCTCCCCTTTCCAGCGGCGGTCCGCCTGCTTGGTCTCCCCGACGTAGAGCAGGACGGACCCCTCGAGATGGGGCGGCCGGTCCAGGACGAAGTACAGGGCGGCGCCATCGAGCTGGCGCTCCGGCCAGCGCCAGAACTGCAGGTGCTGCGGAGCCAGTTGCAGCGGGTCTAGACGCTGGACAGCGGCGGCGCCGATGCTGCTGCCGCCAAACAGGTCCATCTGGCCCGGGGCGAGCTGACGGCCGCTGGCCACCGCCTCAAAGCGGGGGGCCTGGAAATCGAGGAGGCGTTGCTGCCAATCGATCAGCTGATGCTCCTGCAGGGGAAGGGTCTCGCCGCCGCCGCTGCCGGCCGGGGTGGAGTCAAAGAGTTCGCCTTGGCGTCCCATCCCTTAGGCCGAGCGGGGGAGTTCGGGGCCCGCTGACCCCTGGCCAAAACGCACCTTGCCGATCAGGTCCTCCACGACCGCGGCGGGAAGTTGCAGCCGTTGTTGCAGGTCGGCGAGGTCCTGGAACGGGGCCCGTTGGCGTTCCCGCAGCAGCCGTTGCCGCCGCTCGGGGCTCAGCTGGGGCAGCTGCCGTTCCAAGGCTTGGGCGGGCGCGCGGTTGAGATCAATCAGGAGGGGCCGGACGGCGGTCGGGGCCCCATCGCCGTACCAACGGAATTGCAGCAGGGGTTCCCAGATCGCGACCACGGCGGCGGGCAGATCCAGCAGGCGCTGCAGATCCTCCGGGCCACTCAGTTGCACGCCCCCTTGCTGCAGCCGCAGCAGCAGGTCGACCTGATCCCGCTGGATCTGGGGCAGGCGTAACCAGTCATCGGCACTGGCCCGGTTCACATCGAGCCTCCAGCCCAGGGCGGCGGCATGGTGCACCTCCTGGGCGTTCGCGAGGCGCAGGTTGGGGTTGTGCTCGAGCTTCAGTTCAAGCAGGTCCTGCTCGACGCGCTCCTCGAGGGGGCGCGGTTCTGGCGCTGCAGGACGGGGGGCAGGCGTCTCCCGCCGGGGCAGTTGTCCGGCCGCTTCCAGCAGGCCCCGGGCCAGAGGATCCAACCAGTGGCCTCGGCCCATGGCGGTGTCGGGTGCGGCGGAACCGCCCGACCTTAACGAGGGTCTGGCCACTCGACCAAGCCGAGTCGAATTCCCTGCACCGCGGCCTGGATGCGGCTCTTGGTGTTCAGTTTGTGGAAGATGTGACGGACGTGGTCCTTCACCGTCTCGACGGAGAGGTGCAGGCTCCGGCCGATGCCCTGGTTTTCGGCTCCAGCCGCCATCAGCTGCAGGATCTCCACCTCCCGTGGGGTGAGCTGAGCCAAGGGGTGGCCAGGGCCATCGGTAAAGGCCTCGAAATAGCTCTTGCTCAGGTTGCGGTCGAGATAGAGCCCGCCGGTTTGCATGGAGCGAATCGCGGCCAGGACGCTTCCAAACCCCAGGTTGCTCTCCAGGCACAGCCCGTCGCAGTTCTCCTGGAGGGCCTGGTGAATGGCCATCAGACGCCGGGGCTGGGTGACCACCATCAAGGTCGCGGGCGGCTTGGGTAGGGCTTTGGCTTGGGCCACCAGGCTGCCGCCGTTGCCCTGCTCGAGGCGGTCCGTGCAAATCAGCACGTCGGCTTGCTTCTCGGCCAGCTTCTGGAGACCTTCCTCTTGGGTGGTCACCGCGCCGACGATCTCGGGTCCCGGTTGCAGCGCCGCAATGAACAAGGTCAGGGCCAGCCTGGAGCCGCTGCAGACCACGACGCGGGAGTGACCTAGCAGCGCGTTGCCCGCCGCCACGTTGTCCCGCACGGCCGTAAGGGAGGGGGTGTAGTCCATCGCGAAGGGGAGCCCACTGTTCACTGTGTGCACTGGGGGACGGACTTGGCAGCCCATTACGCCTATCCGCACTCGTCAGGGCCGGCCGGTCTCAGCACAATCGTTGGGCCCACCCGGCTCAGCGTGATGGCGTTCTTTGAATCCGAGATCGTTCAAGAGGAAGCCAAGCGCCTGTTCGGCGATTACCAGCAGCTGATGCAGCTGGGCGGGGAGTACGGCAAGTTCGATCGGGAAGGCAAGAAGCTCTTTATCGAGCGGATGGAGGCGCTGATGGACCGCTACCGCGTCTTCATGAAGCGCTTTGAGCTCTCCGACGACTTCCAGGCCAAGCTCACAGTGGAGCAGCTCCGCACCCAGCTCAGCCAGTTCGGGATGACCCCCGATCAGATGTTTGAGCAGATGCAGCGCACCCTGGATCGCATGAAGGGGGAGCTGGAAGCCGAATCCTGAGCGCCGTCTGCGTACGATCCGACCCCAGACAGCAGGGCGGACATGGCCAAGGGCGAGTGGGGACTGCCGCAGTGGTTGGAGCGCGGTGTCGCTGACCTCTTCCCCACGGGCACGGAAGCCAGTGATGCCGACCAACAGCTCGCCGCCCGCCTCGCGGAGGCTGAGCAGCAGGGGCGTCCCCTGCGGATCAAGCTCGGCATCGACCCGACCGGCAGTGACATTCACCTGGGTCACTCGATCCTCTTCCGCAAGCTGCGGGCCTTCCAGGATGCGGGCCACACCGCGGTTCTGATCATTGGCGACTTCACCGCGCGCATCGGTGACCCCACGGGCAAAAGCGCCACCCGTGTTCAGCTGACGGCTGAGCAGGTCGAGGCCAACGCCCGCACCTATCTCCAGCAGCTGGGCCAGGGCCAGGATCCCGCCCACGCCCTGCTGGATTTCGAGACCCCGGGTCGCCTGGAGGTCCGCCGCAATAGCGAATGGCTGGCCTCCCTTGATCTGCCCAAGGTGATCGAGTTGTTGGGGATCTCCACCGTCGGTCAGATGCTGGCCAAGGAGGACTTCGCCAACCGCTACGGCTCCGGCACCCCGATCTCCCTGCACGAATTCCTCTATCCGCTGCTGCAGGGCTACGACTCCGTGGCGGTTCAGGCCGACCTGGAGCTGGGGGGGACGGACCAGAAATTCAACGTGGCCATGGGCCGCGACCTGCAGCGTCATTTCGGCCAGCGCACCCAGTTCGGGATGCTTCTGCCGATCCTGGCGGGCCTCGATGGCGTTCAGAAGATGAGCAAGAGCCTCGGGAACACCGTCGGTCTGGCTGAGGATCCGCTCTCGATGTACTCGAAGCTCGAGAAGGTGCCCGATGCGGCCGTTGAGGAGTACCTCACCCTGCTGACGAACTTGGATCTGGCGGCCCTGCCGGAGAACCCGCGGGAGCGTCAGAAGGCGATGGCCCTGGAGGTGACCCGTCAGCGTCACGGTGAGGCGGCGGCCCAGCAGGCCCAGGCCGATGCGGGCAAGTTGGTGGGTGGTGCCAAGGGCAGCGGTGCGGCCGATGCCGAAGTCCCCGAGGCCTCCCTCGCCGAGGTGAACTTCCCGGCGAAGGCCTTCTACTTGCTCAGTGCCGTCGGCATCTGTGCCAGCAGTAGCGAAGCGCGCCGCCAAATCCAGGGCGGTGGCGTCAAGCTCGACGGCGAGAAATTGGCGGATCCCAACCAGGAATTTGCCGCTGCAGCCGAGCTGGAGGGCAAGGTGCTGCAGCTCGGGAAAAAGACCTTCCGGCGGCTGGTGGCGGGTTAGACCGCGCTCACCACACCCGATTGGATATCGAAGAAGGCCGGTTGGATGCGCACCGTCCCGCTGGCCTGGGCCTCCGCCAGGCTGGGGCTGCGCTTCACCAGTTGCCCCGCCGTCCATGGCTGTCTTTGGTTGGGTTTTGTGATCTAGAGGCTGCGCAGCACCGCCAGATCTTCCGCATCCAACGGCGTCGGGATGCCGTGCTCAAGCAGGTCCGCGAAACCGCCATCGCGGCTGAGGACCGTGATCAAACAGGCCAGTCCTGGGCCTGGATTCTCCAGGTCATGGACGGCGTCGCCGGGGACGCTCACGAAGTCCCCGCCGCTGGCGGTGATGGAGGCGTCGCCCACGTGGAAGACGACCGTGCCCCGCAGCACAAAAAAGAGCTCCGCCGCCTGGTGATGGCAGTGGGCCGGGACCCGGTCGCAGGGGTCATGCACCTCCAGGAATTGGGTGCAGCCACCCGCTTCCGGCTTGCTGAGCAGGGCGAGGCGGCAATGGTCATCGCTGCCCAGCCGGTAGCCCTGGAGCTGCTCGGGATGCAGGACCCGTGGACCCATCGGCGTGGCCAGGCGTTGCCCCCATGCTGGGCCTCCTGCTGGGAACGCGCCAGGACAGTTCGTAGCCTGAGATCTCCATTGCGAGCGGATCTCCCGTGACCAGGCCAGCCGCCGAGCGGATCATCGTTGCCCTCGACGGGATGGCCCCCGAGCAAGCCCTGGCCTTCAGCCGCGGCGTGGAGGGCTTGCGCTGGGTGAAGGTCGGCCTGGAACTCTTTGTTCAGGCGGGTCCGGACGTGGTGGCCCAGCTGCGGGAGCAGGGCCTGCGGGTCTTCCTGGACCTGAAGTTCCACGACATCCCCGCCACCATGGCCGGCGCCTGCAGGCGCGCTGCCGGCCTTGGGGCAGAGCTGATCACCGTTCATGCCTGCGCCGGCAGTGAGGCCCTGCGGGCGGCTCAAGCTGCGGCCAGTGAGGGCGCGCAAGCGGCCGGCTTGGCTTCCCCCACCCTGCTGGCGGTCACCGTGCTGACCAGTTGGGAGGAGCAGCGCCTGCAGCGGGAATTGGCCCTCTCTCAGACCATTGCCGAGCGGGTGCCATCCCTGGCGCAGCTGGCGGCCAGCGCCGGCATTGGCGGTTGCGTCTGCTCGCCCCTGGAGGCCGCCAGCCTGCGGGGTCAACACCCGGAGCCGTTTGCCTTGGTGACCCCAGGGATTCGCCCCAATGGCAGTGCCGTGGGGGATCAAGCCCGGGTGCTTGGCCCCGCTGAGGCCATCGCCGCCGGCGCCTCGCAGCTCGTCATCGGCCGCCCGATCACCAAGGCCGAGGACCCCTCGGCGGCCTTCGCCGCCTGCTGCGCCGAGCTGGCCTAGGCGAGGACTGAACCGGCGGGACTGAGCTCGCCGTAGAGGCGCTCCAGCTGGTCGATGTTTTGGGTGAGGGTGTAGCGCTCAAGGGCACGCTGGCGGGCGCGCCGTCCCAGTTCGGCGGTGAGGACCGGTTGGTCCCGCAGCACCGGCAGCAGGGTGCGCAGCTGGGTCGTCACCCCCTGGGTGCTGATCACGATGCCGGCGCCGCCCTCCAGTACCTCCCCATCGGCGCCGGCATCGGTGGCGACGCAGGCGGTACCGCTGGCCATGGCCTCCAGCAGGGCCAAGGAGAGACCCTCCACCAGGGAAGGCAAGAGGAAGACCTCGGCGAGCTGCAGCAGGGCCAAGCGAACGCTTTGGTCGGGTTCGTGGCCCCGCCAGAGGATCCCGGCGTCCTCGCCGTAGTTCTGCATCAGCGATTGGCGCATCGGGCCATCGCCCACCACCACCAGCCGGCAGCCGCTGGGCTGAACCAACTTCCAGGCCCGCAGCAGCGCTTCGACGTTCTTCTCCGTCGCGATCCTGCCCATGTAGAGGAACACCCGCTGGCCGCTGAAGCGTTGGCGCAGCTCTTGGAGCCGCTCAGAGGGCTCGGCCGGATTGCCGGGAGTCCAGCGCTGGGGATCCACCCCGTTGGGGATCACCGCCAGGCGATGGCTGGGGACCCCAAGCCGCATCAGGACATCGGCCTGCAACTCCGAGAAGACCACCACCCGGTCGTACTTGGCCAGGGAGGGGGCGTAGAGCTGATAGGTCAGCTGTTGGGTGCCGGCGCTGAGGTTGCGCAGACTGGCGTCAAACGGGGGGTGGAAGGTGGCCACCAGCGGCAGTCCCAGCTGCTGGCAGAGGTCGGGGAGCCTGAAATCCAGGGGCGAGAGGGTCAAGCTGGCGTGCACCAGATCCGGCTGCAGCCGCTCCAGGGACTCCCGCAGTTCGCGCTGGGCCCCTGGCGAAGGAATCGTGTACACCTGCGACTTGACCAGATACGGCAGCACGACGTCGGGGCTGCTGGCTGTTCCTGTGCTGCTTGTACCGGAGCTGTCGAAGTGAATGAAGCTGATCTCGTGGCCGCGATCCCGCAGGGCCTCGGTGGTAGTCAGGCCGTAGGTGACGTTGCCGCAGAAGGGTGACTTTTTGCCCAGCCAGGCGATATGGGTCACGCAGTGGCTACTCGACCAATAGCCGAAACTAGCAGCGTTTCCACGGCTGCTCGAGCAGCGCGGCGGCCACCGCCAGGCCCGCCAAGGCCCAGAGCACCGGCAGCAGTCCATAGCGGCTCACGATGGCTCCGGCCAGCACCAGCGGCAGGCTCAAGGCAATGTTGATCAGGTTGTTCTGCAGGCCAAAGACCTTGCCCCGCATCGATTCCGGGGTGTCTTCCTGGATGGTGGTCTGGGCGGGGATGGCCAGCAGGGCGGCGCCGACGCCAAGCACCGCGCAGAGGGTGAGGGTGAAGCCGAGGCTGCCGCGCAGTTGGCCGAGCAGCACCAGGCTCCAGGCGATGGTCCCGAGGCCGGCGGAGGCCAGGCGACGGCGGTTGAAGCGATGGCCGATCTGCGCCACGGCGACGGCGCCCAGGGCGAGGCCGATGCCACTCATCGCCAGCAGGGTGCCGAATTGGGTGGGACCGAGCTGACGGATCGCGGAGGCCAGGCTGATGGCGAGGACATAGAGCGCCGCCAGCAGGCTGTAGAGGAGCACCAGTTGGAGCATGGCGCTGCGCACGCTGGGGCGCTGCTTGAGCACCTCGAGGCCGTCGGAGATCTCCCGCCAGATGTTCTCGTCATGGCTGCGCCGCGGGGTTTCCTCGACGCGGATCCAGGCAATCGAGAGGGCCGCCAGGCCGTAGCAGAGGGGCAATAGCGCGAACTCGCCGTTGGCGATGCCCAGGGCCCCCAGGCCGTACTTCAGGGCCCGCAGGATCGGATCACCCAGGGCGAAGCCGACGATCGTGGCGGCCATGCTGGTGGCTTGGTAGAGCGAGTTCGCCGCCAGCAACTGGCGCGTGGGCACCAGCATCGGGATCGCGGCCTGCTCCGCCGGGGCGAAGAACTGGGTCAGCACCGACTCCAGAAAGGTGATCACCAGCAGGGCCCAATAGCCCCAGCTGAGCCCGAGCCAATGGGGACCATCCAGCAGGCAGAACGGCGTCAGCAGGGCTAGGCCGGCGCGGATGCCGTTGCTGGCCACCATCACTTCGCGTTTGCGCCAGCGATCGGCCCAAACCCCAGCCACCAGTCCGAGCACCATGGCCGGGATGGTGTTGGCCACGTAGATCCCTGTGGCGAGCAGGGTGATCCATTGGGCCCGGCCCTCGATGCTCAGGTTGAAGGCCCCGGCGGCCTCCACGAGCGCTCCGCCCTCCGGTGGTGTCGCCCCCGCCCAGTACTGGGCGATCAGGAACACCATCAAGACGATGTAGAACTTGTCCGCCAGCTGGCTGAAGATCTGCCCAAGCCAGAGCTTGCGGAATTCGGGCAGGGCCAAGACCCCTTGCAATCCCGTGTTTTCTCCTGGAGACCGCGGGTCGTCGCTCACGTTCTTCAGGACCTTTCGGCTACCGATGATGCCCCATCGTTGAAGCACTGTCGCAACATCCGCCAGGAGCGGGCGCTGCGGTTGAGGTGTTCGCGGCACCAGAGCTCGAGCAGTTGCAGCAGCCGCAGCCAGACCCGCTCGGGTCCCATCAGCTCTCCATCGCGCTTCCGGGGTAAGGCCGGCCGCAGCAGTCGTTGCAGCAGGGCGAGCTCGGAGGCATTGAGCACCATCTGGGCGCCGGGTACGGCACCGATGACAAAGCCTTCACTGGGCAACAGGCTGCAGCGCCACTCCCAGTTCCCCAGGGGCGGATCCAGGGGAAGTCCGCTGCGGCAGCACTCCGCCAGGGGGAGGGCATAGCCCCCCAGGGCCAGCAGGTGGGTGAGGCCCTGAACGCTGATGGCCAGGGCTTCGAGGTTGTCCTGTTTGTCCTTCACCACCAATTCCAACCGGGACAGCTGCACCAGCAGGTCCTCGAGGACCCCTTCAATCGCGTCACCGCTGGGGACCAGCAGCAGGGCCACCTCCGCGAGGCCCTGGGCTGCCGCCAAGGTCTCCAGTCGCTCCGCCAGGTTCGAAAAGTTACGCAGGACCCGCAGTTGGCGCACGCGCTTGAGGCCACTGCGCCCCCCCACCTGCAGGCTGAGCACCGCCAAGGGGACGGCCGCGGCCAGGGAGCTTTTGGGTTTGCGGGCCCCTGGGGCGGCCAGGCGCACCAGGCCTTCGTCGTTGCTTAGGAGCGTGATCAGCCGGTCGCTTTCCCCGAGGGGACTGCTGCGCAGCACCAGGCCCTCCAGCCGCTGTTCGGGGCTCACTCGTCCTTCGCCCGCAGGGCCTCCATCAAGGCCACACCTCGGCTGGTGCCCAGGCGGCTGGCGCCCGCTTCGACGAGGGCATAGGCCTGCTCCAGGCTGCTGATGCCACCCGAGGCCTTAATGGCGGCGCGCCCCCGGGCGAGTTGGCGGAGTTGTTGGACCTGTTCGATGCTCGCCGCGGGTCCAAAGCCACTGCCGGTCTTGAGC
The DNA here is from genome assembly GCF_014217875.1 of Synechococcus sp. LTW-R. Taxonomy (NCBI): domain Bacteria; kingdom Bacillati; phylum Cyanobacteriota; class Cyanophyceae; order Synechococcales; family Synechococcaceae; genus Synechococcus; species Synechococcus sp. LTW-R. Next base: position 105,123 of record NZ_CP059060.1, read on the forward strand.
ACGCTGGCGCCCACGTCGATGCTGGCTTCGACGGCCCACTCGAGGACCTCCGGAGTCAGACGCCCCACCTCCAAGATCACCTTGAAGGGCAGCCCCAGGTCGGCGACCGGGGCGAGGTCCTCGCAGAACTGAGCGCTGTTGCCGTCGGCCAGGGCGCCAAAGTCCGGCACGACATCAAGTTCATCCGCGCCGGCGCCAGCGGCCCATTCCGCTTCCTGGCGTTTGATCTGCGCGGGAATCGCGCCAAAGGGGAAGCCGATCACGCTGATCAGCTTCGGGCCCCGTCCGCCGCTTGGACCCAGCCGCTCGCGGGCCAGATCCAACCAGCGGGAGGCCAGGCAGACCCCGGCAAAGCCGAAGTGCTTGGCCTCGTCGCAGCAGCGCAGCACTGACTCGCGGCCCTGATGGGGATCCAGCAGGGCGTGATCGATCAGGGGGGCGAGATCGGGCAGGTCGCGCACGGTGGACGCCGCAGTTGGCCTTCAGTGTCTGCGATCAGGCCTTGGCCTGAATCACACCAAAGCCCCCGTGGTTGCGCCGGTAGACCACCTGCAGCTCACCGCTCTCCGCGTCGCGGAACAAATAAAAGTCGTGGTCGATCAGCTCCAGCTGGTGCAGGGCCTCATTCAGACCCATGGCGGGCATCGGGAAGTATTTGCGGCGCACCCCCCGGGGGGGGAGACCGGCTTCTTTGCCCTCCAGCAGGGAGCCGCTGACGCTGTCATCGCCGGCCATCTCCACCACGCTGGGGGTCTGGCTGGCGTGGTGACCGTGGCTGTGGTGGTGGTCGCCGTGGCGGTCCTTGTAGCGGCGCAGCTGCCGGGTCAATTTCCCAGCCACCAAATCAATGCTGGCGTAGAGGTTCTCGCTGCGTTCTTGGGCGCGGATCACGGTGCCATTGGCGAAGACCGTCACCTCCGCGGTCTGTTGCGGAACCCGGGGATTGCGGGCCACCGAGAGATGCACGTCCGCCTCTTTCACCATCCCGTCGAAATGACTGGTCGCTCGCTTCAGCTTCTCTTCGGTGTACTCGCGGATGGCTGGAGTGACCTCCAGATTGCGGCCGTGAATCACGAGCTTCATCCCTTGCCTCCTGGGCGATGGACTCGTTTAAACGCTAGGAACGATAAGTGATTTCAACCACGGCCTCGCTCGCTCACGACGCAATCTGTTTCGAGCCCCCTGGCTGCGTCCCCTTTGCCCAGGGCTGGAGTTGGCAGCAGCAGTTGCAACGGCGGCTGCTGGAGAACCCCGATGGGCCCGAGGCGGTGCTGCTGCTGGAGCACGAGCCCTGCTACACCCTGGGCCGCGGCGCGGACCCGGCCTTCCTGGGCTTTGATCCGGCGGATCCCCCGGCACCGCTCTTTCGGATTGATCGGGGCGGTGAAGTGACCCACCACTGCCCGGGGCAGTTGGTGCTCTATCCGGTGCTCAACCTGCAGCGCCATGGCGCTGACCTGCACCTCTATCTGCGGGAGCTCGAGGAGGTGGTGATCGCGTTGTTGGCCGAACTGGGTCTGGAGGCCGAACGGATTGAGGGGCTGACGGGGGTCTGGTTGGAGGGCCGCAAGGTGGCCGCCATTGGGGTCGGTGCCCGCCGTTGGATCAGTCAGCACGGCTTGGCCCTCAATGTCGAGGCGGATCTCGCTGGTTTTGCCGAAGTCGTGCCCTGCGGGATCGCCAATCGGGAGGTCGGGCGCCTGGTGGATTGGCGGCCGGAGCTCTCGGCGGCGGCCCTGCGGCCGCGGCTGCTGGAGATCTTTGCGCGTCGCTTTGGTTTGCAGTTCCGCCCGCCAACCCGGCAGGAGCAGCTCCAGGGGTGGTAAGACCGGGGCCAATTGATTGGTGCTCCCATGCCCCTCGCCGAGATCAGCTGGACGGGCAGTCGCCACGATCAGCGCGCCTTGGCCGAGAGGCACGACTGGAGTGCCCTCCGCGGCCTTGAGCAGCTCTGGGGGCAGCTGGCGGAGCTCCATGGCGAGGCTCCGGCCCTGGAGGCCCCCCATGCGAAGCCGCCGGAGCAGTTGAGCTTCCGCCGCCTGCATCAGAAGATCGAGCAGGCCGCCGCCGGTTTTGCAGCCCTCGGAGTCCGGCCGGGCGAGGTCGTCGGTTTGTTCTCGGAGAACAGCCCCCGCTGGCTGGTGGCGGACCAGGGGTTGATGCGTCTTGGGGCCGCGGATGCGGTTCGCGGCAGCGGCGCACCGGTGGATGAGTTGCGCTACATCGCCGCCGACTGCGGCGCGGTGGCGCTGGTGCTGGAGTCCGCCGAGCTGCTCCAGCGTTTGCAGTTGAGCAGTGAGCTGCTCGGCCAGCTGCGCTTTGTGGTGCTGTTGCAGGGGGACCGCGGTTCGGTGGTGCCGGTCATCCCCTGCTTCACCTGGGAGGAACTGATGGCCAAGGGGGCCGCGAGGCCGGCTCCGGCCTGGCCCGAGGGCGGCGAGGAGCGCCTGGCCACGGTGCTCTACACCTCAGGCACCACGGGCCGCCCCAAGGGTGTCCCCCTCAGCCACGCCAACTTGCTGCAACAGCTGCGCAGCCTCGGGGTGGCGGTGGCGCCGCGGCCAGGTGATCGGGTGCTGAGCGTTCTGCCGATCTGGCATGCCTACGAGCGCAGCGCTGAATACTTCCTGCTCTCCTGCGGTTGCAAGCAGACCTACACGACCCTCAAGCAACTGCGCCCGGATCTGCAGCGGGTTCGTCCCCACTATTTGATCAGCGTTCCTCGGCTCTGGGAGGCCCTGCTGAGCGGCTTCGAAGATGCCCTCGCGGCGATGCCCGCGAGTCGCGCCAAGTTGCTGCGCTCGGCCCTGGGCGTCAGTCGGTATCACTGCCTCGCGAGACGGGTGGCGGCCGATCGCACCCTCGCCCCCGAGCGCAAGCGTCGCCGCGTGGCCGCCGCCGCCGGAGCTCTGTTGAGCTGGCCCGTGCATGGTCTGGCCGAGAAGCTGTTTTGGCCGAAGGTGCGCACCCAGCTGATCGGTGGTCGCCTGCGCACGGCCATCAGTGGTGGTGGTGCCCTGGCGATCCATGTCGACGGCTTCTTCGAGGCCATCGGCATTGAGTTGTTAGTGGGCTACGGCCTGACGGAGACCAGCCCGGTGTTGACCTGCCGGCGCCGTTGGAACAACCGCCGCGGCAGCTCCGGCCAACCGCTCCCCGGCACGGCCATCAAGATCACCGATCCCGAGACCGGGGCAGTGCTGGCGATCGGCGAACGGGGCAAGGTCTTGGCCAAAGGCAGCCAGGTGATGGGGGGCTATCTGGGCAAACCGGAAGCCACCGCCAAGGTCCTCGATGCCGAGGGCTGGTTTGACACCGGTGATCTGGGCCACCTGCTGGCGGACGGCACCTTGGTGCTGACCGGCCGCGCCAAGGACACGATCGTGCTCAGCAGCGGCGAGAACATTGAGCCGGGCCCCCTCGAGGAGTGCCTGGTGGCCTGCTCCCTGGTGGAGCAGGTGATGCTTGTGGGCCAGGACCGCAAGGCCCTGGGTGCCCTGGTGGTGCCGAAGCTGGAGAACCTGGAGGCCTTTGCGGCAGGGCAGGGACTGACGCCCTCGGACCCGGCTCTGCTGAAGGCCCTCACCAGTCGGCTGAACCGGCGCCTGCAGGCGCGGGTGGGGGCCCGTCCGGATGAACGGCTGGCGGGGGTCGCCCTGGTGGAGCCCTTCAGCATCGATAACGGTCTGTTGACCCAAACCCTCAAGCAGAAGCGCGATCGCATCGCCGATCGCGACACCCAGGCGATCGAGGCGATCTACGGCCGCTAGGGCCGGGAACCCGCCCGCACCAGACGTTGTCGGCCCTGCCCAGCCCTGACAGGCTGGGCGCCGCGATTGATCTCCCATGGCCGAGGGTTCCCTCTCCGTAAAGCGCTCCATCACCGTCCGCGCGGTGGTCACCCCCCGCTGGAAAGAGGACGCTGAGCGGGAAATCAGCGCGGCGATCGCCAACAGCGATGCCCAGCTGGGGCAGCTCGAGCAAGAGGGGCAGCAACTGGTGGAGGCGATCCGCAGCCAGAGCGCCAATCCCCTCGACCCCCGTGTCCAGGAGCAGGTGGGCTCGGTCCAGGAGCAGGTGGCGGCCAAGCGCGCCGAGCTCGAGGAGCAGAAGCGTCAGCTGCTCGAGCAGCAGCGCCAGGTCCGTGATCTGGAGATGGAGCAAATCGTCGAGCAGGGTCAGCTCGACAGCTTCACGGACGTCAAGGTGGGCGACAATCTGGTCGAGAAGCTCCAGGTGGCTGTTGTTGTCCGTGATGGGGTGATCGAGGCGATCGAGGGAGCCCTCTGAGGCGTCCCAATCAGGGGGCTGCCGCTGAGCCGCGTAAAATCCGCCTCAATTGAGCGGCAGACCTCCGTTGGCCACCCACGAAATCTTCATGCCCGCCCTCTCTTCCACCATGACGGAGGGCAAGATCGTGGAATGGCTGAAGAAGCCAGGTGACAAGGTCGGCCGCGGTGAGTCCGTCCTGGTTGTCGAGTCCGACAAGGCCGACATGGACGTCGAGTCCTTCAACGAGGGCTACCTGGCTGCGGTGTTGATGCCCGCAGGCAGCACCGCCCCCGTCGGCGAAACCATCGGTCTGGTGGTGGAAACCGAGGCGGAAATTGCTGAGGCCCAGGCCAAGGCCCCCAGCGCCCCTGCAGCGGCTGCAGCACCCGCCCCCGCCGCGGCTCCCGCTCCTGCTGCTGCCCCGGCTCCGGCCCCCGCACCGGTCGCGGCTGCCCCCGCCCCCGTTGCTGCTGCCCCGGCTCCCGTCGTGAGCAATGGCCGCGTGGTGGCGAGCCCCCGTGCCAAGAAACTGGCCAGCCAGCACGGCGTGGCCCTGGAGACCCTGCGCGGCAGCGGCCCCCACGGCCGTATCCAGGCTGAAGACGTTGAGCGGGCCCTGGGCCTGACCGTCGCGGTCCCCCGTGTGGCTGAGGGTTCGGCCCCTGCGGCGAGCGGTAGCAGCAATGGCGCCGCGGCTCCGGCCTCCGCTCCGGCTGGCAATGCCTTTGGCCGCCCCGGCGAGAGCGTCGCCTTCAACACCCTCCAGGGCGCCGTCAACCGCAACATGGTCGCCAGCCTGGCGGTGCCCACCTTCCGCGTGGGCTACACGATCACCACCACCAAGCTGGACGCCTTCTACAAGCAGGTGAAGAGCAAGGGCATCACCATGACCGCCCTGCTGGCGAAGGCCGTGGGCGTGGTGCTGGCCCGTCACCCCCAGGTGAATGCCGCCACCAGCGCCGATGGTTCCGCCATGGTTTATCCGGCTTCGGTGAACGTCGCCGTGGCCGTGGCGATGGAAGACGGTGGCTTGATCACCCCGGTTCTGGCCAACGCCGACAAGACCGACATCCATTCCCTGGCCCGCAACTGGGCGGATCTGGTGTGCCGCGCTCGCAGCAAACAACTCCAGCCTGAGGAGTACAGCACCGGCACCTTCACCCTCTCCAACCTGGGGATGTTCGGTGTGGATCGCTTTGACGCGATTCTGCCCCCGGGCACCGGCGCGATCCTGGCGGTGGCCGCCTCGCGTCCCACCGTGGTCGGCGGCAAGGACGGCTCGATCAGGGTTGCGAACCAGATGCAGGTGAATCTGACCTGCGATCACCGCGTGATCTATGGCGCCGATGCGGCGGCCTTCCTCAAGGATCTGGCCCAGCTGATCGAGACCAACCCCGAGAGCCTGGCCTTCTGATCAGCGACGATCAGCTGCTCTCGAGTTACGTCTTTGACCTCCCGGAGACGTTCATCGCCCAGCGCCCTGTCGAACCGCGCCATGCGGCGCGGCTGTTGGCGCTCGAGGGGCCAGAGGGCTGTCGCCATCAAACGGTCTGGGATCTGCAGGAGCTGCTGAAACCCGGCGATTTGCTGGTGGTGAACAACACCCGGGTGCTTAAGGCGCGCCTGCAGGCCCGCCGGCCCACAGGGGGGGCGGTGGAGCTGCTGGTGCTGGAGCCCGTGGGCGGCAGCGATTGGCTCTGTCTGGCCAAACCGGCCAAGCGCCTCAAGCCGGGCGAGATCCTGCAGCTGGAGCATCCCGGCCAAGCGCCCCAGCCCCTGGAGATCGTGGCCGTTGACGCGGAGACCGGTGGCCGGGTCGTGCGGTTTCCGGCGGAGTGCACCACCCCGGAAGCGATCGAGGCCCTGCTGGCCCGTTACGGCGAGATCCCCCTGCCGCCCTACATCCACCAGCACTCCAGCGACGACGACAGCCGTTACCAGACCCGCTTTGCCTCCCGGCCCGGTGCGGTGGCGGCGCCCACGGCGGGCTTGCACCTGAGCGATGAACTGCTGGACGCCCTCGAGGCCCTCGGGGTGCAGCGCACAACGGTGACCTTGCACGTCGGTCTGGGCACGTTCCGGCCGGTGGAAACCGAGGACCTGACCCAGTTGGAGCTGCACAGCGAGTGGGTTGAGGTGTCGGCGGCCTGTGTGGAGGCGGTGTCCCAGTGCCGCGCCCGCGGCGGCCGGGTGATTGCGGTTGGCACCACCTCGGTTCGCAGCCTGGAGGCGGTCGCTCAGCTCCATGGCGGTGTGCTGCAACCCCATGCCGGTCCGGTGAATTTGGTGATTCAGCCCGGCTATCGCTTTGCGGTGGTTCAGGGGCTCCTGACCAACTTCCACCTGCCGAAAAGTTCCTTGTTGCTGCTGGTTAGTGCCCTGGTGGGACGGCTGCGTTTGCTGGCGCTCTACGAGGAGGCCAAGGCCGAGGGCTATCGCTTCTTCTCCTATGGCGATGCGATGTGGATCGCGCCGGAGGCGGTTCTGGAGAGCGCCCGGCCATAAAAAAAGCCCCCGCTCCGGCGGGGGCTTGGGTTGGATCGCTTGGATCAGGCGGCGGCCAGGTTTGCGGCCACGAAGTCCCAGTTCACCAGCTTGTCGAGGTAGGTGCTGATGTAGTCGGGACGGCGGTTCTGGTAATCCAGGTAGTAGGCGTGCTCCCAGACGTCCATGGTCAGGAGGGCCTTTTGGCCGTGGGCCAGGGGCAGATCGGCGTTGCCGGTCTTGGTGACCTTCAGGGTGCCGTTGTCGAGGACGAGCCAGGCCCAGCCGCTACCGAACTGGGTGGCGCCGGCGGCCTTGAAGGCTTCGACGAACTTCTCAAAGCTGCCGAAGTCGGCGTTGATCTTGTCGAGCAGAGCGCCGCTGGGGGTGCCGCCACCGTTGGGCTTGATGCACTGCCAGTAGAAGCTGTGGTTCCAGACCTGGGCAGCGTTGTTGAACACGCCGGCTTTGCTGGCGTCACCGGCCACGGCGACGATGGTGTCTTCCAGGCTCTTGCCTTCCAGATCGGTGCCAGCCACCAGGTTGTTGAGGTTGGTCACGTAAGCGTTGTGGTGCTTGCCGTGGTGGAACTCAAGGGTTTGGCGGGAGATATGCGGCTCGAGGGCATCGAGGCCGTAGGGCAGCGCGGGCAGCGTATGAGCCATGAAACGAAGGATCGTGCTGTTGGATGCCCGGCCAAATGCCGGACGGCGGCGGCATCCTAACGATCGTTTGAAGTTTCGTAAGTCGCGAGAACCGCACTGCTGGCGCGGTCCCCGCAGCCCAGATCAGCCCTTGATCTCGAGCAGTTCCACCTCAAAGACCAAGGTGGCGTTGGGGGGGATCACACCGCCGGCACCGCGCTCGCCGTAGGCGAGATCGGGGGGGATGACCAGCTTGCGCTTACCGCCGACCTGCATGCCGGCTACACCTTCATCCCAGCCCTTGATGACGCGACCGGCGCCCAGGGGGAAGCTGAAGGGACCGCGGCCGTAGCTGCTGTCGAACTCCTTGCCGTTCTCGAGGGTGCCGCGGTAGTTGACCACTACGAGCTGACCCGAGGTGGCTTCCGGGCCGTCCCCGATCACCAGGTCGGTGATGCGCAGACCGCTGGGGGTCATCCGTTCTTTGGCCGCAACCATTTCTCCTCCGAGGGCAGAGGCCCCACTGTCGGCGATGACGTCGCTGGCCATCGTGAAGAGGCTGGGGTTGGGATCCTCTGGATCGAGCTCGATCTGGCCGCTGAAGCTGGCTTGAGCGGGGGCGCTGGCCACCGCCTGCTGCACGGCGGGTTGGCTGGGGGCGGCGTTCACAGTGGAGGGAGCCACGATCTGGCTCACCAGTGCCAGCAAGAGGCAGCCCACGCAGACGGCGGAGCTGATCAGGATGTCCCGCATGTCCGGATCAAAGAGGCATCAGCGAAGGATTCTCGCCTAGTTGCCCCTCAGTCCGGGATTTCGAGCTGGGATTGCTTCTGCCGCAGCTGCTGTTCCAGCCGATCGATGCGGCCCCGCAGTTCATCGACCTCCCGTTGCCGGGCCAGGCCGAGATCCTGCAGCAGGTGATCCAGGTTGCGCTCCACCTGCCGCTCGGTCTGCTTCTCGAGCTCGGGGTTCTCGCCGCGCAGGCTGGCGAGGACGTCATCGACCAAGGCACTGGCCTGACTGGGATCAAGGCGGCCACTGCTCACCCAGGCCTGGGTGACGCCCCGCAGGCGCTCGGCCACCAACGAGGTGGTGCCAAGTCCGCGGAAGAGCAGTTGTTGAAGGGTCCGGCTGGGATCCATAACACTTCTTTACTAGCAGGTGATTTGAGCTGCTACGGAGTGGTTTGAATTGGTTTGAACAGGGTGGTTTGAATCAGCTCTGCTCGTGCCGTCTGTCTAGCCAGAACCAAGGCTCAAGCGCATCAACAGATCGGCAGTGATCGAAACGTTTGGATTGTTTATAGCGATACAAAGCTGGGTGCGTCCCGGCTTGGACCAGAACAAGTGAATGGTTCACAGGGACACACCGTTGATCGCCGTTCAAACCTTTTCTCGGCTTTGTTCAAACCCGCACGACTGTCCCGTTGCTGTGGCTGGTTCTTGAAGGTTTCTCGTCGGACAGCTCAACCGATCTCCGCCTAGTTAGACTGATCTCGTTGGGCAACGCTGACGCGCCTTGTAGCCGCCGTCAACAGCTCAAGGCTCTATCGCTCCGGCTGCGTCGGTCAAAGCCGTTACAGCCGGTCTCAGCTGGTGATCAGGAGTTTTTGGAGTGGGTACCCGGTACGGGGACTGTGGCGTCCATGCACCTACGTAATACGGCTTCAGAAATTTGGGCCAGGAACCTCACTCAAGCCAAGGAAGAAAAGTGAAGCAGCTTGGTGGCGCGGGTGCTTTGGGAGCAGCCGAAACGACAAGCAAAAAGCCAGTCAGTCACTAGGTCCAGCCAGTCTCAACCGGCTTTATTAGCGACAAAGTAGCGACAACGCTCCTGCACTCACTCGATTTATCCGTGCGGAGGAGCTGCGACCACGGCAACATCACTGCAACTACCCAACAGGGCTAATGCTGCGTCCTTTATGGATCGGGTTGGTGGCATCTGCATTGGCAGTCACCACCCTCCCTGCAAAAGCGGATGGGTACGGCACAGCCAGTGACCTGGGTGTGATGAGCATTCAGCTCAAGGACATCGTCAAACCTCAAGTCGGCATCCAAGGTCAAACCCAAGCCGCTGGCACGCCCAACCAAGCAGGTCTGGGTGGCTTCCTTCCACTGGTGGTCGGCAGCAACAGCGTCTTCTTTGCTGATGTCCTGGCGAATGCCAACTTCTCGGACTGGGGTAACAGCAGCAGCATCATCAACACCACCGTTGCTGGCACCACCATCTCCACCTCATCCCGCCTGGGCTATCGCTGGCTCAATGGTGACCGCAGTTGGATGTATGGACTGAATGCGGGCTATGACACCCGACCAATGAGCACGGGTCCCTCTGACACAGGTATCCCTGTTTATGCCTCACGCACCGCTTTCTTCCAGCAGGCGGCTGTCAATGCAGAAGCGGTGAGCGATAAGTGGGCATTCAATGCTTATGCGCTCATTCCAACGGGTGACACCGAGCAACAGCTCAACACCGTCTATCAAGGCGGTGCACTGGACACCTATGGCTTAGATGCTGGTTACAACCTGACGCCAGGACTAAGAGCCTCTGTTGGTTACTACTACCAAAACGGCGATGCAGGCGATGCCGATGGCTCTGGCGTCTTGGGTCGCCTCGCCTATGCCATCAACAACGGACTAACGGTTGGCACCAACCTCTCTTATGACAGTGCCTTCAAGTCACGGTTTTCGGCTGACATCAAGTGGCGCTTCAATACGAATGGCGGTCCTGGCAAAGAAACACCGAAAACCAATGCCGCTGTTAATGCCCTAACATCAACGCCTAGCAATAGGGATGTGCGGGTGCACGACCGAGTTTGCCTGACCTTAATTTGGTGGCCGTGTGTGTTAAGAAATTGATGGGATATTTGTGTGAGTCTAGCCACCTAAAGCCCCTGTAAATGCAGGGGCTTTTTATTTCTTCAGTCACACCCAGAAGCCAATAAATCAGGCCCTATATCTAAGATTTCTATACTCTTCAATGAGGACGAGTTTGAGTTTTGAGCAGCGACACCAGCTGCTGCTGGCTACGAACAAACCGCTTTCGCTGAGGACTGTCGTAGTCCCCTTCAAGCATCAGGGTGGGGACGGTTTCCACCCACCCAACACCAGTCTCGAAGCTCTTAGACCAGCACAGCGCTGACGCAGTCGCTATGAGCGCAAACCTCTGTGGCTAGTCATCCCATGGAGGATTTTTTTTGGCTGGTCGGTGGTGGGTCGTTGACGACTGACTGCACTGAGAACCGCAGGCCGAGTGCTCAGTCCCACACACAAGGCTTAATGGGTGACCAAAGACACGTCACGACTTCAGGCCTGGTCGCACTATCGATGCGAGACCTTCGAATGGGTTTCAAGGGAGAAACCGAGGCGGGTTGGCACCCGTCTCTTTTTTTGTCCGCTTGACCGCTACTGGGTTGCATCAGCAGGCGCTGCTGCCATTCCTGTTTCAGCTGGTCCAAGCGGGTGAGCGCGGCTGGGTTCATTGGAAGGTCGCCCAGTAACCGGCTAACGCTGGCACTAGATATGAGGCGAGTGGCTGCAAATGCCAGCGAATGGACATCCGGTATGGGGTAAATGCAGTCCTTGTGGGTACGTGAAGTGGGTTCGGAAATTTGTGTCACCAAAATCAGGCCAACAAAAAACCGCCCTTTCGGGCGGCTAGGGTTGATTTGGTGTGAAGATATAGGAGATCAGATCAGCTGCCGAAGCGGAAACGCACACCAGCGCGGAGGCCGAATGCATTCAGAGGCGTGTAGCTGATGCCTTTGATGGAGACGCCGGTGGAACCCTGGTAAGTACCTTCCAGGAAAACATCAGCCTTTTCGGAGGCTGCGTAAGCCACGCCTGCTTTGGCCTGATAGCCAAAAGCACCTGCGCTACCGCCTTCAACATTCACAGGCTGAGTCGCCGTGATGCCACTGCCAGAAAGGGTTGCATTACCGGTCTGGGTGGGAACAGACACGTTGGTGTAGCCGAGGCCACCACCGACATAAGGCGTGAACTTCGACTTGGTGTCAATGTCGTAGTAGCCGCTGACTAAAACACTGTTGGTGCTCACCGTGCCGGTGCCAGACAGTGTGAAGTTGTAAGGGAAGTTGGTGTAAGAGATGCCGTTCAGGGTTCCCGTCTCAGAACCGCTGCCGGTAATGTCCCCAACATTTGACCCTTTGTAGATGTAGGTCAACTCTGCACGCACATCGCCGAAGTCGTAGCCGACACCAGCCTCACCGGCGAAGCCAGCACCCAGGTCAAGCTTCGGTGTGTAAGTGCCAGAGAAAGTTTCGTCAGTGGTCCAGCTACCCGTGTAGCTCTTGGCGTTGTTACCGGTGCTGCCGGTCCAGGATGCGCCAGCACCCAGGGTTGCGTAAAAACCAGTTGCCTTAGCCGCAGACTCCTCTTGGGCGCGGACAGGTGCCGCAAAGGCGACAGCGGAGGCTGCAGCTGCAGCAAACAGAAGACGAAGCTTCATTTCCTCACAAGGAAAAGCAGATTAATTTCATCAGCTACCTAGTCGCAAACCGAGATGAGCTGGACCACTACCTTTACCGGCCTGAGTTGCGATTTCGGCATAGCCATAAGCGGATTGACTTCGGCTTGGCTATTAAGGCAGCGCCAAATCCGAGCATCTTCTTCTCAGATCCTCTGTGCTGCAGTCGATCTGAGCTATCTGGAGGTGATAGACCTTTGCTGTTGTGGATGATCTCTGTCTGGCCTACGGCGACTTTGTGTAGCCAGCTATACAAGTGTCACTAGTTGCTTGGTGCGTATGGCGGCGGCTCATTGGCGGCCTCGTCCAAACCTTGATGACGGCCTCCGGATCCTCTCCAGACTCTCCCTAACCTCATCCAGCTGCCGCTGAACTTCCTGAGCCTGTGCGTTTTCCTGCTTAAACCTGGTGATCAGCTGCTCCTTGTCCTCAAGCGTTGGTGCTCTTCGTAGCTGTTGAAGCTGGTGGTTGCTGAATTGGGAGAGTAGTGATTGTGATTGGTTGTTCATTTGTCTGATTAATGGTTGTCGGATGTTGATTGGTTGAAATCAAGTTCAAGCTGAATTGGTTCTGTTGGAGCCGGTGAGGCTTGTGGTTCTTCGACCCATCCAACGTGGATGCTTCCGTTTTTGCTGATGAGGGTGAGTCGTTGGTTTGGTGTTGTTGTGTTGTTGTTCATCTATTCGCAATCAGTATTTGTTTTCAGGTTCAAAGCTCAGTGCGTTCTTGAATGCTGGTTCCACAATGTGAAAGGACAGGAAGCAATTGCCATACTCTTGGACTTGGACATGCCCGACAACCTGCACAAACTCAGGGATAAAAAGATCATCTCTGTCTATTCGCCCAAGTAGACCCTCCAGCTTTGGCTTGAATAAGGATTCAAAAAGCAGGCAGTCATCCTTGATCAACCGGTCTTTGAAACCTTTAGATCGGGTCTCAAAATCAAAGTCTGGGTTTGAGGTGAACTGTTGAGCATGAAGCTCTTTGGCTTGTCTCGCCTCCCCCTCAATCTCATCAAAGACTGATGGAGATTCCGGCATCAAGCTGAGCCTGTAGATCTTGTTACCGGTCAGCTTTTCTGTCATTGGGTCAATGACGCTGGCATCAAGGATGTACCCCTTAGTTCTTATTGGTGTTTTCATCACTTAAGCCAGGGTGCATTGGATCTTTCGGTAGACCCGCGTGGTGGAACTGTCTGAATGCATAGACACCAAGCATGTACAGCTCGTGCCGTAGGAACCGTTCTTTGACACCATGACGCTCCAGCTTTGCGATGGAACGACACTTAGTGTTAATCCAGCTCTGATCTTTTGGAGTTAATCCGTTGTAGGTGTGCATATGTCTGATGTGAGAGTATTCATGATTAAGGGTTCAACGCCTGTTATTACCGGTTGATACTGTTTCAGCTGTCGTTGAATCCTTTAGTAGTTCGACTATCCAATCGTTCGCTGCGCTCACTCTTGGAGTCTCACTACTGTCTGAGGGAGGCTTTCTCCCTGTGTACGTGAGGGATTGCTAGTGAGTTGTTGTCTTTAAATAGATTCTGCGTCGTTTTGTGGTAGGCGACCTAATGCCTCAGTTGTGGTCTCCAGCATCCGTGTCCAGATCTCCCACTCTTGTGTGTTCTGCTTTTCAGCTTCTTCCAATCGAGCCAGCTTGTTCAGGCATTTACGCCTGTAGAGCTGCTCAATTTCGTTCAGCTCCTCTTCATCCCACATCTCTTCGGGGATTCCTTTGATGTGGATAAAGCGATCACCAACATCCAAGAACTTTCCACTTGGTTTCCAGCGGCTAGTTCGGATGACCTTTTGAGCTGAATCCTCAGCTGCTTGGTTCTGAGCAGCTTCCTTAGCTTTCGCCAGCTGAGTCTGGGTAAGAGGCGTGTATCGAAGGATCAGAAACTGGATGATCCGAGCTTTTGACTGGCCAATGGCGGTCTTGTGGCACTCAAGCTTTTTCCATGCAGTGCTTGTGATCGAGTAATTGATCTGCCTGGAACCTGTCTCGCCTTTGTATTTGACCGTTCGTTCTTCAGGCTCAAGCAGGTGAGAGGGCCAGTGGTACCTCTCCGTTCTGCTCATGCTTGAGCTGCAGCTGGCATAGCCAGGGATGCCTTGGATGATCATCCGGGTCAGCATTTCCCACCGGGTTATTCCGGCTTGAATGGCTAGCTGAGCTAGTCGGTCAAATGCTTCTTGACTGACATTGACCTTCAGTGGCTTCCTTGTTGCGCGAACGCCTGGATCTTTGCCTTCACGGGGAACAAGCCTAAAGTCCTTTTCTGAATCCTTTTTACGTTTTAGGTATTGACGCTGGTGTTTGGAATGTTTCCGCATGACAGTTAATGATTGTGGATTGATCCGGCTTTACTCATCTGCGAATGTGTGTGTTCTGATTCTTAATTGAGAGTTCGTTTTTGTGTGCTCTCTATTGAAGATCGGAACTCGTTTCTGCTTTTCATCTGGAAGCTCAAGGATTGTCAGCTCACGGCTCCTGCTTCGTACGTCGGATCTGTCGTAATACCTATTCATGGTCTTAATGTCATGTCCGCTGATACGTGCGACCAAGTAAGCATCGACGCCTCTAGATAAATGATTCTCGATGAATGTTGATCGCAGTGAGTAGATGGTGTATGGCTTTTCGCTAAAGCGGTTGCCGACCAACCTTTCTTGAGCTGCATCAATAGTCTTGCGCCACATGTAGTAGTAGCTGGCTGATGAATAAGGCAGCTTGTCGGCTTCAGGCTTTCCGAAAACGTAGTCATTGGGTCCGTATCTCGGGATGCCATGTTTGTCGCAGTAGGTGTCCTGAAAAGCTTTCCAGTGCAGCAGACGTGTGCTTGTTCGGCTCCAGCACGGGACTTCTCTGGGTGTTCCAGTTTTTGTTTCACGTATGAACAGGTAGCAGATGTATCGGGATTCATTGCCGTCGGTAACTTCGACAAGGTCAACGTCTTTCCACTTCAGTTTCCGCAGTTCAATCGGTCTGCAGCCGCTCGACTTCGCGACATAGGTAAAGCACCACCAAAGCTGGCGCCAGTAGTGGTGGCGATGGTTGTCAAAGGTTGTTGATTCTTTTACTTGCTTTCTGATCTCCCTGTTGATTGTGAGCCAGTCAGCAGCGTTGATGGACGGGTTCGCGTTCAGATCGCCCATCGAGATCTTGATCTTGGGGACGAAGTCGGTGTCGAACAGGACTTCTGCGTCCACAAGCTTTCGCCTTCCAAGCCAGTTCTTGATGAACTGTGAAATTGCCTTGAGTTCCTTTTTGATCGTTTGCTTTGACTTGCCGCGCCTGTAGTACGGGTACCGCTCCAGGAAGGTGTTGTTGATCTGGTCGCAGAAGGTCACCTCTTGGAAATCGAGGTATCCAATGAAGTCCTTGCGTAGCGACCTGGCTTTACGGCTGAAGCTTTCTTCTCCTATCCGGTTGGTGAGGACCTTCTCCTTTTCGCCCTGGAGGAATCGTTCCAGTTCTTCACGGACTGGAACGCGCTGCCGTTTGGCCGGTTTGTAGCTGTCTTGGGTGGCTGCTCTGCGCGGTTTGCTGGCTGCTGGAGGGTTGGCGATGCCATCGACGGCTGCGACGTACGCATCCAGGCAACTGGCTTCAGCTTCCGCCTGGTTGGTCGCCCCGGGAACCAGTCGAACTACGTATGACTTAGTTCCTGGCTTCAGGACCCTGATGAACCACTTGGTTGGATCCTTGCCGTAGCAGTAGATGGTTGCCTTGCCTCCAAGCACCTTTGCCTTGGTGTGGATGGTCATGGCTCGGTGGTCTAAGAGTTTGAACAGGTTTGAATGCCTGTTGCAACCATCCTAAAAGCGTGTGAGAGCTAGTGATAGGAGATCCGGCTGGGATCCATGAACCCGCGAAGGTGCGCTGTCTGCACCATGACGCTCTTTAGGGTCGGTGGCCATGGCAGAGAACCGGCGACTGGTCTGGATTGGCGCCCTGCTGGCAGGGCTGCTCGCCGGTGCGGCCTTGCCTCCTTTGGGCGCGCCGCCCCTGCTCTGGCTCGCGCTGGTGCCGCTTTGGGCCTTGGGGCCAGGGCCGGCGGCCCTTTGGGCTGGTGCCGCGGTCTTGCTCAGCCATCGCTGGTTGCTCTGGTTGCACCCCCTCGATTGGATCGGGGTGCCCCTTCCCTGGAGCCTGCCGCTCTGTCTCCTGCTCTACGTGGCCTTGGGGCTACTGGGTGCGGGCTTGGTCTCCCTCTGGCGGGGCCTTGTCGGGCGTCTGGGGGCCGGCCGTTGGTCCGTGGCGCTGTTGGGCTCTGCGCTCTGGGGCCTGGGCGAGGTCTGGATGGCCAAGGGGCCGTTGTTTTGGCTGGGGCTGGGTTCGGTGGCCCTGCCCGGTGACCGCGCCTTGGCGGGCCTGGCCCAGTGGGTCGGTGCTGGCGGGCTGGCGGCCGTGCAGTTGTTGCTGGCCTGGGGGCTCTGGCGCCTGCTGGCCGCTTGGTGGGAGGGCCGGCGGGGGCTCTGGCGCGGTGGTCTGGCTTGGCTGTTGGCGGTGGCGTTGCTCCATGGCCTCGGCTGGCAGCAGCTCCAGCGCAGCGCCCTGGCTGATCCGGCGGCTCCCTGGTTGTCGGTGCTGGTGCTTCAGCCCGATATCCCGACCCGGGAGAAGTTCAGTTGGACCCAGCAGCGGGCCCTGGAGCGCCGCTTGCGGCAGGCCCAGGCGGAGGCGGAGGCCCGGGGCGCGGAGCTGTTGGTGTTGCCGGAGGGTGCGTTGGCCCTAGGGCAGGGGCTGCCTGCGCCAGGGGCGGTCGAGGTACTCAGCGGTGGCTTCCGCCAGGAGGAGATTGTGCTGCGCAGCAGTGTTCTGCGCTTTCCCCCGGGGCAGCTGGAGGCGAACGGTGCGATCGATAAGCACCGGCTGGTGCCTCTGGGGGAATGGGTCCCCGGTGGCTCCCTGTTGCGTTGGGCGGGATTGTCCGCGGTCGGCGGCGTGGAGCCTGGGCCGGAGTCGCGGTTGCTGCGGCGCCCGGCGGGTGATCTGGCCGTCGCCATTTGCTACGAGATCGCCGATGGGGCGGGCCTGATCGGTGCGGCGCAGGCTGGGGCCGGCTGGATCCTGGCTAGCGCCAACCTGGACCCCTATCCGCGGCTGTTGCAGCAACAGTTCCAGGCCCTCTCCCAGTTGCGGGCAATCGAGGCCAGTCGCTGGTTGGTGAGTGCGGCCAACAGTGGGCCGAGCTTGGTGGTGCAGCCCGATGGGGCGCTGGGGGTATCCCTCGCCCCGATGCAGCCGGGGACGCTGCTGGTGCGACTGCAACTCCGTTCAGGCGGGACCCCGTATGGCCGCCTCGGGGAATGGCCGCTGCTGCTCGCCGCCGCCGGGGGCTTCGTCGCAAGCCGGTCTCGCATGAGACAATCTTGAGACTTGCTTAAGGCGCCTTTTGCTTTCCTTCCGCTCTGGTCTCCTGGGTCTGGGCTTGGTGGCCGCCGCCGCGCTGCTTCCTGCGCCTGGACGGGGAGCCGATCAGGCGGATGCGGCCCTGGAGGCCGTGCAGGCCTTGGGGGTTGTGGTGATCGAGCGGGCTGAGTGCGGCGGGCCGCGCCATCTCGCCACCTACAACATGGGCGCCAATGTCCTCTGTCTCTCGACGGCCCTCGAGCGGGACCCGCAGAAGCGGGCCAAGGTGATCCAGCACGAGTTGGTGCATGTGGTGCAGGACTGCCTGGATGGCTTGGGCACGCCTACGTCCCTGACCTTGGCGGAGGGTCTGCGCTCCAGCGGTCAGCTGAGCGGCGAGCAGGTGAATGGATTCTTCCTGCAGCACCTGCGCAAGCAGGGCAACTTGAATCACGTGGTGGCTTCAACGGCGCAGTTGCCCCTGGAGAGCCGTCAGCGTGAATTTGAGGCCTATGCCCTGCAGGCGGATCCGGCCATGGTGGCTCACCTGTTGAAGGCAACCTGCAAGCCTTAAAGGCGCCCCCAAGCGTCGGTCTTCTCTTGGGGGTTTGTGCTGCTCTCCCCGTAGGTATTCAGCCGCAGGTTGTTGTGCCTAAATCGCCAAAAGTGTGGCATTTATACCTGGAAGAAAAGCGGTCACCAGGGCTAGGACCAAAGGAGTTGCCGCTTTCGCTGTGACCGCTTATCCCTGTTGCGCTGCCTGTAAGAACTTCATCATCGCTGGCGGCATGGGGGTCTGCCGCTGCTGGCGAATGACGATGAGTTTGAAGGATGCTGAGGCGCAGGTCCGTTGTCCCTATTGGGTGCGCGCTGAAGCGGTGGAGGATCCCTACGAGACGTTCGATTGAGTCCTGCGTCACAGCTTGAGGTCGCCTGCTTGCTCTTGATCGGGCACCTGTCGACTCAGAGTTGAGACGCATTCGTCGCAAGCGCGATGCCGGACCTTGTGTCTCTGACGGCGATCCTTCTGTATCTGACGGCCAAGGGGGTGCATGCCTTCTGGTTGAGTGACGCCGCATCGGCTCATCGCCCTGGGCGGGGCTGAAATCTGTAGAGGTTTGTCCTGAAAAGACCCGCAACCACCTGTCTTGGGTCTGCTGAGACCAGGAATGAGAGTGGCGGCGTTTGCGGGTCTCTGGCGCAAGTCGTTGGCTGGCCGCAGCGGATGTGCTGCTGGGGTTTGCTCTCGTGGCGTCTCCTGCGCGGGCGGAGCGCCTCAGGTCGATTGCGCTGCTTCAGGGACTGCTGCGTCGGGCGGGAACCGAGACATTGGTGGCGCGGGATTGCCCCAAGCAATTGATGGGTGCGTTTGTCTTCGCCCGCAATGCCGTCGTCCTCTGCGCGAACAACCTCAAAGGTGATCCCCAGCGGGTCTGGGAGACCTTGGCCCACGAGTCGGCCCATGTGATGCAGCACTGGGCGTCAGCCGATCTTTGAGAGGGATCACTTGGGCTTGGATTTTTTGCTCGCCCATCACCGCTCACCGGAGTTGTTCAAGGCGGTCGGCCACTACCACCCCAGTCAGCACCTCACGGAGATCGAGGCGCGCATCGTCCAGGGGTTGCCCGCCGAGGAGGTGATGAATCTCTTCCGCCGCTCCTGCGCGGATCGCCTGCTCTAGGACGAGCAGCTGTAGTGGGAGAGGCCGCCGGCGTTGAAGAACTCGCGGGGCTTGAGTTGGCCGTAGGTGGCGGCGAGTTTGGCGGGCGGGGAGACGTAGGGATCGCGGAAGACCGCCTGCAGTTCTCGGATCAAGCTCAGGTCGCCTCCTGCGGCGCGCTCGTAGGCCGGCGCCACGAGCCATTCGCGCCAGGTGATCTGCGGATTGGCGCGCCGCATCGTCGCCTTGGCATCGCCGCTGGTCTGCCCATGCCAGCGCTCGAGCCAGGCCGACCAGCGTTGCTCCAGCTCAGCGTCAATGGGTAGGTAGAAGGCGGCCTTGAGGGGCTCGATCTGTTCGGGGAGGTCCGAGAGCGCGCGGAAGGTCGCGGTGTAATCAGCCCTCGAGCTGGCCAGCAATTGCAGCAGGTCCTTGAGCAGGACGTCGTCGTATCGGGGTAGCCCGAGCTTGCGGCACCACATCGCTTCGAGAGCCGTCCCCATCGCTTCGCTGAAGCCCTCACGCAGGGCATCGAGCTGCGCCAGGGCCTCCGCATCTCCCTCGAGCAGTGGTCGCAGGGCGGACCAGAACATCTGGTAGTTGGCTTCCGCTGCCGCCGGTTGATTGAGGAAGCAGAAGTGCTCGCCGCCGCCGGTCCACGGCTGGAAGCGGGGATCGAAGAGCTCGCAGAAACCGAAGGGGCCGTAGTCGAGGGTGTAGCCGCCGGCGGCGCAGTTGTCGCTGTTGAAGTTCCCCTGGCAGTAGCCGACGCGGATCCAGTCCGCCACCAGTGACGTCAGGCGCTCCCTGAACAGCCGGGCCAACTCGAGGACCTGCTGCGGGAAGGGCAGGCCTGCGTTGATCTCGCCGCGGTAATTCCGCTCGATCAGGTGAGCTGTGATCTGCTGCAGTTCACGTAGGGCGCCTGGGTGGGCGTTGCTTCGCGCCCGGCGGGCAAACAGTTCCAGTTGCCCCACCCGCAGGAAGGACGGCGCGACCCGGGTCGTGATCGCCG
Source organism: Synechococcus sp. LTW-R (assembly GCF_014217875.1). Lineage (NCBI taxonomy): Bacteria > Bacillati > Cyanobacteriota > Cyanophyceae > Synechococcales > Synechococcaceae > Synechococcus > Synechococcus sp. LTW-R. Next base: position 125,038 of record NZ_CP059060.1, read on the forward strand.
CCGGGTTGTTGACCATGACGTCCGGCTCAAACGAGCGGGACTGAGGCGAGTACCAGGGCCGCCTGACGCCTTCGGCTTGGGACACGTAGAGGGTGAGGGAGCGGGTTGTGGGCACCCCCAGGGCGTGCATGAACTCCTGGGCGAGGAACTCGCGCACGCTTGAGCGCAGCACGGCCCGGCCGTCCGCGCCGCGGCAGTAGGGGGTCGGGCCGCCCCCCTTGAGTTGCATCTCCCAGCGCTGGCCTTCAAAGAGGCCTTCGAAGATCGAGATCGCCCGGCCGTCGCCGTAGCCATTGCCAGTGCCGAAGGGGCACTGCTGGATGTACTCGGTGCCGTAGATCGACAGGGCGTAGCCCGTCGCCCAGCCATAGGGGCGCATGGCACCGTGGGCAACGCTGCTGTCGCCGGAGAAGAGTCGGCGGAAATCCTCGTCCTGGGCGAGTTCGTCGCTGAGGCCGAGCTCGGCAAAGAGGCTGGCGCTGTGGGCGACGTACTCCGGCTCCGGCAGTGGGGTCGGCGTGACGGGGACGTAGTGCCCGGAATAGACCTGACGTGGCCGGTGGTCCTCGCCATCGCTACTGGCCTCGGGGTCCGCTTGGAGGGACTCCAGCAGGGAGTAGTCGACCTGACCTGCGAAGGCCTTAAAGCTCTCGATGACCCGGGCGTTCTCGCTGCTGTTCATGGGGGTTGGGCACAAAAAAGCCCAGGACAAGCCTGGGCTTTCGGTAAGTGGAGCCAAGGAGACTCGAACTCCTGACCCCCTGCATGCCATTTAGGCGTTTTAAGGGGCAAGAATCCTTTCCTGTACTCAATTCTAACCAAATTATCACAAATTATGTGCGCAGATATGTGCGCACATCTGTCCTGCCTTGATCACTGCCCCAACAGCTTCGCTTTGGCTGCCGAGAACTCTTCTTCGGTAAGTAGCCCCTGGTCTTTCATCGCGCCGAAGCCCAAAAAGCAAGCGACGCGTTTAAAGCTAAGTGGGCACCTCGAATCGCAAAGGTTGAAGCCGACTATCAATCAGCCGGCTGCTACTGACCCGTTAGGAGCTTATCGGTGCGCTTCTGCCTTGTCTGTGTGGTCCTGCATTAGCGACCACACCTGGCACCGTGCATCGCCTCTTCCGGCAGTAGTTATTCCGCTGCTGTTTGACGCATTTTCGCTCGTATCGTTCGCATAGTGCGTTGCAGTATTCCTCATCTGCAGGTCGCTGTATTTCCCGTAGACGATCACACTCAGGCTGGTGCGAGTGCCAGCAGACATCGCAGTTGATGCGGCCATTCGCAGATTGGAACTGCCTTAAGTGCAAACTTGATTATCTTGTTAGAGGACAATCCGACCCCAGTGTTGATTCATTCAGACATTCTCAAAGGTGCCCAAGCACTAAACCATTCATTAGAGATCAGGCCCGAGTCCCTTCCAGAGCTTTTCCCGCTCTTCGCAGTTGGTCTGGTCATGACTCAGCGTGAGCTGTTGATGCACCTATGGCGCCATGAGGTAGATGGCTAGAGCAACTGCCGCCACCATTGCTGACCGGGTCGAAACCCTTCAGCAGAAGATCCTGGAGGGAGCATCGAATACCGTCTGTATCGCCTACGCGCGACATGAGTGGGGGGTCTCAAGGGCTCAGGCTTACCGACTGCTCAAGCGGGCTTGGCATCAGATCGCCGAGGATATTGATCGTGTCGGGATCGACCGGCGCGAAATGTTGAGCTGGGCTATCCACCAGCTCCAGTCAGCGGCTGGGCTGGCCCTCAATCAGAAGAACCCTGGGGCGGTGGTCGGTGCCATAAGGGAGATGGATGTATTGCTTGGGCTTGGCGCCAGCCGCAACGCCCCGGGGCAGCGGTGGCGCTGATCAGTTGTCCGTCAATTTGGTTCGGCTTTGGGAACCAGCTCTCTTGCAGCTGCTGCAATGCTCTTAATGGCCACTATTGGCTAAATCTCAGCGACTAAACCAGCCTAAGGAATTTTGCGCTGGCGCTAGATGAAACGTGCGCCTTCGGATGCCCCACACACCTTATGAGACTAAGGACCCTAAAGCATTTTGAGGCTACTAAGAGTGTAGGCGGAATCACTGATCTTCTGTCCACAACTGCGAAGCCGCAAATCGCCAGGCGATAAGGGTGCTGAGAGATGCGCCGAAGGCAAGAAAAGCAACCAGGAACTGATCAATGCTCATAGCAATGCATCTATTCTCTTTGAATTATAAAGCCTTCATGGCAACTGGCGCCATTAATACAAATTCAAGAGTAGCAATTAATACACCATTCGGCGGAACCGGAGCGCTGCACTCATTAACCAATGACTGATCGATCAACGATCTCCTTCAGAGGGAAATTGATCTGCGAGGCCTCGAAGGAAGAGACGAGTCAAGATCAAAGTGTCCACCACTCGAGCCCTCGTTGCGAACTGATTCGATTAAGCCACTCAAGAATCTGCTGCCTTTTGTCTCCAATGGGTTCCATGATTTCGCAAGGCTTCGGCTTCCATCTCCCTTCGAATCTGCACGACTGCTTCGCGAACGAATGCCTTTTCGTTCTCCTGTGAGGCAATGATTTGCTTCGTTAGCGCACGCAAGACATCAATATCCTCACAGGCATCGATTTCTCGAAAGGCGGCCTCAAGGTGGAATTTTTGCTCTAGTGAAAGTCGGTGATTAGCCATGGTGATACGAAAGAGGCCCCACTAACGTGAGGCCTGATAAATCAGTGGAGTGCTTAACGAACTTCCGAAATTGTGTGAGGTGCAGCCGGAAAGCTTGTCGGCATAGGGTCCGGCAGTCCCTCGGCAAGAGCCTTCGCACGGATATACATCTGACTGTTGGTGGCGCCCTGAGCTTCCATTGCCTCGGCGACAACAGCCCAGTTGCGGATCTCGGTAGTCATTGGAAGAAATGACGATTGGACCCGCAAACTTTCGCCACCTTGGCCGAGAGACGGTGAGGATGAAAACCGATCACCTACCGAACATCGATTCCACTGCTTTCGTTGGTATGCATTTGCGCATCACGCCCATAAAAAAAGCGGCCCGAAGGCCGACTAAAGCACTAAAAACCCAGTCCCAGTCAAAAAGTTATGCGATCGCGTCCTACGAAGCTTTCAGGGTGTCTGACCGCGATATCGATCGACTACAGCGCTTGGATACCAGTCGTGCCCGTAGCTAAGTCGGCATCGTCCGTGAGCTGGACGCGTTGGTCGGACTGCAAGCTCAGCCCCAGCAGCGCCCCTGACAACAGCTCAACCCTGTCAAGGTTGGAGAGCAAAGGCTTTTTCTTGATTCCATGGTGGCTTTCGACCACAGCACCCCCTTCATGCTCTTGGCTCGTATCCACGTCAAGGAGGGACGTGTTGATGAGTACTTGGAGTTGGCACGTGTTACCGATGCTGCAGTTCAAGCGAGCGAACCCGGAATGCTGCACCACACTTTCGATCAAGATCCAGATGATCCAATGGCATTCGTCTGGTCAGAGGTCTATGCGAACGATGCAGCCTTTGCCGCTCATGTCTCAAACCCCCCCGTTCAGGAGTATTTGCAGAAGCATGCAGAGCTTGGCGACGGCTTCAGCGTTGAGGTCTACGGAACTGTCGGCGATGAGTGCAAGGCTCTGATGGAGTCGTTCGGGCTCCCACTAAAAATCTTCAAAACGATGCTGGGTTACAGCAGGGTCTGATTAATGGCTGAGCCCTTGCACTCCTAGGTCGATCAGAGCCATAACCACTGAGGACACGGTCCCCGCAGGCACTGTGATCCGAGACGGGGGAGTGCCAAGCTCCCCCAAAACACCCCCCGCTACTGAGCAGTGGGTCGGGAAGCTGTTGGTTTGGCACAGACGTCGGTAACTGAAAGATGCCACTGAAGTGATTTCGGGCACCGGCGGGTACCAGCACTCTCCATACCGTTATGGGGAGGGAAAACACGACGGCCTTCTGCTCGTGCTCGGCAGAAGGTTTTCTCTCTTACAGGAGGGAGGAAGGGGGGCAATACGGGAGCCCCCTCTCCTCAACACTCCCCGCCACTGAGCAGTGGGTCAGGAAGCTGTTGATGCCTTTTGGTGGACCCTTGGCTAGTGCTGGAGGATCCCTGCTCGCCGCTCATGAAAGCCATTCTTTCCCTTCTGTTGCTTACGGCGCTCATTGCAGCCTGTAGCAGCACTGGACTGTCACCAGAGCGACAAGCCTGCCTTGAGAAAGCGACCTCAGAAGCTGAGCGGATCGAGTGCAACAAGCAGTCAGCCATTGACGCTGACAAGAAAGCAGAAGCATCGAAGTAGTCCTTGCACTCCCCGCTACTGAGCAGTGGGTCGGGAGCTGTTGCCGGATTTCGCATGCGTTGCCATAACACCTGAGGACGAGACGTGAACTCCTCGATCCGTGTGGCGGCGGCTGGGTGCCCCCAGTCGCCAACAACACCCTTCCGGCGCTTCTCTTCTGAAGCTGGAGGGGCTGTTGGGCGTCACCCTTCTTCCTCTTCCCAGCGCAAACGTCGGTGGGCAGTGCACAGCTCACACCTGCACGGCAATGAAATGTCGCCACCTATCCAGCAGTTGTAGGGACACAGTTGAACGATCGGATCGTCTCCCTAGCGTTGATAAGGGATGTAGAACTCAGAAGGGCGACGACATGAGCCAAGTATCAAGGCTCGCAAGGGAGGTGACGCTTGACGATGTGTGGTCGTCTTCAGTGCACAGCGAAATTTGCTGTCTGATCTACGCCACCCAAAACGGCTGGAAGCTCCCCATCCTTTTTGAAGAAATGGGTGTGCCCTATGACTGGGCACTGGTGGACTTCGAGAAGAATGAACAGCGTAGTAAAGGTTTTCTTTCGATCAACCCAAATGGACGAATTCCTGCACTGATTGACCGTGGGAGCGGAGTAGCAGTCGCCGAATCGGGAGCCATCTTGGAGTACTGCGCGACTCGCTTCGCTAGCCCCTTGCTGCCATCTCCCGATGAGGACCTGAAGCTTCACTTACAGACGAAGCAGTGGCTCTATTGGCAGGTCAGCGGCCTAGGACCTGCGATGGGACAAGCCATGTACTTTCAGCGAATAGCCAAGGTTCGCGGTCGCAACGATCCCTTCGCCATTGGTCGATTCATCGCAGAAGCGGAACGTTGTTTGCAAATGCTCGATGATCAGCTCACGTCATCGGGCGGCCCCTTTCTGCTCGGCCAGCGCTGCACACTTGTGGATGTCGCCTGTTTCCCCTACTGCGCTAGTGCCTATTGGGCAAATGTCGACATCTCCGCGATGAGCCATTTGCTCGCCTGGATCGAGATGCTGCACCAACGTCCGTCCTTCAGTACCGGACTAGCGCTGCCTTTTTCTCGGACTGCTTTTTTTGGCCCTCCGTATGCAACACCGGAAGAAATCGAGGCGGAGATAGCGCGTAACGCCGGTCAGTTCGCTGTAATTTCCAAATCTCCCAGTGAGCTGCCCGAACTGTCGGCACCTTGATCCTGGCGGGTAGTGATTCCCGGAAGGGGCACTTTTTTTGTGGGCTTGAACCCCACCCCCACCTGGGCCATGGCCGAGCTGGGCGCCGAACCAGCGCGATCCGAGGTGGGGGAGTGCCAGGCTCCCCCACCTCAATGATCCTGGCTGGGCGCTGAGAGGAAGGGACGTGCTTGTGTTCAACCTCCACCCTCACAGGAAACAGGCCCTTAGGTCGGCCCTCAGCGGAGGGGAAGCGTCGTCGGCAAGAAGTTTCGTCAATTGCTAGCAGCAAATACCCTCCGCCGTGGGAAAGTTCACAGTCATATGCACGATCTACAGACTCCCTTTAGGTTCTTTGGCGAACTGGTCGTCGGATCCGCCTTGCTCCTCATGGCTCGATCACTCAAAGAAGTCGGATTACTCGCTGCAGCGTTCTTGGTCGGCCTCGTCGCGCTCGAAACCTGTTTGCGCATGAACGGTCTGTAAGGGAACCAGCTCCCTCCCTGTAACCGTGACACCACTGCGCTTCATGACTGAATGGCTTGAGAGCCCGTGCGGCAATGGGATTGCCCGCTTTTCTGGTAGTGGTCTAGGCCGAACTGAGGTCACAAAAGCGCGCAAAGCGGGTTGGTCTGATCCTCTGGTCGAGCGGCACGATGTGATGAGCCAGTCGCAAGCCCAACTGCACTGGCATGGGTTACGCCGTGAGGGATGGACGGTCACTAACCCACAGTGGTGAAACCAGGGCGGGCAGAAAACTGGCCTTGAGAGCTGAGGGAAGGAAGTGACTCAGGCAACTGTCGTGTCAGTCCTGGAAGTAACAGCTCCTGGGTCGGGCTAGGGGAGGAAGCCGCGTAGGGGGAGCTGCACTTTCACCATCAGGTGTTTCCCAGGGAAAGCAGCACTGGCGATTACTGCTTTCTAGGGCAGCATTTCAAATGGAAAGCGTCCGCGCACTATGCGCAAATCTTCTTAACTAATGTGATCTCGGATCCATATTGGAGCGGTTGATAATGCCGCTTTTGCTGGAAGCCTAAAAACCACAGGTCGCTCATCTTCTGGATCAGTGCAAGGGTTAAAGACTCTGTTCTTGCAAAAGAACAATAAGTTTGTTTTCCAGCTTGCCTTGGATAGGCCAGTTTTAGGTTGAATCCTTTTGGCACCTTCGCTGATACCTATCTGTTGATTGGTTGCGAGTGGGGTGATCCATGTTTTGATTGCAATGGGTGTATGAGTATTAACGAGGAAACGTCTGAGATTCCATTTCTGGATCCTGAGAATCCATTAGCGACAGGTGCCTTGGAGGCTCAAGGCGGAAAGAAGTCAACTTTCTCCCTCACACCAGCACAAGGGGGTGAACTTGTTGCGGCGCCATCCTCGGAGACCGCAAGAGAATACGAAGTGGATTTCGCCAAGTCTCTTGAGCAATTTCTTCATGGGATAAAGCTTCTTGAGCAATTTGGCTTTTCCGAAATTAGGCAGACATATCCTGTAATTCTGGCATTGATGTGGTCATTGCTGGTTGGAGGCTCTCTTGCAGTTGGAATAAGCTGTATTACATCCATTAACAACCTTCCTGTTCTTGGGGGTGTATTTGAGAGGTTTCTTGAATTGGCTGGCTTTGCTTGGGTGGCTCGCTTTGCGGCATCAAAGCTTTTGTTGCATCAAACAAGAGCGGAACTCTTCTCAAGGATCGCAAAGATCAAGAAAGACTTGCTTAGCTGAGGATGCTGACTAGAGAACCCCTCGATCCGAGACGGGTAAGTGCCAAGCTCCCCCAATCCAACACTCCCCGCTACTGAGCAGTGGGTCGGGGAGCTGTTGCGGTAGGGCAATCACCCCAGGCAACCGCCCGTTGAAAGGGAGGCAATACAGGAGACTTGTCTTGGCGGATCCCCCAACTCTTGGGTGATAACACGAGGAAAGTGCGGTGAGGGATTCCCCAAGTCCGCCACTGTCCCGCAACTGTGATGGGGCGTGCCCCTCAGTCAGAACACTCACCGTCAGCTAACTAACTCTTTCTCGGCGAGGACCGAGTCATCAAATGCAAAAGAAGCTACTCATCATTGCCACAATTAGTGGGCTTTCACCGGCGGCAGGACTTGCAGGTCCATATATCAATGCTGAACCAATGCTGGATGGCTAGGCAATGACTATCAAGAGGCTACAACCGATTTACACCTAGGCTTTGAGGACAAACTGGGGGTATATCCAGGCAGGTCCCGCTCTGGCTCTGATCGATGATGCCAATGCGAACATGGCATTGTCGGGGAAGACTGGCGTCGGCATGGACGTCACTGAGTCCCTCAATCTCTATGGCGAGTTATCGGCATTGACATCAAGAGGAGGGAATCTTTACTTTGCAAAAGTTGGAGCAAAATACAAGCTCTAATCCCTGGCTGAGGTTGCGCGATTAAACGGCGGCAGACACACTGAACTGGTGCGTCCCACGAATCTGGTTGGTCCTTACCTCCAGGCTCGTCCTAGTGGATGTGCCACCCCCTTGCACTGACGGCAACACCAAGGCCATAACCGCCGAGGGAGCGGCAGGTGCAAGCGCCGTTATCCGGGGGTGGGGCGGAGTGCATTTCGCCTCCAACCCAACACTCCCCGCTACTGAGCAGTGGGTCGGGGAACTGTTGTGGCAGTGGTTTTGAGACGCCGGAGATCTTGTCCAGCGGGGCCTTGTCCAGACCCCGATCCGATGTCGTATCGCTGAGGTTCCGGCCAGGTGGCCGGTGGTGAGACGCCAAAACCCCGCGCCCGCGGGGATTGAGACTCCCCGCCGCCAGCGAACTGTCCTGCATCACTGCCTATCCAGCCGGTACGCCGTGGCTGTCCGTGGACAAGAAAACCCCTCCGTTCGAAAAGAAGTGCGGAGGGGCATCAACCCCACTGTCCGGTGAGGGTCGATGACATTGTCTTCGTTGTCAGTGGACTCTCGATAGCCCCCAATGGGGGCTAATGAAAATCCGGCACGCCATCAAGTTTGCGGGTGTCTGAAGAGGGAACGCTCATCCGAGGCTATGAGCGGCCTCCCTTTACAGACACGCTGTCTTGACTATCGGAGGTCCGGCCCTGAAAGGCAATGCGCATAAAGCCTGATTGCCGTCTGATCGAATCAGGTCGATGGTGGGTTCATCGATCTCGGAGGCGTTTTGGACGACACTCCACCTCAGAAGCATCAGTGAGCTAGCTGACTGCAGACCCCTGCTCCACAGTTCTTTCTCATCCACCACGGGCACGTCCTAAATCTCGGTTCTGCCGGGGGACACTCCATCCGCACCCAGTGAGGTGCCCTAGGGAGTAAGAAGGCCCGCCAACTGGAAGATCAGCCCCAGGCGTCGAGATCAGAAGCTCCCTCCATCTCTTTCGTCCATCAAGCAATGGGTGTTTCCCATGCATGAACGACCTAGGTAGGCCGTCTCTTCCACCGGGGAGGGGCGGCCTTACTTAATGAGTCGTAATTGGCGTTGCGTCTTGCGGTCGGCAGACCAAGAAAGAGGCTGCCGTATCTCTGCTCAGGCACGAACAAGGCGCAGCGAATCTTAAGAGACCCCGTCGGCATCGTCTGGCAATGGCTGGGCTATTGCCTCATAGCCGCTCCGCAGGAATGCGTCGCAAGTGCGACTAGGCACTTCTACAGATGTATTCATGGCCCATTTCGTAGAGAGTGAAGCCAGCTAAGGAGGGATGCATGGACGTGATCACCGATGGCATCCTCATCGCCCTTTACCTCTGGGCAACAGTCGCAGTCATCAAGCAAGGGACCTGGAACAAGCCAGAAGCTTCATGCGACGTGTACCTCCGAGAAGAGGACGGCAGACCGATGACCGACTGCGGATCAGCTGCGTGAGGTCTCCTGAGGGGATGTTTTCTTGGGCGCAGGCTTCTTGGCCTCCGCCTTGTCGTGCTGGTGGTGCTAAGCGTTAGGGTTGTCGCAGAACATGATTAGCAAAGACTGCTGTCTACAGCGTGCACCCGAATTTGTTTTCAGCTCATTCGTACAAGAACTTATGCAGGGCTTCACAAACCGAAGCCACAGGACAAAAGAAGACAGCCGAGTGATTCCCCCAAGGCTTCAAGCATGAGCTCCTTGCGGCGTTCCCAATGCCCCGACTCACTAAGCAGTAGTCAGTGAAGATGCTGCTCTTGAGAATCTTCAAGGATGATGGCTTGTTGTGGCCCGGGATAATTACCAAGCTCAGACAACAGCCTCTGCTTCTCGTCTCTAACTCGAAGCAACGCTGCAACCAGCTCAGCCTCTGACTGCTCAAGGTCAGCAATTTGATTAGCAATAACTGTAGGAAGTTGGAGCTCCATACTTGACCCCCGTTTAGAATTAGTTGTTTTCGCGATGCTCAGAAACCGAGAATTCAGGATCGGGGTACCATCGGCACTCCAAGATGAAGCCCTCACGTCGGAAGCTGAGCATTGCCATCACAAAAGGCCATTTGGCACGGGCATGATCATTCGAGAACCTCTACGTCCTGCTCCAAATCTTTTAAGCGCCTGATAGCCAATTCAAAGTTGGCAAGATGGATGCACACGCCATGGTGTGTGCAGGCAACGAAGAGGGGTTGCCTAGTCAAGCCTTCAACCTCGTGGATAGTCGAATGCTTTGCCGTGACTTGCAATAAATGGGCCATGTTCTTTCGGCTAGTGAGTATTACTACTTATTTTCTCTGCTTGCATTCAGTATTCTCTTAGGGATTTCCCGCGTCCCCCGAGAAAAACATCAAAGTTTATGCCTAGGTATTTCTTGCTACCCCTCGTCTGGCGGCCGTTCAAGAGAAGTTAGTGGCTGGATTGTCCCGACCAGCTAGTCAAAGGCTGTCGGCAGAGGTAAGACCTGATCAGATGCTGAATGACTGGGGGCTTGCGAGCACCTTGTTCTGAATTACCCCATATAGAGGCGAAACGAAGCACCGGCAAATTGCCCCCATTTGGGGCTATGGGCACGACTAGGAGCAGAAGGAGAGTGATCAAGCCCCCAGGGAGGGGGCACCGAAGAGCAGACGGCCCCCGTTGACGGACGGGGTCTTTTTCTTGCCTCTCCACGGCGTAAGGCTCTTGAAGCGAAGATTTTGTGGGGCCTCACAGCCCGAGAACAGCAATAAAAAACCGCGGTAGCTTCTCCGCGGTTTGAGGTCCTACCCGGGCGTCTTCCTCCCGAATGGGGTCTCCAGTACCCGCTGCATGTGGCAGTTCAGATCCTTGAGGGTTGTTCCACGACGGTTGGCTCGTGAGGCAATGAATTCCTCCACCACCAGCGGCCACCCTTGATCTGCCACGGGCTTGGAGGACGTTGCCGGAGCTGCCTCTCTGGCGCTCCATAGCGCCTTCGCATCAGCCAGGGAGCAATGCCGGCTATCCACCAGCTCTTTGATGCTGCAGACCGCCGTGAGGATCGCTGCGGAGTCGGTGGCGGACCATCCCGTGCCCAGCATCACGTTCTGCCTGGGATTCGCCTGCTGCCTGCCCTCGTTGAAGCGCCTTGTGAGCTGGCAATCACCATTGCGCTCGGCAATGCCCCAGCCAGGTCCGCAGGAGTGCTTGATCTGCCGTCTCAAGCCCTGAAACCACTGTTCCCGACTCATGTGCGCAGAAATTTCCCCATGCGCAGAATCATGCGCAGAAATGGGGTTCTTTGGGATGCCCCGGGTAGGACAACATGCGCAGACGCTGCGTCCGAGACACAAAAAAACCCAGTCAGTGACTGGGTTCTCTCAGTGGAGCCAAGGAGACTCGAACTCCTGACCCCCTGCATGCCATGCAGTTAGTTGCTCGCTGAGTAACAACGGTCAAATCCCCGGGAATACTAGGGCAGAAGCTCGTTCAGCACTATAGCAAGGCCAAAGACGGCGCACAGGACTTGAGGGTTCTTGTTGCTTCTTGCATGGCTTTGGCGCACAATTTGGCGCACAGCCGCTGACCACCTGCATCCCTTGGCCAAAGTCATCTGGTCGGACAACATGCGGCAGGTGCTAAAGCGTGAGCACGGCAAAGGCTGGTCAGTCAGAGATCACCGTGGCCGGGTGCAGCTGACGCGGATTTTTGAAGACCGCTCACGCAGTGCCGTTTACCTGCCACTGACTTGGACAGCCGATAACGCCACGGCGATCCTCAACACGGTTGCTGCAATCCACGACCTGATGGATTCGCGCAAGGTCAGCTTGAAAGAAGCTGCCCGGTTGAACACTCAGGCGTTGGCAGAGCCAGCCACCAGCGCCAAGAAGGTGGCGGATAAAGGCTGGGATGCAGTTGCCGCCGACTTCCTTAAGAGCCGTGGTGACAGGCGCAGCAGCACTCTCAGGGACTTGAAGCTGCGGGTTGAACGTGCTGTTGCAGTCATCAACCAGAAGCCCAAGCCACGCGACGGCATGAGCGTGTTGGAGGCGTACGCAGCCGCCTACTTCAAAGAGATGGCACCAGGTGGTCAGGGGCGCAAACGGAATCTCAACGACGTTGTGGCGTTCCTTCAGTTCGCTGTTGACCGCAGCGGTGCACCAGACCGTTTTTTGCCACCGCCTAAAGACCGCATCAATGAGTTGATCGGCACCAGCCCGACATCAACAACAGAACGGCTCACACCACCGATCAAGGCAGACCAGTTCACCGCTCTGCTGGATGCGCTGGAAGCTGATGGTCGCCATGACCTGAAACTGGCAGTAGCGCTGGTTGGGTATCTCGGGTTGCGGCCTGCAGAGCTGGCTGTGCTGCGTATTGGCGATGACGGCAAGGCAAGGGTCGGCAGCATCAAGCGCAACATCCAAACGATGCAGCAGGCAGAGAAGCCGCCACGGTTGGTGATGCCCCTTGAGATTGAAGGCAGAAACAACGAAGGCGCTCGAGCTGTCGCTCAGTTCGCCAGTGGCCTAGTGAAGCTGCCGAAAGCACTACGGAAGCAGATTGATTTGGTTGAGGACAAAGGACGTTTTCAGGACGTTGGTGCTGAATTTGCCCAGCAGCTCTCACGCTGTACACATTGGCAGGCGATGAGAAATATCGACCCGCGCATCACTGCTTACAGCCTGCGCCACGGATTTGCCTGGCGGGCAACAGTTGGCGAAAACAAGCTTCCGGTGCGAACTGCTGCAGCATTGATGGGGCACACGATGCAAGTGCACCACAGGCATTACGGCGCTTGGGTTGATGAAGCCGCCATTGAAGAAGCGGTGGGGATGCACAACGCTGCCGTCGCTTGAACCTGATTTGGTTGTTGCAAGTTCCAGCAAGTTCCGTGTATAAGTTGAGCAACTCAGAGGTCACCCCGGTCTGGTAACTCTGCCGGGTTCCCCTCCTAGCGACTGCGACACCCATCTGTGTCTGCGGGGACGGAGCTAATAGATCACCCCGAAACGACGGAATGGCTCGTAACGCAGACAATCGCAAAGGGAAAAGGCGTCCTATTCGCCTGCCTCAGAACCTCACCGTCAAAGAACGGCAGGTGGTCATGAGGCTGGCGGAAATGATGTCCCAGGTCTGCAGCAACGCAACTCCAGAACAACTGGCTGAGCTTGCCGCTGACCCTGAGTTTGCATCTGCTCCGCGTTGCTTCAGAGCAGCCATGAGGTCGTTCGGGACACCGCTCCCGACCAATGCAAACCCAATGGTTTAAAACGTCTGAAGCTGCAAGGCTCTGCGGCGTTTCTAGTTACTGGCTGAAGGGCAACCGTGACATCAGCGGTGGCTTCCTTGTGGTCGATAAGCACTGGATTCCTGGCATCACGCCAACGTCACCAATCCGCTGGAACGTTGCGTTGGTTCTGGAAGCCATGCGCTACCACGGCATGAATCGCATCAAAGGCGATCAGCTGTTGGAGGCCGTGCAGTGATCAAGCGCGCCACCTTCGTTGACGGCAAAAAAGTGCCGGTCAACCTCAATGCTCATGAGCGGATGGTCCGGTCAGCAGCAATGGCTGATGCGTGCCGCTCCGCACTGCAGCAGAAGCACCTGACTCCAGTTGCGCGGGAGATGTACGAAGACTCCCTGCTTCGGCACACGCAGGACTGGATCCGTTTCAAGAAACAAGCCGACCAACAAGCAGAAAAATGACCCACAACCCAATGGGTCGCGGGCCACTCCCTGCCAAGGATGTGGTCAATTTAGGCGACCTTCTGCCACCGGAGCAGTGCGTCAAAGCACTGAAAACCCCTGTAGCACCTGAAGAAAAACTGCCTGGCTGGGCTCAATGTGCGCCAGAGAGTGCGCCAAACAGTCCTAGACGGCTCACCATCGATGAATCACAAGCCCGCAGGCATCTGTGGTTGCTGAACCTTGATCCACGCGTGACCAACATCCGCGCCATTGGTCACAAGGGGATGAACCCCAGAAAGGCCATCAACGGCATCTTCTCGGATGACATTCATCGTGCTGAGCAATGGCATCGCCAAGGGTGTGGCCTTTATCTACAGGTCAACCGTGGCGGCACCAAGAAGGCACAGGTCACTGAGTGCATGGCACTGTTTCTGGAATACGACGACCGGCCTGTGCTGAAGCAAGTCGGCATCTGGGATGACCTTGGCCTTCCATATCCCACTTTTCAGGTGGACACAGGTGGGCGATCAATTCACCACTACTGGACCTTCAAAACCCCAATAGAGCCAGCACGTTGGGAGCAGCTGATGGCACGGCTGCACTTGCTTGCCGTTGGTTGCGACACCAGCTGCAAAGGTCTGCCCCGAATGATGCGGATGGCTGGTGCCTGGTACATCGATGGCAACGGCACAGCGGTCTGCAGATCTGAGATTTGCGGTGATTGCTGTGATCGCTACCCAGCGGAGCTGTTTGAAGACCTGCTGCCTCCTTTGCACAACCCGTGCAAGGAATACAGCAGTGCACCAGCGGTAACAACTGCGCGTCCAGCTGTTGCCCGGGCACGTTCTGGCAACTGCACCTTGTCAGTGCGGCAGATCGCTGAAGCTCTAGATCACATCCCACGCCGTGTCGCTGGCCAAGGCACTTACGGCACCTACCTGCGGATCTTGTGGGGGCTGAAAGCAGCCATTACTGAAGCCGGTGGTGATGAAGACCTCGCCATCCGGTTGATGGAAGCTCACAGCCCTTCGGAAGTCTCCGGTTGGGACGTTGCACAGGTGGCTCGCAGTGGTGGCGAGCACATCGGTCCAGGGACGTTCTTTCACCACGCCAAGCAATACGGGTGGAGTCGTCATGCAGAACGCTGATCTGGAGAACATCGTTAGTTCTGCTGAAGCCGACAACCCGGTACTGAAGACCAAAGACTTCATTGACCGGGCAACGAAGCTCAAGGAGAACCTCGACAAGGGGGTGGAACGCGTTGATGCCATCGATGACCCAACGTTGCGGTCTGTGGCTCTGATCCAGCTACAGGACGAATTGGGCCTCAATTGCAATGAGTTCCTGCGCCTGGTGGAACTGCTGTCCAAATTCAAAGGGGAGCAGCCACCAGACGACTTTGATGAACTGCGCAAGTGGACATCAAAGCGTCGAAAACCGCCTGTTGTGGAAGACCTGCTTGGCTCCAGCTGCCTAACCGTTTGGGCCGCTGACGGCGGTTCAGGCAAAAGCTGCGGTGCTTATGAAATCGCAGAAGCAATCACCACTGGTGGCAAGTTCGCTGGTCAATTTCAAGCGCAGGTCGGTGATGTGGTGTTCGTCCAAGAAGACGAATCACCCACAGATGCCGAGGTGAAGTGGCAACGCATGGGTTTTAATCCCTACGGCAAACGACTGCACCTGATGTGGTCGTTCACTCCGCTGATGATTCCTGAGCTGAAAGCCAAGATCCAAGCCACCAACGCAAAGGCTGTGGTGATGGATTCGCTCATCAGCATTGCTGGCGGAACCATCTCGCCAAAAGACGCTGAGTTTGCGCTGCTGCTCTACCGGCTCAACAAATTGGCGTCAGAGATGGGGGTAGCGATCCTGCTGATTCACCACCTCACCAAGGACAGCAACCGCCAAGAAGTCACCAAGGAAGCCATCTACGGCAGCGCGTTTATCTTCGCAGCCACAGCTGATTGCTGGGGCTACTGGCGGGCCGATGAAGAAGGAAAACCGCAGTTCAAATTGCGGGTGCTGAAGGCTCGTTCCAACACTGTGGAGCTGGGAACCATCTACGTCTTCAACGGCAACGAAGAAGACCACCGACTGACGTTCAAAGGCTTTGGTGATCGGGTGGTGAGCCTTGATGAGCTGAAGACCAAACGGGACATGGTGATGGCCTTGCTGCACCGTGACGGCAGCCAGAAATGGTCTGGTGCTGACATCAGCGAGTTCTTCGGTTGGGGTGGCAGCCGTTACGCCGAAAACGTGTTGGCAAAGCTCTACGAACAGCGTTGCGGCGTTGATCGCGTGCCCATGCCCAGCACTGGTGGCAGGCGGAAATACGCCTACTTCAGCGTTCTGGGTGGAGAAGTGAAAAAGTCCGACTTCCCCACAGCTTCTACACCCCCTAAAACCGGGTCAGAAGCCAGTGGTGAAAGGGACTGGTAAGGGGCTTTCACACACTTCTTACTCCTCGTGATACTGAATGACCTGCTGCTGGTAATGCAGTGGGTCATTCAATTAAGACCAGGTGCAACAGCAGGACTTCTACACATCCTTTCGCACATATGTGCGCCAATTGGTGCGCCAGAGCATCAAGACTTGGTGTTGGCGTGCCGGACGCCCCAGCCGGTGCGCCTTGCCCTAATGGCTTCGTTGTCCAGTTTCCGCGCTAACAGAATGTCGTACAGCAACCTCAGCGCGCCAACGCTGGCTGAAAACTGTTTGTCGTGTTCGGCTTTAAGGCTGATGCGTTGAAGGCTGGTGCAGAGATGAGTCACTAGGTGCTGAGCATCGTGCGCATCCAGGCCCAGCTGAAGCTCGCCATGTGCCCAGTGACAGTCCCGTCTTGCAGTTGATCTGGAGCACCCCCACTTCTGCATCACATACGCCACGGTGTCGGCGAAGCCATGCCCATCGCTGATCTTCGTGAGGGCAGCTTCCCTACGGCGTTTGCGTTCGGCTTTGGTTGTGCGCATTGGTGCCTAATCGAATGGTGTCTTGATGCTTAAAACGATTGCTCTGCAGAAGCTTTGGGGCTGGACAAGATCCAATGGTCACTGACCTATAGGTGACCAGTGAATGGTCTGTTTAGACAGCAGGCAGGCTGAGGCAAGAGGTTTGTCAGCTGTGATCCCACCTTGAAATGTGTGCTTGAGTGTCTGAAGTCTTCAAATCCATTGCGCTTTAATGGATCTAAGTAGACATAGGCAGTAACTAGTGTTGTCTGCATGTCTAGGTAGACGTACTGATTGCATTATCTATCTGGAGGTAGACAATCTGCTCAGTACCGGCGTGGGTTTGTCGGTCGTTATGGGAGACCCGAGCCTCTGGGAGTCCAACACCAGGGGCTTTTCCTTGACCGCCTGCTCAACGTGAAGGTGGTCCATTGCCTGATAACCCTTTCTGGGAAGTAGCTCGACTTTCCCGCTTGATATTTCCGGGCGCGGAACGGGGCACAGAACACCGCTTTTCTGGCTCTATGTGCATGATGCAGAAATGGCAGTGAATCTGAATACCGCTTCAAGCGACGAAGACCTTGCGATGCTGTGGCCGAACACCCTCCACACCCGATGGGGGCAAGAGGGGTTCATGGGCGGCATCGGCGCCAAGGGCGACGACTTTGTTTGTCGCTGCTCAATGTGCGCCAAGATCCGGCGCGACCGTTGGGAGAAGGAGCCTTACTGATCAGTGAAGACTCCAAAGCCACGAGCCCTCACCTATACGGAAATGATGAACGGGGGGAAGCAGCAGCTCGATTCAGAAGCTCCAGACGGTGAGAGCCTGAAGCTGTTCTGCCGTTGCATCGGAGAGATCAGGCTTCAGGTTCAGATGGAGGGGGTGCAGGGGTAGGCGGGTCCAGAGATTGAGAGAGAAGGTTGGCCAACTCCTTCCTTTGTGCCGCATCGATGCACTTCTCTGTCTTCTTAAGTGCCAAAAGCTTGATCTTCTCGTTGTCCGAGCCGTTCGGGGCTTCCTGTTTCTCCTTATCAGAATTCAAAAAACCTTGCGCAAAGAGCCCGCCCAAGGATTTCACTAAGGCACTTGGAAGCGCGATGTCGACAGCACTCTTTACTGAGACGCCATCTTCAATGGCCTCGCAGAATGCTGCAGAAAAGTTTTTTGCAAGTGCATAATCTCCCGGCCCTATCTCAAGACCTCCTGAAGTAGGGCTTGCTGCTGCAAACGAGCTCCCCGCCCAACTCAGCAGGAATGAGACCGACGCGATCAGGGCGAAAATCCTCTGGGTCCAGGTCTTCATGGGGTCTACCGGTCCGCTGGGTAACGATTATCAGAAATACCGCCTGTAGGGCCGACCATCCTTTGTGCGAGCGTCTGTGTATCGCCCTCCTCTGGGCCCCTCCTTTTCTTGAACCTGCTTAGGCGGTAGAGCGCCCGTCATCTTCCACTCATGCCTCTCTTCTTCCACGGAAGGCGACGAGGTTTCATGAGCCTCACGTATGTAGTCGGCCATCGACTGCTTGGGTTCGGCTGGCGGCTTCGGGGCGGCCTCTATTCGAACCCATTCCCCAGCCTCGTTGAGCTTGTAATGACCCATGCCCCCAGCTTGGCTCAGGTCACGCTCACGCAACAGCTCCCCGACCCACTGCTCAGTAGCGGGGAGTGTTGAGGTGGGGGAGTTTGGCATTCCCCCGTCTCGGATCACGTAGGAACGACCACCGTGTCCTCAGCGGTTATGGCCTTAGTGTTGCCGTCAGTGCAAGGGGGTGGCACATCCACAATGAAGAGATGACCAAAGTCGCTGCTGCTGTACTGCTTGCTTCGTCTCTCATTGCTACAGGCGTTCGAGCAGAAGAACCGGACGGCAACTACACCTTTGCCACTAAGGCAGAAGCCCTGCAACGGGCAAAGGAGACGGGCTGCGAAGGCGCTTACGAATGGTTTGGTGTCTGGTCACCCTGTGAAGAAGACGGTGGCGAAGACGATCACAGCGGCCATGACCACAGCGGCCACAGCCACTAGCCAACAGATCCCGGGTCGGGAGTGTTGAGTTGGGGGCGAAATGCACTCCGCCCCCGTCTCGGACAACGACCTATGCACCGGTCGCCTCCTCAGTCGTTATGCCTGTGGTCAGGCCGTGCAGACATCAGCAAATCTGCTCAGCAGGTTTTATATCCCCATAAGCCATGACAAAGGGGAGCCTTGGCAGGCTTCTAGGGAGACAGAGTCGGCTTGATGAGCCGACTTTTTCATGACAGCTAGGCGTGCCGCCATCACATGAGATCTGGATACTGATCCGCTCCCTGTGGACAGGTACCCCATAGAGCTGGCAAACACTTAAGCCTCAGCATTCACGACGCAAATTTCTGAAGCCACTTCACGTACCCACAAGGACTCCAGAAGCCCCCGTGCCCCTTCTGCGTTGAACGTCTACGGGAGCCATTAACGACCCACCCGAGAGCCTCTGCAGCCCCTTGAGACGGCGCTCAGCTGTAAGTCAATGTGTCAATCAATCGGATCCGAAAGCTAACTTTTAAAGCTAAGCCTCTGATAGCAGAGCGAGAGCCACTGCTGAAAGAAGAGGTTTCGGTGCGATCTCCAAAGAGTAACAGGCTCCTGATCATTGAAGTTGAAAGGTGGTGGTACATCG
Source organism: Synechococcus sp. LTW-R (assembly GCF_014217875.1). Classification (NCBI taxonomy): domain Bacteria; kingdom Bacillati; phylum Cyanobacteriota; class Cyanophyceae; order Synechococcales; family Synechococcaceae; genus Synechococcus; species Synechococcus sp. LTW-R. The sequence goes on from NZ_CP059060.1 coordinate 144,119, forward strand.
CCCCGACCACGGTCCCTCTCCATTTCAGCAAGAAGCCTATCTACATTATATTCAGGATGGCCAAGATGCATGAGCTGCTTTTGATCAGGAGTTTCAAAAATGGTGTAGCCAACATCCTGACCATGAGCTAGCAGCCTCAACCTACCTTGAATCTCGGCTTTTTCCATCTCTTGATCATCTAGCGTTGCGTGTCGGCTTTGTGGGCAGACAAAAGTATCGTCTTGACCGTTGATAATGGGATTTCCTGGAGCGAGTGACTTAAGAGGGAACACCCCAAACAATTTTTGGGACAATGGTCGCTTATCAACTCCTGCTAGATAAGCCAATGCAAAACCAGCCCAGCAAAGACCAAGGGTGCTAGCACAGTGAGTACGAGATTCATTAATGACCTTTACTAGCTCTTCCCAGTAATTAACCTCTTCAAACTGCAAATGCTCTACTGGCGCGCCAGTAATAATTAGAGCATCTAAAAAGTCATTCGAATTCGCCTCTTCCCAAGAAACATATATACGGTCTAAATGGTCCCGATCCCAAGTCTTGTAGTCATGACTTGAAAGTCGAATCCATACAGGCTCGATCTGGAGAGGGGATAGCCCAAGTGGATGCAGCAGGTTGAATTCATACTGCATCCCCAAGGGCATAATATTTACTATCCCAACTCGAAGTGGCCTAATATCTTGCCTCTCAGCTAGAGATGGATCAATCCAAAGAACACCAGCCCTTTGAAGAGAATCAATCTTATTGTACTTTCTTGGAAGTATGAGCGACAACTTGCCACCTACAGATTGACAGAGTTGAGTGCTTGGTCAAAGTCAGAAATGATATCAGTTATATGCTCAATACCGACAGATACCCTGACCATAGTAGGAGAAACGCCAGCAGATTCTTGCTCACTCTCACTTAATTGCTGGTGCGTTGTAGAAGCAGGGTGTATTACAAGAGTCTTAGAATCACCAACATTCGCTAAGTGACTCGCAAGTTTCAGGTTGTCTATGAACCTGACTGCATTCTCATATCCCCCTTTAAGTGTGAACATAAGCATACAGCCACTTCCACGGTGGGTACAATACTTCTTGGCGTTGTTGTAGTACGGGTTTGTTGGCAACCCTGGATAACTTACCGATTCGATACGTTCATCTTTAGTCAACCATGAAGCAAGCTTTAGAGCATTTTCTGCATGACGTTCGACCCTTAAGCTCAACGTTTCAAGTCCTTGAAGAAGCAGAAACGAGTTAAACGGACTTTGAGCGGGACCCCAATCTCTTAGCCCTTCGATCCTCGCCCTTAGGGCAAAAGCAATATTCTTTGAGTCAGGCAGACCTAGCATTTTGCAAATATCACTTCCGAAACCAAATGCATCCCAGTGAATAAGTCCGTGATAAGCATCACTTGGACTCGTCATAAGAGGGAAGCGGCCAGAACCCCAATCAAAGTTTCCAGAATCAACAATCACTCCACCAAGGCTTGTTCCGTGACCTCCGATCCACTTAGTAGCACTTTCAACCACAATATCTGCACCATGGTCAATGGGTCGAATAAGTGCTCCAGCAGCTCCAAGAGTGTTGTCAACGATCAGAGGAACACCATATTTATGGGCAAGATCAGATAACTTATCTAGATCGGGAATGTTAAAGCGAGGGTTACCCATCGACTCAACATAAATCGCTTTAGTGTTGTTATCAATGCAACGCTCAAAACTATCAGAATCGTCGCCCTCAGCAAACTTTACCTGTATCCCTAGTCTTGGAAACTGGACCTTGAACTGATTATATGTACCTCCATATAGATAGGAAGTAGAAACAAGGTTGTCTCCTGCTTGTAAAATATTTGTGATTGCAATAAATTGAGCTGACTGTCCAGAGGCTGTGGCAACTGCTGCAACACCACCCTCGAGCGCTGCCACGCGCTTTTCAAAGACATCAGTGGTTGGATTCATTAACCTCGTGTATATATTCCCAAACTCTTTTAAGCCAAATAGATTTGCTCCGTGCTCTGCATTATTAAATACATAAGATGATGTCTGATATATCGGTACGGCTCTGGAGTTAGTGGCTGGATCGACTTGCTGACCAGCATGAAGTTGAAGGGTCTCAAACTGGTGGCTCATTTCAAATCGTGACTTCTTCTTGAATCCTAATTGCGTTGCTATATACCAGGCGCAAGTCGCACCTAAAAATTTAACCTTTTATGTGACGCTATGCAAAGCTAAAAGGTTTAATTGGTTTCCAGTTCAAGCGGCAGAGCCTTGAAGTACAAGGATCCAAGTTAATGCCGTTAGCAAAGCAACTGAAACCGGAAGCAACAGTAGTAACAGATGGCCAGAGCGATTCTCCGGTTGATCTGAGATATCGGGATCTTCAGATTCGGAGAGAGACATTAGAACGTGCTCCAACATGGATAGATGAGTTCGATAGTCAGCAATAGAACATGTCGAACGAATCTTATCCTTCACATTTTCGCAAAATAAAGATCTCAGATTCATTAATGTCGTGATATCAAGATTATGTTTACGATGAACCATCAATAAGCTTCGCTTTCGTGAGGCTAAATTATGCAAGCCACTGAGGTCGTACCAGTTTTGCTGCCAACTTAATTCTGAGATTTTCCGAAAAACTTGCTGATGCACTTTTATCACTCAAGGTTTTTCTCCACTCACAGTTTGATTTTTGAAGACGCCGCTTAGTCTTCTGTCAATCTTTTGTCTACCTTTGCCTGCAAAGCTGAAAGCTGCTTTTCGATGTACCTTGCAAGTTTCTGATCGCCAGCGCGCTTTGCTTGATGCAAATGAAAAATCAGGCTGTCGTAGGCGTCCTTGGCTGAAGACTTCTTGGCCATGAGTAGCAATGCACAAAAATTCCGCTGTTACTTAGACGTCTCGGAGCAAGGAGCTTGCGATCCAGGCTGCAAATAAGAACGCGCCAATGAAACCGGCCATAGCAATCGGAGATCCGACTCAAATGTAACGGTGTGTAACGACAAGCGTGGCTTCTCGCTTGGGCGGAGGCCAATCAACAGAAATTTGCTTTGCCGCACCGCCTCACTTACAGGACTCCAGTTGACCCACACCAGGTGTCTGTTTGCTGGCATCAGCTGGCGGCACCACTACAGCTGGTGCCAGCGTTAGCCAGTACTGGGCGACCCTCAATGAACCCAGCCGTGCTCACCCGCTTGGACCAGCTGGAGCAGGAATGGCAGCAGCGTCTACTGATGCAACCAAGAAGCGGTCCAACGGACAAAAAAAGAGACGGGTACCAACCCGCCTCGGTTTCTCCCTTGAAACCCACTCGTAGGTCTCAAAGAGATAGTGCGACCAGGCGTTAAGTGGTGACGTGTCTTTGGTCACCCCTTGATCGTTGTGTGTGGGACTGAGGACTCTTCCTGAGGTTCCCAAGGCAGCCAGCCGAAAGCGACTCACCAGCAACAAGCCAAGAAAAAACCTCCATGGGATGACTGACCACGGAGGTTTGCGGTCTCCTCAGACGACGCCCAACAGATCTATTCGGGGTCTTGTATCCACACGAGTAGGACAACCGTCACTGGGGGTTCGGTCAAGAACACTCACCCCAGGAAACCGCCCATTGAGAAGGGCGGCACTCACGCCGCCCTTGGCACCTGACCCGTCGAAAGAGAAGCAGGGTCTGCTGGTGTCTGAACCCTTGATAGGTCGCCCAACAGGCAGGCGACACCAGCAAAAACACTCAACCTCGAAGCACATAAAAAAGGCGGTGCGCTAACACCGCCTCTCCTCCCCAAGACGAAACTCACCACGGAACATCTGATCCAGTTGTGGTTCAAGGGGATACAGAAGGCATCAGTACAAGCACTCGTTCAAGAGGGACTGGATCCCTGCTCCCAGTTCCAGCACTTCACTGATGACACCTTCGGTCTAGGGATAGAACCCTCATGAAGGTGGCAGTAGGTGCTGTCGTAGTGACGGCAGTAGAGGCGGCAGTTCAGACCTGTTCCCGAAGTCCGGAGCAGTCCATAAGGAAGAACGTCGTTGGTCATCACGCTGCCTCTGGGCACCACCCAACCTGCTTTTCCCGTCTGGTCATCCAGTGACGGCACTTCTTGGTCAGGTGCTCTCCCTGTTGCAGTTGCTTGGACTGCAGTCGGCACCCCAGCAGTGTTCGGCAGTGGGCGTCTGTCCCATATGTGAAGTGCTGGCAGGTAATGCAGACCCGGCCTGACCTGGAGGCGCGTAATGCCCTCGATTCCATGAACTCCCAGTCCTCCATGCACGCTCCGCCTAAGTACACCTGCACTACTAAAAACGGCGTTCGTTCCGTAAGGCTTTTCAGGAAGGCTTCAGGTCTCGGGGAATCCGGAAGAAATTCCTGAAGCCGGAGTACGTAGGCCCATGGACGCGGCTAGCCCCTAGGGGTGCCTTTGTCTGGACGACGCAGAGTTTGATGGTCAACGTGTCCTCAGACTCCTTGCAGGTGCTCCTGGTGGCAGCTCAGCGTTGGTTACTAGCTCTCGCCGGCATAGGCCTTGTGGCGCTGGTTGCACTGATGACCAGGCTTCTTCCTGCGGTGAATCAGACCCAGCGCCTGCTCGACTGCGTTGAGCGCTAGAAGCAGGCTTACGTCGAAAGTGCGATCCCGGAGATCGCTGAGATCGATGCGTATGACCCTTGCAAGGGGTTGTAGGCAGGCCTGATGCCAGGCACGCTCTGACCATTCAAGTCACATCAACCAACAGGAATTCGGTTAACTGGCCAACAAGAGACCAACCCAAACCAATCGACGACAATTACTTGAGCTATCAGTCAAGCCGATTGCTATTACTGGAGTTGGAGAACTACGCTGAATAGTCTTGCCGTTTAAGCTGATCCGAGACTCTTTGCTCTATTCCGAAGAGCACCGAGGTGAGATGAGGCACAAGGCTTTGGGAACTGATGGACTGCTATCAGTTCCCTGAGCGAATCCAGTCTTTTAAAAGCTGCGTGACATTGACTTCTTTCAGTTCCTCATCAGCAATCGCAGCAACTCTCCGAACGTCTCGCTGAGTCTTCACCACCTTTGCAATAGCGTGTTCTGCATCCATCGCCCGAACCGGTTGGATGCTGCAGCGATTCGAGTCGCAATAGAACACCGAATACGCCGTCATGCCAATCCAAGGAAATGGTGTGGGCCGCGATGTGAGGAGTGCGACCCTGCGCTGCCGATAGGACCACGGGGAGGTAAGGACCTCGTCCGTCTGGTTGGGTCAGCACCGTTCGGTCATGGCTCAAGTCGCTCCTTGGGTGCAATAGCCAAGCAGCAAAGGTGGTACTGCAGGCTTTCGAAACCGTGGGACACAGCAGCTTTCCTCCCCCGCTGGGACTGCGTTGGTCTGTGGTGCCTTCAGCTCTGGAATGGACTCAAACGCTGAAGGAGCGAATGTGAATCGTCTGTCGCGTTCTGCCAAGCCCTGAGAGGGGGGCGCACTTTTCATGCGGTGGCCGGACGCGTCGGTCAAATCCGCTGCTTCGCACAAGATTTGGACAGGCAAGCTCTGCCCCAGGAACCGAACTCGCATCCTCCGTAACACTCCGTTACATTTGTCCGGCAGCTGCTTTTTCTGATGGCTGGTTTCGTAGGCGTCCTTCTCTTTGCCGCATGGGTTGTGGGATCCCTGTTCCGCGATGTCTGACCACAACCAACGCTTCTAGAGGCTCTTTCGCATGGCTAAACCAACTTCCTCAAAGCAGATTTACGAGGCCCTCTGCTTCCACCTCCATCAAGCTCAACGCGCAGGTGATCAGAAGCTTGCGGGTTGCATCACAAAGAGAATTGAGGCTCTCCATCTAGATGCTGAGGCTGGCCTAAGCGTCAGGTAGGTCCAGCCTGACAAAGACCGGATTGGCCTTGGAAACGCACCGCTTAGTCAGCGTCATCTGCTCTTCATCTCCTTGATGAGACATGACCCCATATGGGGGTTTTGGGCTAAGGAGGTTCTGGTGATGATGACCTCGAAACGTCAGTCCATCCCCTCGGACGCCTGCCCGGGGGGATTTTTTATGGACTTCACTCGTTCGGCAGCCCTCTTCTTGGTGCCAAGGGGATTGGGTCGGGGGGTCGGATAAGTCCCCCCTGCTCGGACAACGGCGGAATGTTCTCGGCCGTCTCCTCGCTGGTTATGGCTCCGGTGGCCTCGCAACTGCAAGCCCAAACAACAAAAAGCCCCCGCTTTCGCGGGGGCTTTTGATTCAACACTCCTCGAAGTTCGAGAAGAAGCTGAATCTTGGGGTTCAGCCTCAGCCGATGGCGGGAGCAGTCAGAGCCACGGGGGTGGACTCAGCAGCAGCCAGGTCGAGGGGGAAGTTGTGAGCGTTGCGCTCGTGCATCACTTCCATACCGAGGTTGGCGCGGTTCAGCACGTCAGCCCAGGTGTTCAGCACACGACCCTGGGAATCCAGGATCGACTGGTTGAAGTTGAAGCCGTTCAGGTTGAACGCCATGGTGCTAACGCCCAGGGCGGTGAACCAGATACCAACCACAGGCCAGGCAGCCAGGAAGAAGTGCAGGCTGCGGCTGTTGTTGAAGGAGGCGTATTGGAAGATCAGGCGACCGAAGTAACCGTGGGCAGCCACGATGTTGTAGGTCTCTTCCTCTTGGCCGAACTTGTAGCCGTAGTTCTGGGACTCGCTCTCGGTGGTTTCACGCACCAGGGAGGAGGTCACCAGGGAGCCGTGCATGGCGGAGAACAGGGAACCACCGAACACACCAGCCACACCAAGCATGTGGAAGGGGTGCATCAGGATGTTGTGCTCAGCCTGGAACACCAGCATGTAGTTGAAGGTGCCGGAGATGCCCAGGGGCATGGCGTCCGAGAAGGAGCCCTGACCGAAGGGATACACCAGGAACACTGCGGAAGCAGCAGCCACGGGTGCGCTGTAAGCAACGCAGATCCAGGGGCGCATGCCGAGGCGGTAGGAGAGTTCCCACTCACGACCCATGTAGGCGTAGATGCCGATGAGGAAGTGGAAAACAACCAGCTGGAAAGGACCGCCGTTGTACAGCCACTCGTCGAGGCTGGCGGCTTCCCAGATGGGATAGAAGTGCAGGCCGATGGCGTTGCTGGAGGGGATAACAGCACCAGAGATGATGTTGTTTCCGTAGATCAGGGAGCCAGCAACAGGCTCACGGATGCCGTCGATGTCGACGGGGGGTGCTGCGATGAACGCAACGATGAAGCAGATGGTGGCGGCCAGCAGGCAGGGAATCATCAGAACGCCGAACCAACCCACATAGAGGCGGTTGTCGGTGCTGGTGACCCACTCGCAGAACTGGTTCCACGCAGAAGCGCCTTGGCGCTGCTGGATGGTGGTCGTCATGAGTACGGGAAAGAAAGGCTCAACGGACTAGCCGTCAGAGCGGGGATGCAAAACGGCCCTGTTGGGCTGTTGCACCTGAAGTTATGGGCACTGACCAAGAACTGGGAACCCTTTTGGCGATCGCCTCTGGCGATCACAGCGATAACCAGAGCTGATCAGCCCCGTCATGACTGAGCTCTTGCGATCATCTGAGGCTGAATCGCCCCCAAATGGGGACACGGCCGTCAGCGGCTGGATTGCCCCCATTTGGGGGCTATGGGCACGGCTAGGTGCAGAAGGAGAGTGATCGAAGTCCCCAGGGAGGGGGCACCGAAGAGCAGACGGCCCCCGTTGACGGACGGGGGTCCCACATGCCGTGGAGCCCCCCCCACTACTGAGCAGTGGGTCGGGGAGCAGTAGGTGTTCGTCCGAGCTGGACAGCCTCCTTCATTTCGGTGCGGGCTTGGTTCTGCTGAGAGTTCAGCTTCTCGGCTGCTTCCGCCGCTTGGGTGCTGAGGATCTCTTTCTGAGCCCGGGTCTCTTCCAGAGTTGCCTTGGTTGTGGCTTCGGACGGCTTGAGTTCATCGCGCTCCTTGGTGACGGCATTGAGCTGGGTGCGGCTAACCGCTGCCGTCTCACGCGCCTCCTGGAGCTGCTCCTGCTGGCTCCTGAGTTCTTCCTTCTGAGCCTCTAGTTGCTTGCTGAACTGCTCCAGACCTGCGTCCGCCTTGCTCAGGCGCTCCTCCAGCAGGCGTTCAGTGCTGCCGTTCGGGGCTGAGGAGGCTCTGCTGCGCCTTGAGATGATGTACCCGGCGATGAAGCCAGCCAGGACCCCAGTGACGAACAGAAGGACTTCTGCCATTGCTCTGTAGGTGCAGCAGGACCTTCCTAGCCCTTAAAGCTGCCTCCAGCTCCTCCTCTTGCACTCATTTGGCGCACTCTTTGGCGCACAAACAATGTGAAACAGCCTTCTGCGGCGCTTCTTCCTCTTTGGCAAGGCACTAAAAAACCCGGTCGTGGACCGGGCTTTCGGTAAGTGGAGCCAAGGAGACTCGAACTCCTGACCCCCTGCATGCCATGCAGGTGCTCTACCAGCTGAGCTATGGCCCCTTTCGGTATCGATGAACTCGCCTGGCGCTGGTCGTCAGGGATGGCCCGAAGGCCGCGTCGTCGATGGAGAGAGCTTACACCGCAGAGGGTTTAAACCTGACGCCAGACTGCCACGAGCTTCCCTTGGATGGCCACTTGGTCGGCATCCACGAGGATCGGTTCGTAGGCGGGATTGGCGGCCTCAAGACGCACCTGCCGGCCGTCGCGGTGGAAGTGCTTGAGGGTGGTGCCGCTGCCGGGCACCAGGGCGCTGACGATCGTGCCCTCCCGCAGTCGGCTTGGCTCCTTGACGGGCTCCATCAAAACGACGTCACCGTCGGCGATGTGGGCGTCCACCATCGAGTCGCCGTTGACCGTCAGGGCGAAGAGGCCGCGGGTGGCCAGCACCGGCTCGAGCTCCAGCCGCTCCTCGACGTCGTCAAAGGTTTCGACCAGGCCACCGGCAGCCACGGCACCCAGGACCGGAATGCCGCCACCCAGGGCGTCGCCGAGTAGTTGCAGGGTTCGGGCCTGACCTTCCTTCCAGGTGATCCAGCCCTTCTGTTGGAGGTGGCGCAGGCGGCTCTGAATCGGCGCCGGAGAGCGAAGCCCCATCGCCTCCATCATTTGGCGGATCGAGGGGCTGTGGCGGTGTTCGCCGATGTACTCGGAGAGCCAGTCGTAGAGCTCTTGCTGGGCGGTGGTCAGGGGCTCAGGCGATCCAGCGGGCACCGGCAATGCATTTGTTCGTCAATACATTTGTACCGCCGGGGCTCTGCTTTGGCAACCGGCTTCAGGAGAGCAGGGCCGCCAGCAGGGCCTGCTGGGCGTGCAGACGGTTTTCGGCTTGATCGAAGATCCGGCTGCTGCTTCCTTCCATGGCGCCAGCGCTTATCTCCAGGCCGCGGTAGGCGGGCAGGCAGTGGAGAACGATCGCTTTGGGATCGGCCTCGGCCACCAGCTCCTCATTGAGACACCAGCCGCTGAAGGCTTGCTCCCGCTCGCTCTTCTCCTCTTCTTGGCCCATCGAGGCCCAGACATCGGTGTAGAGGGCATGGGCGCCGCGGACGGCGGCGACCGGTTCTTGAATGACCTCGATGCTGCAGCGATCGCCCGCCAGAGCCCGGGATTGCTGCAGAACGCCAGCGTCGGGTTCGTAGCCCTTGGGGCAGCCCACGCGGATGTTCACCCCGAGCAGGGCACCGCAGAGCATCAGTGAGTGGGCGACGTTGTTGCCGTCTCCGACATAGGAGAGGGTGAGCCCTTCGATGGAGCCGAAGGCTTCCTGCAGGGTTAGGAAATCGGCGAGGGCCTGGCAGGGGTGCTCGAGGTCGGTCAAGGCATTGATGACCGGAATCGAGGCCCAGTGGGCGTACTCCGCCAGCTCCTCTTGGGCAAAGGTGCGGATCGAGAGGGCGTTGACGTAGCGGCTCAGCACCCGGGCGGTGTCCGCCACGGGCTCTCCACGGCCCACTTGGCTGACCTGGGGATTGAGGTCGATGGTCTGGCCGCCCAGGCGGGCCATGGCCACGCTGAAACTCACCCGGGTGCGGGTGGAGGCCTTGCTGAAGATCAGGCCCAGTACTTTCCCGCTGAGGTCCACGCGGGTGCGGCCGGCCTTCAGGTCCGCCGCCAGCTCCAGCAGGGCTTGGGTTTGCTCCGCCGTGACATCAGCCGACGAGAGGAAGTCGCGTCCGCTGAGGCCGGCGAGGGAGGGATAGCCGCTGAGGGCAGCCATGGGCCCGTCTTCAAAGAACCCTTATCTGAGATGACGGGCCCCCGCGTCAACCCCTTGGGGCTCAAGCGATCGCCTTAGCGTCCTCGGGCATGACGCTGCTGGCGAGCAGATCCTTGAGGTCATCGCCTTCGATCACCTCTTTTTCGAGGATCTGTTGGGAGATGCTCTCCATCAGCTCGCGGTTGTGGCGAAGGATGGACAGGGCCCGGTCATGGGCGCGGTCCACCAGGGTGCGCACCTCCTTGTCGATCGCCTGGGCGGTGGCATCGCTCACGGAACGGCGCGGGTTGTTGGCCCCGCCGAGGAAGCGGCTGCCGCCCTGCTTGTCGTAGGCGAGGGGGCCAAGGATGTCGCTCATCCCGTAGGTCCCGACCATCTGCTCGGCGATGTCCGTGGCGCGCTGCAGGTCGTTGGCGGCGCCGGTGGTGACTGCACCAAAGACGATCTCCTCAGCGCTGCGGCCGCCCAGCAGGGTGGCGATCTGTCCCTCGAGGTCTTCCTTGGAATTGAGGAAGCGCTCCTCGGTGGGCAGCTGCAGGGTGTAACCCAGGGCGGCCATGCCGCGGGGAACGATCGAGATCTTGGCGACCTTGCTGCCGCCGGGCATCAGGTGGCCAACGATGGCGTGACCCACCTCGTGATAAGCCACAACCTTTTTCTCGTCGGGCTGGAGCACGCGGCTCTTTTTCTCGAGGCCAGCCACGACACGCTCGATCGCCTCATTGAGGTCGCCTTGCTCCACGCAGGTGCGCTTGGCACGGGCGGCGAGCAGAGCTCCTTCGTTGACGAGGTTGGCCAGGTCCGCACCGGCGAAGCCGCTGGTGGCTTGGGCGATCCGGTCGAGATCCACACCCGGGGCCAGCTTCACCTTGCGGGCATAGATATCGAGGATGGTCTTGCGGCCGGAGAGGTCCGGGCGGTCCACCAGCACCTGGCGGTCGAAGCGACCGGGGCGCAGCAGGGCGGCGTCGAGGGTTTCCGGTTGGTTTGTGGCGGCCAGCACGATCACCGGCTTGTCCTTGGCGGCAAAGCCATCCATCTCGGTGAGCAGCTGGTTGAGGGTCTGCTCGCGTTCGTCGTTGCCGCCGACGACGCCCATCGAACCCGCACGGCTCTTGCCGATCGCATCGAGTTCGTCGATGAAGATGATGCAGGGCGCTTTTTTCTTGGCCTCTTCAAAGAGGTCCCGCACGCGGGCGGCACCGGCGCCAACGAAGAGTTCAACGAACTCCGAGCCGCTGATGATGAAGAAGGGAACGCCCGCTTCACCGGCGACGGCTTTGGAGAGCAGGGTCTTACCGGTGCCGGGAGGGCCCACCAGCAGAACGCCCTTGGGGATGCGGGCGCCGATCGCGGTGTAGCGCTCGGATGACTTCAGGAAGTCGACGATCTCGGTCAGTTCCTGCTTGGCCTCGTCCACGCCGGCGACGTCGGCAAAGGTGATCCGGGATTCTTCATCCGGGACATAGACCTTGGCCTTGCTCTTGGTGAAGCTCAGGGCACCCTGGGCGCCACCCATGGAGCGGCGGGCGAAGAACTGCAGCACCAAGATGAAGATCAGGGGCGGCACGATCCAGCTCAGGGCTGTCGTGATGAAGCTGGGCTTCTGGGGCGGGGCGGCGGCGAACTCAACGCCGTGCTCCTCGAGCCGCTTCGGCAGATCCATGTCGAAGATCGGCGTCGTGGCGAGCACCGAGGGGGCGTCGTCTTCCGGAGGCGCCTTGAGCTCGTAGCGGATCTGCTCTTGGGTGATGTAGGCGCGGCGGACATTGCCGTCGTCCACCTGGCTCACGAAGAGGGAATAGGGAACCCGGGGCACCTGCTGCATGCCCTGGTTGGGCAGGAAGCTGCTCACGAGAAGGAGCACGCCAAAGCCAATCAGGAGCAGATTGACGAGGCCGAAGCGCCGGTTCGGGGGCGTGTCGTCCTTGCGGATAGGCATGCGACGGGTGCGCGTTTGCCCCAAACTAGGGTTGTCTACAGGCCCCAGTGGGGGGTGAGAACCGAACGGGAGCGCTCCAGGCCATGTGCGGTCGTTACTCCCTGACCTCTCGCCTCGATCAACTGCTCCCCAAGCTCGGCGGGAGCTTGCCCGATGGCTTGCTGGCCCACTACGCCCCGCGCCCCCTGATCCGCCCCGGGGAACCCGTGCTGGCCCTGCGGCAGGAGCACGGTCAGATCAGTCCTGCGCTGATGCTCTGGGGCTTGCTGCCGGAGTGGAGCAAGGATCCCTTGAACGGACCTAGGCCCTTCAACGCCCGCTCGGAGACAGTGGCCGAGAAGGCCAGCTTCCGCGGCGCCTGGCGCCATCGCCGTTGCCTGCTGCCGGCCGATGGCTTCTACGAAAAGGGTCACCGTCTGGCCCCGATCGACGGACGGCCGTTTTGGCTCGCCGGCATTTGGGACCGCTGGATTGGCCCCGATGGCAGTGAAGTGGAGACCTGCTGCGTGCTCACCACGACCCCCAATGCCCTGGTGGCGCCGCTCCATGACCGGATGCCGGTGGTCGTTCCGGAGGGTCTGGAGGAGGCCTGGATGGAGCCCGTGGATGGTCCTGGCCTGCGGGCCCTGGAGCCGTTGATGCAGGGCTGGTCGCCAGAAGGCTGGGCCGCTGAGGCCCCGCTCAAAGCCAAGCCCAAGAGCAAAACGGAGCAGTTGCCCCTGTTTGGTTGATCGCCAGACTGGGCCATGGCCCGCGCGAACCCCCGCCATCTCGGCTACCGCCTGCTGTTGGCGAACGGCCTGACGGTGATCGGTTGTCTGATGCTGCCTGCAGGCATGCGTCAGTTGTCGGCCCTGGGCTATCTGGCGATGCCGTGGGTCTTGCTCTTCAGCCTGGGGGCGCGGGTGGAGCCCGGCCGCTGGTCGCGGCAACGCACCCGGGCCTACCGCTTGCTGGCGGTGCTCACCTTCGCCTCATCCCTCGGCTGGTATTTCACGAGTGCGCAGGAAAGCCGTGCGGGCTTACCGCTGCTCGTGGTCTGGACGCTCCTGGTGGCCTGGAGCTGCGAGCGCCTGATCCGCAACTTGGCGAAGGACCGCGCCATCAGCCGTGATGTCTTGATGGGAGCCTTGGCGGGTTACCTGTTGCTGGGCCTGGCTGCGGGACTGCTGTTTGCGGTGCTGGAGTCGCTGGCGCCGGGCAGCTTTGTGAACACCGTCGCCACCGATGTGTCGCTCCTGCATGGTGCCGCGGGGCCGGCGGCCAAGATTTTCTCGCTGGATTTTGCTGAGCTCAACTACTACGCCTTCATCACCCTGACGACGACCGGCTATGGCGACATCAGCCCGGTGACGCCCCAGAGCCAGCTGTTGAGCGTGATGGTGGCGGTCTCCGGGACGGTCTACCTAGCCCTGGTGATGGGTCTGTTAATCAGCCGCTACACCGTCCAGGACGCGGAAGAGGAGATCGCCGAAGAGCGCGAAGACTCCTAGCGCTGCAGCTCGATCAGCCAGTCCTTGCCGAGGGACTGGAGCCGTTGCTGGCCCCATGGCTCGGCTTGGTTGACATCGACCAAGCCGAGGTCGCCCAGGGGGGTGCGAGCGGCCAATCCCCCGAGCAGGGTTGGGGCGATGACGCCAGCCACCTGTTGCACGCACCCGTCAAGCAGGGCGGCGGCGGCGAGCTCCGGGCCGCATTCCCAGAGCACCTGATTGCAGCCCCGCTGGGCCAAGAGTTCGAGGGCGGCCTTCGGTTGGCAGTCCGGCAGGGCGAGGTGCTCGATCCCCAGGTGATCCAGCTGCTGTTGCCGTTCAGGGGGAGCGTCGCTGCCGTGGAGCACCAGGGTGGCGGCCTCGCTTTGGTCCCAGAGCTGGGCCGTGCTGGGCAGATCCAGGCTGTGGCTGAGCACAACCCGCAGCGGTTCAGGGCTGCGCTGCCCGCGGCTGGTGAGCAGGGGATTGTCAGCGCGGAGGGTTCCGCCGCCGACGAGGACCGCGTCGCATTGGGCCCGCAGCCGATGCACCCAGGCGCGGGCCGGTGGACCGGAGATCCATTGACTGGAGCCGTTGGGTAGGGCGGTGCGGCCATCGAGGCTCATCGCCCACTTGAGGATTCCCCAGGGGCGCCCGGTCTGCACCCGCTGGATGAAGCTGCGGTTGAGGGCTTGGGCCTCCGCTTCGCAGACCCCGCTGATCACCTCGATGCCGGCGGCCTGGAGTTGGGCGATGCCGCCTCCGGCGACCCGTGGATCGGGATCCCGCATCGCGACGACAACGCGGCTGACGCCCGCGGCCATCAGCGCTTCACTGCAGGGGGGTGTGCGGCCGTGGTGGCAGCAGGGCTCCAGGGTGACGATGGCGGTGCCGCCTTGGGCCCGCGCGCCGGCTTGGCGCAGGGCGTGGACCTCCGCGTGGGGTGTGCCGGCTTGGCGGTGAAAGCCCTCGCCAACCAAGGCGCCGGACCGATCCAGAACGAGGCAGCCCACCAGCGGGTTGGGGCTCGTGCGTCCGGCCCCGAGGGAGGCCAGCTGCAGGGCCCGCTGCATCCAGGGCCGCCAGGCGCCGCTGCTCATCCGGCGTCGCGCCAGCTCGGCAGGCTGCGCCATTCACCCACCACAAAGGGAGGAACGGGCAGCTCGACGAACACTCCCGGGAGCTCAAGGCGGAGGGGGCGGTTCTGGTGCAGGTCGGCCAGGAGGGGATTGAGGTCAAACTCGGCCGCGGCATCCCGGCCATCGCTCGCCAGCTTCGGGTTGGCGGTGGTGATGTCCTCCAGTTCCCAGGTGCCTCGCCCGGAGTGCACGATCAGCGAGGTGGGGTGATCGAGGCGCACGCGGCCCGGATAGCCCACGATCCGCAGGGTCACTGGGCCGCCTGGGGGACCAGAGCGGTAGGCGACGGCCTGCCAGCTCTGGTAGTCCAGATCCCTGAGGCTTTCCAGGCTGCGGACGATCTCCGTGCCGTTCTCATCGGGGTGCAGATGCACCTGGGCGTTGGCGGGTTGCAGGGGGAAAACCAGCAAGACCGCAGCCAAGAAGAGACCGAACCAGTGCTTCACCGAAGACGCGCTTTCGTTTCCCCAGCGTATGAAAGCTGAGTGGGCGAGGAGCTAGCTGCGGGGCTGGCTCTGAAACCCGTCGCAGCCGATTGAGCTCGATCGGGAGACCAGAGCGGTGAGCCGGTCCATGACTAATGCAGGGGTCTCAAAGCGGTAGGTGACCAACCCCTCATGGTTCGACGTTGGTGTGATCTGCAGCCCTCCGTAGCGCTGGACGAATCGATCCACGAACTCCGGCTCGATGGTTGTTTTCCGAATGATGGCTTCGGGCTCTCCTGCTCGAAGTGCAACGGCGAGGTCACTTTTGGAGTAATGCCAGAGCCAGGGGTTGCCATCAGAGGCGATTGGCAGAGTTCGAATCGTCCCGCCCGAAAACAGCTCTAACTGAAGAGGGTCAAGGCTGGAATCGACGAGATAGAAATGCTGTTGGCCGTCATTGAGTTGAAGAAGAGCGGCCTTCGGCTGCCATTGCGAGGCGAGGTTCAGGCTGGCTTGAACCGCAGGCAGGCACAGGTTGATCAGGATGACTGTGGCGGTCATCGAAATCCCACGGAGAAGCTTGTTTGAGGGGAAGACCGCTCTTTCGCTCAGAAATAAGGCTGAGATCGATAGTAGGAATGGTGAGATGAGAAGCGGTAGAAGGATGTATTTGGCCGAGTTCAGTCTGTGGTCTGAAATGTATGTCAATGAGGCAATCGTTAAAGCGCTGCCGAGGGCGCTGCCCATCAACAGCGTTGCTGCTTGATGGGATTTGCGGTTGATGAGGCTCGCCCACAAGCTCACCGCATACGCCAGTCCGCAGAGCAGGAGAAGGGGGCTCCCTTCCTTTGGATCAAGGGAGCTGTGGAGCTTGATCGACTCGGTCAGGACGCTCAGATTCGCTGTCAGCGAGTTTCTGCACTCGGTTGGAACGGTATTCAGCAGGATGTAACCGAGCAGGCAGCCAACGGCAGAGGACAGGCAAAGCCGCAGCCAGTTGTTGTGGGCCGCTTGGATTCTTGTTCGGTTCAGTGCAGCGATGGCAATCGAGAGTGCAGTGAACGGGAAGAGAAAGGTGATCAGAAAAAAGAGGTTGTCAAAGCAGAAGAGAGCCGCTCCGCCAATCGTCGCGATCGCCGTCATGCGCCTCCAGGGTTTCTCTACTTGATATGCGATCCAGGACCAGGCGATGAAGGTTGCTGTGATGTTCCCGCCATGGTGGATTGGCATCGTGGCTAATCCTGCAGTGGTGCTGAACTGCGGAATCCATGCCCCAATGCCAACCACTGCGATGGAGCTCAGCAGGCAGCAGCTCCAGAACGAACGCTTGATGATTTGGCTGACAAAGAGTGCACCGGAACAGCCCAGCCAGGCCCCATTCAGGATGCTTGAGGCAAACATCCACTGCTTGATGTCTGTGCGGAGCCCACTCGTGATGAGTGCGTCTAAGTAGTCGGGGAACAGGCTGGGCAGCCTTGAAAACCTCGGGACACTGCTTAGTCCGCCACTGAAGAGCGTCTGAATTTGTAGGTAAGGCCTCAGGTGGTCGCCGATAAAAATCGACTGCGTTTCACTCCAAAACCCACGCGATGCAGAGGCCCAGGCGAGGGTGATCAGTAGGGCTCCAGCAATCAAGCTCCCGGCCCGGCTGATGTTTGCCCAGGGTCTAACCACTCGCCTCCGCCCCTGGGATCCGCTGCCAATCGGTGTGGGTCGCCCAGACCCCCCAGATCGCCATCGCCCGCAGGTAGTGGCAGGCGCGGAAGGTGTTCACCGCCGTGATCGCTTCGGGGGTGCGGAACTGCAGGCCGCCGGAATACACCTGATGGACCACTGCTGAGGTGATCGCCAGGGCGGTCTCGGTCTCGCCCATCAGCCGGAAATAACTGGCGATGCCGAAGTTGATCCCGGTCCAGACCTCCAGCGGGTGTGTGCCGTTGGGGTCCAACGGGGTGCCGTCGCGGCGCAGGCCATTGGCCACGCCGAGGCTGCCGCCTTCGAACGTCTCGAAGCAGGACTCCCGCACGGCATTCAAGGTGCTGCGGCTGTTGGCCTCGCTCACCACCGGCTCCAGGCCCAGCAGGCGTGCATAGAAGTCACCGCAGAGCTGGTCGGCCATCACCACGGGCGTGCCGCTCTCGGCGTCGATGTCGTAGTACTCGCCGTTCCAGAGGAGCGTGTCGAAGTTCCCTCGCGATTGCGCCAGCCAACCGCTGAATTCCTGTTGCTCAGCCGAGGTGTCGAGGCCGGTGCTCAGTTGCAGCTGCTGGGCGATCGCCAGGGCCGCTTCCAGTGCGGCAATCCAGAGGGCGCCGCAGTAGGCGCTGACGCCCTTCAGCGGCCAGTCATCAAAGGTCTGATCCGGCGCACCGCCGTTGTCGGGCAGGCCGTCGTTGTTGATGTCGAAGGTCTTCAGGTACCGCAGCGCCTCCACGGCCGCCGGCCAGCACTCCGCCAGGAAGCGCAGGTCCTCGCCATTGGGGGCGAGCTTGAAGGTGCGCCAGACCTGCAGGACGTAATCGCTCGCCAGGTCCTTCCAGAGGTTGCAGTCCTGGTAGGCCGTGTAGTTCGTGGCATCCCACGGGCGCTCGTTGGGGGCCCCCAGGTCGTGGGGTGTGGCGCCCTTCACCTTGCGGGCGGCTTCGACGCGGCCCTTGCCCTGGGTGAAGTACCAACCAATCGGCCGCGGCGTGGCGTCGGCTGCGGGGATCGCCCGGGCAAAGCTCCGCAGCACCGCCTTGTCGAGCTCCGGCCAGAGCTGCAGCAGCGCCAGGGAGCCGTAGAGCCGCACATCCAGGCTTTCGTACCAGGCGTAGTCCAGGCACTCCAGGACCCCGAAGCGGCCCACGGGGTCTTCGCGGCTGGCGGCACTCCAGAGGCTGCCGCCGCTGCAGAGGTCATAGAGCTCGTTGAAGAGCGCCATCCGCAGCGGCTCCGGCAGATCGCTGCGCTCCAGCACCGGCTGCTGCCAGGCCTCGATCTGCGCTTTCCACTGGCGCCAGTGGGTCAGCCCCTCTGCGGCAATGGCGGCGGCGTTCTGGCCGCTGGTCCCAAAGAAATCGGTGTAGCGGCGCAGGGCGCTCGTGCCGGTGGCGAAGGCCGTGACCGGTAGATCCCAGCTGATGACCACCGGAATCTCGATGCTCTGGCCAGGCTCCAGCCGGCAGCGGACCGCCAGGGCGGCACTGACCGGTTCGGCGGCGCCGCTGCGGCGGTTGTTGTTGCTCTCGGGGATCGAGCCATCGCGGCTGAAGCTGCCCCAGAGCTCTGAGCCATCGCTCGTGGGAGTCCAGCGGCTGCAGCGTTGGATGCTCACCCCGGGCTGTTCGCTGGTGGCGATGCACCATTGGCCCTCGCCTTCCCGCACCGGGCTGGAGACGTCACCCCCGAGGACGACTCCCTTGCAGTTGCCGTCCTCGATCCATGCGTTGCGGTGCCCTTCGCTCTTGCCGATGGCCGGGGCGTAGTTGTGCTCCGGGCTGCCGTCATCGCGGAAGTGCACCTCGGCGGAGGAGTCGGTGTTGGTGAACCAACCGCAGGTGTTCCGCCAGCTGAGCATCAAGGAGAGATCCAGCGGCTGGCTGCTGGGGTTGCGCAGGGTCCAGACGAACACCGCCAGCGGATAGCTGGTCTGCTGGTAGTTGCCCGGCAGGATCGGGCTGAAGGCCTCGCAGCTGACCTCGGCGTCAAAGACCCCTTCGTAGTGCGTCCAGCTCAGGGGGTAGCGGGCGGCGTAGGTGCCGGTCTTCTTCGTCTCCGTGCTGGCGGGATACCAATCCCAGCTCTGCAGCGGTTTGTCGGCCTCGGGCCGGGAGGCATCGCGGCTGGACTCGACCGCGAGGGCGTGGGCGCGGCTGCTGTTGCCGTTGCTCTCAAACAGGGAGAACTGGCAATCGGGCAACACCCCGAACCAGTGCTCACCGCCGTCGAGGTGCCAGAGGTTGAAGGAGCCATCTGGGGCGCGACCGATGCAGCCGGCGCCAAAGCCACCGAGGGGCATGCCGTGGTTGGGGCCGTCGTCGAGGTTGCTCGCGTAGCGAACCGTGTAGGGAGAGCTCCAGCCCTGACCTAAGGGGCGGCTCCAGCTCGCGGTCGGGGGCTGCCAGGTGGCGGGACGTTTGGAGCGACGGAGTCCGGCGCGGCGCAGCAGGGACTTCAGGGCGGACAGGCCGAGGCGCGCCATGGGGCAGCTATTAGTGCCGCCAGCTTGTCAGAGTTGAGAGGGGTTCGCCCGTTCGTTCGCCTCCTGTTCCACCAGCGCATCCAGGGTTGCCGCGGAACGCACCAAAGCCTGGTAGCGCTGCACCACGCGCCGGTTTCGCTCCAGCCAGCCCGCGGGGTTGCCTTGGGCCACCGCCAGGCTGCCGCTGTTGTCGTCATCGAGCAGATCCAGGTCGCTTTGTTGGGCGATCAGCGCCACGACCAACTCATGCAGGCGTTGACGGCGATCGGAGGGGTTCATCGCTCAGCAGCAGAATGCACCCATGATTGAGGTGATTGGCACCGACGCGGGCGCTCCGGCATCGCTGCCCCTCGACAAGCAGCAGCTGCTTCGCCAGGCGCCCCTGGTGGCGGCCCCCCGTCGCCTGCATGACGCTCTGCAGGGCTGGAGCAGCGCCCCCCTGATCGCCAGTGACCAGCCAGAAGCCCTGATCGATCAGCTCCAGGGGGCCGAGGCGGCGGTGGTTCTGGCCAGTGGTGACCCCCTCTGGTTCGGCATTGGCCGGCTCCTGATCCAGGGACTGGGCGTTGAGCGTTTGCGCTTCCACCCCTCCCCCTGTTCCCTGCAACTCGCCTTCTCCCGGCTGGCCCGTCCTTGGCAGAACGCCAGCTGGATCAGCCTCCACGGCCGTGACCCCGGGGTCCTGGCGTCTCGCCTGCAGCAGCGCCCGGAGGCCCTGGCGGTGCTGACCGACCCCAGCCGCGGCGGGGTGGCGGAAGTGCGGGAGCTGCTGCGGGCCTCCGGGCTGGAGCAGGCCTATGGCCTTTGGCTCTGTGAGCGGCTCGGACATCCCGAGGAGCGGGTGCAGCGGTTGGCTCCCGCGGCTGCGCTGCCTGCGGATCTGGATCCCTTGCATCTCGTGGTCCTGCTGGCGGAGCAGCCCGATCCCCAACCGCCGGAGTCCTTGCCGCTCTTGGGGCTCGCCGACGGTGCCTACCTGCAGCATCCGGATCGCCCCGGGCTGATGACCAAGCGTGAGGTCCGCATTCAGCTGCTGGCTGACCTCGACTTACCGGCCTCTGGGGTGCTCTGGGATCTGGGGGCCGGGGTGGGCTCCATTGGTCTGGAGGCCCTGCGCCTGCGGCCTGGGCTGTCTCTCTGGGCGCTCGAGCAGCGGGGTGGTTCAGCGGCGTTGATCCGCGCCAACGCCGAGCGGCTCGGGGTAACGCCAGCGGGGGTGATTGAAGGTCGCGCCCCGGAGGCCTTGGCGGATCTGCCCGACCCCGATCGGGTCTTGATCGGCGGCGGCGGTCGCGATCGTGTGGCCCTGCTCGAGGCCGTGTTGGCGCGCCTGAATCCCGGCGGACGGGTGGTCATTCCCCTGGCCACCGTGGAGGCCTTGGCGGACCTGCGTCCGGTTTTAGAGCGAGCCGGCCTGGTGGTCGGCATCGCTCAGCACCAGGCCTGGCGGGGCTCCGCCCTGGCGGATGGCACCCGGCTGGCGCCCCTTAATCCGGTGCTGATCCTGCGGGGACAGAAGCAATCGGGCTGATCACAGCGGGCATGCCGACGCGGATGCCCAGGCGCTTGGCTTCCCCGGCCCCGAGCTCCACGACGCCGTCGCCGGGTTCCTGGGGGCCGTAGCTGCGGCAGGGCAGGTGCGGACAGGGCGTCGTGTTGGCCTCAATGGCGATCACCCGGTTGCCATGGAGGAAGATCATGTCGAGTGGCGCCGGGGTTTTGTGCATCCAAAAGCGGAGCGGTTGCGGTGTGGGGAAGGGAAACCACATCCCGCGCAG
Source organism: Synechococcus sp. LTW-R (assembly GCF_014217875.1). Classification (NCBI taxonomy): domain Bacteria; kingdom Bacillati; phylum Cyanobacteriota; class Cyanophyceae; order Synechococcales; family Synechococcaceae; genus Synechococcus; species Synechococcus sp. LTW-R. Next base: position 165,185 of record NZ_CP059060.1, read on the forward strand.
CGGTGCGAGGGGCGGCCTGCCCTGCAGGCCCATGCGCTGCTGCTCTTGGCTGCGGGCCACCTCCAGGGCAATGCAGGGTTGCTCCGCCGCGACACACCACTGGGCCTCAAGGGGGAGCTGTTGCGGCGGAAGGGCAGGGGTTGGCATCGCGTCAGCCCAGCTGGGGTGGTCCGTCGCTGAGGCAGTAGCCCCTGCCGCGGACGGTGTGGATCAGCCGCTTGCCGCCCTCGGCCTCCAGCTTTTGGCGCAGGTAGCGGATGTAGACCTCGATCACGTTGCTGGCGGCCCCCTGCTGATCGCGCCAGACCGTCGCCAGGATCCGCTCGCGGCTGACCACCTCGCGGGCGTGCTCCATCAGCAGCTCCAGCAGCGCGTATTCCCGTGCGGTCAAGGCGATCGTCGTGCCCTGGCGGCGCACCTCATGGCGGCTCGGGACGATGGTCAGGTCCCCCAGTTGCAGGAGATCCCGCGGCGGCCGCTGTTTGTCCTGCAGCTTGAGGTGCACCCGCAGCCGGGTCAGCAGGTCGCTGGCGCCGGCTGAGGACAACCAGAAGTCGTCGCCCCCCTGGAGTAACACCTCGGAGCGGGCCGGAACGCTGTCCTCAACGATGTCCAGCAGCAGGGGAACCGGTCCCAGGTTGTGGCGGAGCTCCTGGATCCGGGCTCCCCAATCAGTGGAGAGCACCACCAGCTCGCAGCCGTCCTCTGCGGCCTGCTTCAGGCCGGGTTCGCCAAGCAGGGGGGCGTAGCCGGAGGCACTCAGACGCTCGGCGAGGGCTTCGGACGTCTCCCCCAGGAGCAGGACACAGACGTCGTTCATCAAGCGCCGCTGCCGGGCTTGGCCACGTGGGGCAGGCCCCAGCCGAGCTTGTTGCGCAGCACCTGGAAGAACTCATGGTCCGCCAGGCGCACGAAGCGCACGGGGTGCTCGCTGCGGCGGATTAGGACCCGATCCTCCGGCCAGACGTAGCAACCGGCGCTGCCGTCCACGACCATCATCAGCCGCTCGGGGGTGGCCGGGAAGACTGTCACCGGCTCGTGATCACTGAAGACCAGGGCCCGAGACGCCAGGGAGTGGGGGGCGATCGGGGTGAGCTGCAGCACCGGGCAGTCGGGGCTGATCACCGGTCCGCCGGCGCTCAGGGCGTAAGCGGTGGAGCCGGTCGGGGTCGAAAGGATGACGCCATCGGCGGCGATGTCCACCGGGGCGTGGCGGCCGACGGCGATCTCGAAATGGCACATCGAGGTGATGGGCTCGCGGTGCAGCGCCATCTCGTTCAGGCAGAGCAGCTCCCAGCGGCGCTGGTCCCCGCGCATCACGGTCACCACCAACGTGGTCCGCTCCTCGACGGTCCAGTCGCCGGCGATCACCTGGTCGAGGGCTTCCTCAAGCTTGGGGAGGTAGGTCTCCGCCAGGAAGCCCAGGTGCCCCGTGTTGATCGTCAGGATCGGCACGTCGATCGGTGCCGTCATCCGGGTGGCCGACAGCACGGTGCCGTCGCCCCCAAGCACCATCGCCATGTCCATCCCCGCTTCGAAGTGGGGGGGGACGCAGGCAACGTGCCCTTTGCTGCGCAGGTGCTGCTCAGGGTTGGCGAAACCGACCATCCCGGCGGCACTGCTGGCGCGCAGCACGTCGTAATCCGCCTCCTTAAGGCGGGCCTCAATGGTGTCGGCAGTGGACAGGGCCAGGTCCTTGCCGTCGTTAATGATCAGTCCGACGCAGGGCAAAGAGCGGCTCAGGTGGTCCCCCCAGAGTTTATGGGGATCAGAACTGTTCGAGGAAACGCAGGTCGCTGGTGAAGAGGCGACGGATGTCATCGATGCCGTGGCGCACCATGCAGAAGCGCTCCACCCCCAGGCCAGCGGCGAATCCGCTGTAGCGCTCTGGGTCGATGCCCATGCCCTGGAGCACCGCCGGATCGACCATGCCGCAGCCCATCACCTCGAGCCAGCGGCCGCGCCACTGCACGTCCACCTCTGCGGAGGGCTCGGTGAAGGGGAAGTAGCTGGCGCGGAAGCGCACTGGCAGATCACCAAAGAACTGCTGCAGGAACGAGGTCACCGTGCCGCGGAGGTGGCTGAAGTCCAGGCCCTCATCGATGGCCAGCACCTCGACTTGGTGGAAGACCGGGGAATGGGTGGCGTCGACGGCATCGCGGCGATAGACGCGGCCCGGGGCAATGATCCGGATTGGCGGGGCGTTGTTCTCCAGGTGGCGGATCTGCACCGGTGAGGTGTGGGTGCGCAGCAGCTGGTGATCACCCAAGTAAAAGGTGTCCTGCATGTCCCGGGCCGGGTGATGCTCGGGGATGTTCAGGGCGGTGAAGTTATAGAAGTCGCTCTCGATCTCAGGCCCTTCTTCCACCTGGTAACCCAGGCCCGAGAAAATATCGACGATCTCTTCCACCGTGCTGATCAGGGGGTGGCGGTGGCCCACCGGCGTGAAGCTGGCCGGCATGGTCACGTCCAGGGTCTCGCTGGCGATGCGCTCGGCCATGGCCGCGCTCTTCACCGCTTTGAGGCGATCGCTCAGCAGGGTTTGCACCTGCTCTTTAAGGACGTTCGCTCGTTGTCCTACCAGCGGACGTTCGTCGCCGGGCAGCTTGCCCATCGCGCCGAGCACCCCGGAGAGGCGACCCTTCTTGCCCAACAGACCAACGCGCAGGTCTTCGAGGGCGGCGGCATCAGCGGCGGCAGCGATCTCTTGGGCGGCCTGGGCCTCCAGCTGATCCAGTTGATCGGTGAGCTGCTGCAGGCTGACGGTGGCGCTCAAGGATCGGCTTCAACGACCGCCGACTTTAGGTAGACGCCTGCTTAGCCTCGGGCCAGGCGAGAGGACAGCGTGCGGATCCTGATCAGTAATGACGATGGCGTCTTCGCTGATGGCATCCGTGCCTTGGCGGCTGAAGCCCTGCGGCGAGGGCACCAGGTCACGGTGGTTTGCCCTGATCAAGAGCGCTCCGCCACGGGCCATGGCCTGACCCTGCAATCCCCCCTGCGGGCGGAGCGGGCCGATGAGCTCTTTGCCGATGGCGTCACGGCCTGGGCCTGCAGCGGCACCCCCAGCGACTGCGTCAAGTTGGCCCTGTTTGCCCTGCTGGAGGAGTGGCCTGACATGGTCCTCTCCGGCATTAACCACGGCCCCAACCTCGGCACCGACACCTTGTATTCGGGCACGGTCAGTGCCGCGATGGAGGGCACGATCGAAGGCCTGCCCGCCCTGGCGGTGAGCTGCGCGGATTACAAGTGGCGCGAGTTCGAGGCCTCCGCCCGCATCGCCTTGGATGTGGCCGAGCAGAGCCGCCGCGAAGACTGGGATAAGGGGATGCTGCTGAACCTCAACGTTCCGGCTCTGCCCCTGGAGTCCATCGGCCAGCTGCGCTGGTGCCGCAAGGCGGTGCGCCGCTACACCGATCAATTCGTCAAGCGCAGCGACCCTCGGGGCCGCACCTACTTCTGGTTGGCCGGCGAGGTGGCCAATGACCTGGAGGCCGAGGTGGCGGGGCCCAAGGAGTGGCCCATCGATGTGGCCCACGTGGCGGATGGCGGCGTCTCGCTGACCCCGCTGCAGCCCGAGCTGTTCTGGCGCGGCGATCTCTCAGCCCTGAAGCAGCCTCACTTCGCGCGGTAGATCCGCTGCAGGAACCAGAGCGAGAAGATCAGGCCGATGGTGTGGGCGAAGAGCACCTGGGTGTTGCTCAGTACCGAGAGCATCTCGATCGAGGTGATCGGGTAGCCCACCAAGCTGCGCGCGCTGGTTCCGCCCACCGGAGAGCCAAAGAAGCCCGGGGCTTGCAGCGAGGCCTGAACAAAGAGGCTGCCGGCGAGGGACTGGTAGCCCACTGAGGCAAAGACCAGGCCCAGAACGTCCGCGAGCAGTCCCCGTTTGATCAGCTTTGCGGCCTCGCTGCGGCTGGGCTTGGCGCTGCTGCCCAGCGCTCGGCCGAGGCGAACGATCAGCCAGCCCTGCCAGAGGCTGTAGAGCAGCACAAAGAAGGAGAGGGTCGTCAGCGACAGGCCCGGGCCCAGGCCCAGGGCGCGCTCGGAATTGCGGGCCAGGCTGCCGCCGATGTTGTTGAAGAGCAGGACTCCCACCACGACGATCCCCAGGGCGGTCTGGGTCCAGAAGCGAATCCAGGCCATCCGCCTCAGCCCTAGGGAGAGCAGCTGAAAGTCGAGGCGATCGGCCATGGGACGTGGGGGGATGCCCAAACCTGCCATGGGAGAATGACTCTGGCGAGGCCTCGAGCGCTTTTGGTTGTGATTGCAGCGCTCAAGATTGAGCCCCTGTCCGCTGGCGCAGCTCTGTGATTCCGCTGCTCGAGCCAGGGCAAGCGAAGGGGCCCACGGCGGTGGCCCTCGGCAGCTTTGACGGTCTGCATCCAGGCCACCGCAGCGTGATTGCGGCCGTCACCGACCGCGCCGGCCAACGGGGCCTGGTGCCCACTGTGGTGAGTTTCTGGCCCCACCCGCGGGAGGTCCTCTTCGGCGAGCCCCGCTTGCGGCTGGACTTGCCCGCCGAGAAATTGGCCCTGCTGGAGCCCCTGGGGATCGAGCAGCTGGTGCTGGTGCCCTTCACCCGTGCGCTGGCTGCCCTCTCACCGGAAGCCTTTGTCCACGAGGTGCTGCATGGGCAGCTCCAGGCCGGCCTGGTGGTGGTGGGCGAGAACTTCCGGTTTGGGGCGGGCCGAAGCGGCACGACCGAGACCCTGCGGCAACTGGGAGCCGAGCGGGGCATCGACGTTCAGATCCAACCCCTGCTCGCGGAAGGGAGTGAGCAATTCAGCAGCAGTCGCATCCGCCGTGCCCTCGCGGGCGGGGACCTCAAGGAGGCGACCAGGCTCCTGGGCCGCCCCTATCGCTTTGGCGGCAGCGTGGTCAGCGGCCGTGGCTTAGGGCGTCAGCTGGGCTGGCCCACGGCCAACCTGCAGGTGGATGGCCGCAAGTTCCTGCCCCTGGAAGGGGTCTATGCCGCTTGGGCCTGGCTGGGGGATGAGCGGCTTCCGGCGGTGATGAACCTGGGCCCTCAGCCCACGGTGGATCCCACGGCGCCCTCGGCCGTCGAAGTCCATCTGCTGGGGCGCAGCCTCGACCTCAACGGCAAAGAGCTGTTTGTGGAGCCGGTGGAGTTGCTGCGTAGGCAGCAGCGCTTCGAGAACCTTGAGGCCCTGGTGCAGCAGATCCAGCGGGATGCGGAGCGAGCGGCGGCGCTGCTGGACTCAGCTGCCGGGGTAGGCGTTGGTTAGGCCCCAGCTGATGAAGGCGGCGATCGCCCCCAGCAGCAGAATCCCTGAGATCAGCACCACCATTGGGCTGTCGGATTCGCCCTGGGCCATCGCCATTCCTGTTGGATTGCGCATCAAACCTAAGCAGAGAGTCCTGCCCCTGCAGACGCCATGACCACACCTGAACAGCCGGCTGCGGTTTTGCGGTTGCTGGACGCCAACCTCGACCGCGCCCGCGAGGGGTTGCGGGTGATCGAGGACTGGTGCCGTTTTGGCCTCGATCGGGCCGATCTGGTGGCCCGCAGCAAGGACATGCGCCAGCGCTTGGGGCGTCTGCATGACGAGCGCTACAAGCAGGCCCGCGACGCCGCCGGTGATGTCGCGACGGGGATGGCCCATCCGGCCCAGCGGGAGCGCGAACAGCCGCAGGCCGTGGTTGCAGCCAACTGCGGCCGGGTCCAGGAGGCCCTGCGGGTCTTGGAGGAATTCGGGCGGGGGTTGGATGATCGCCTGGCTGAGGAGGCCGCGGCGGTTCGCTACGCCCTCTACGACCTGGAGGTAGATGTGATCCGAGCCAGTGCCGGCGGGCAGGAGCGGCGCGAACGCCTGCGGGCGGCGCGCCTGTATCTCGTGACCAGTCCGTCGCCTCGGCTGGAGGCCGTCGTGGAGGCGGCGCTCGAGGGGGGCGTCCGTTTGGTGCAGTACCGCGCCAAGGACGGAAGCCTGGCGCCCGACGGCCAACCGATCACCGATGCCGTTCGTCTGCAGCAGGCCCAGGCGTTGCGCCAGCTCTGCAGCCGCTATGGCGCCCTCTTTCTGGTCAATGACCGCATCGACATCGCCCTGGCGGTGGATGCCGATGGCGTGCACCTCGGCCAGGGGGATCTGCCGCCGGCCCTGGCCCGGCAACTGCTCGGCCCGGAGAAGTTGATTGGCCGCAGCACCCACGCCCTGGCGCAGTTGCAGCAGGCGATGCGCGATGGCTGTGATTACGTCGGCGTTGGGCCGGTGAATGCCACCCCGACCAAGCCTGGCCGTGAGCCGGTTGGGCTCGATTACGTCCGGCAGGCCGCCGCGGAAAGCGCCATCCCCTTCTTTGCCATCGGGGGGATTGAGGCGGCGAACCTGCAGGCCGTGTTGGACACCGGTGCCACCCAGGTGGCAGTCGTGCGGGCGATCACCGAGGCTGCGGATCCGGCCCAGGCCGCCCGGGACCTGCTGGAGATGCTGCAGTGATTGAGATCCGCGTCAACGGCGAAGCCACCAGCTGCCCCGAGGGTTTGAACCTGGTGGAGATGCTCGAGCACCTCGGCTACCGCCCCCAGCTGGTGGTGGTGGAGTTCAACGGCGAGATCCTGCCGCGGGCCCGCTGGGCGGAACAGCCGGTTCGGGAAGCCGATGGTCTCGAGGTGGTCACCATCGTCGGCGGGGGTTCTTAGATTCCATCGAGCTAGAGCTCCGCCGTGGCCGCTTCACGTCCCTCCTCGCTCGTGCGCCGGCTGCTCAGTGGCTTGATGGTTCCGGCCCTGGTGCTCACGCTCCTCTTGGCGGTTCCCCAGGCGAGTCAGGCCGCCAGCGGTGGTCGCATTGGTGGTGGCAGCTTCCGCTCCGCTCCGATGCCCCGCAGCTATGGCGGGGGTGGCTACCGGGGCGGCTACCGGGGCGGCGGTTATCAGCGCGGCTATGGCAGCGGCTTCGGCTTCCCCTTTGTGGTGCCCTTCTTCTTCGGCGGCGGCGGCCTCTTTGGCTTCTTGATCCTGATGGCCGTGGTCGGTTTGCTGGTGAACGCGGTGCGCGGCGGTGGCGGTGTGTCCTTGCCGGCGGGCATGCAGGGCGGTTCCATCGACCGCGCGCCGAGCGATGGTCCGGTCTCGATCGCCCAACTCCAGGTGGGCCTGTTGGCTTCGGCCCGGGAGCTGCAGCAGGACCTGCGCGACCTCGCCGGCCAGGCCGACACCAGCACCAGCAGCGGCCTGCAGCGCGTCTTGCAGGACAGCACACTCGCCCTGTTGCGCCAGCCTGATCTTTGGGTCTACGCCAATGCTGAGGTGGGGCATGTCCCCTTCCAGGCGGCGGAATCCACCTTCAATCGCCTCTCGATGACCGAGCGCAGCAAGTTGCGCAGCGAGGTCACCAGCAACGTCTCGGGAACGGTGAGCACCAACGCCAGTGCCAAGGCCGGTGATGCCGATGCCGTCAGCGATTACATCGCGGTCACCCTCCTGGTGGCGAGCCGCACGCGCCTGAACCTCAAGCCGGTGAATGGTTCCGAGGAATTGCGCGAGACCCTGCGCATCCTGGGCTCCGTGCCCTCCAGCCAACTCTTGGCCCTCGAGGTGATCTGGCAGCCCGATGGCGCGGGTGACGTGCTGAGTGCCGATGAGCTGATCACGGCCTACCCGCAGCTCAAGCACCTCTGAATTCGCTCTTCAGGTTTGCTCAAGATTTAGGGAATTAAAGAAACTCTTCGGCTCCTGATCGCCTCAACTGGTTGTTGATCAGGGGGTTCAATCCGTAAAGTCGGAGAACTTCTTTTTTCATCCGTGTCCAGCCCGCGCCACAACGCCGAGACCTCCGCCATGAAGTGGCAGGCCAACGGTGAGCTGACGGGCGTGGACCTGCAGTCTCTGCTCAGTCGCCTGAACAAGGTGGAGACTGAAGAGCGGGCCCGTGAGCTGGAGTGGCTGAGCCGTCACGACGCGGTATAGGCGCTAGCGCGGCCGCCCAGCCGAGCCAATCCTGAAGGTCAGCCGCAGATTCGTCTCGCATCCGTTGCACCCCTCAGGGGTGCTCAGCACACTGCGGAGCACCGGCGTGGCGTGCATGGCTCGGCGATCGATGCAGTGGGTGAACACCCCCGTGTTGATGGAGGCTTTGGACCGCTATGAACAGGGGCGTCTGCCCCGCTCGATGCGTCTCTGGGTGGAGGCGGTGCTGGATCTGGAGCGCCCGCTTACCGCTCCGCTTCGGCCCCACTGCTGAGCAGGATCCGCAGGGCGGCCATCGCGGCGCCATAGCCGTTGTCGATGTTCACCACGCTCAGGCCTGGGGCGCAGCTGGCCAGCATTCCGTGCAGGGCCGCCTGGCCGCCGGCACTCACGCCGTAGCCGACGCTCACCGGGACCCCGATCACTGGTTGGGGCAACAATCCGGCCAGCACAGTGGGCAAGGCTCCCTCCATTCCCGCGCAGGTGATCAGCACCCGGGCCTGGCGCAGGCGATCGAGTTGCCCCAGCAAGCGGTGGAGCCCCGCGACGCCCACATCAAGCACGCGCTCGCAGGCGATGCCATGCCACCGCAGGGCCAGTTGCGCTTCCGCGGCAACCGGCAAATCACTGGTGCCGCCACTGACCACCACCACCTCCCCCAACTCCGGACGGAGTGGGGCCGCAGCGCCCAGGCTGAGGCAGCGCGCCTCGGCGTGGAACTGAAGCTGCGGTTCATCCGGCAGGAGCGCTGCAACGGCTTGGGCCTTGGCGGGATCCACCCGGGTGGCCAGGGCCAATTCGCCGCTGCGCTGCTGCCGCACCAGGATCGCCGCGATCTGCTCGGCGGTTTTGTGCTCTCCCCAAATCGCTTCGGCCATGCCGAGGCGTTGCCGCCGCTCGAGATCCAGGCGGGCCAGCTCGCTCATGCCGCCGGGATCAGTTCCCCTTCAAAGACAAGGGGGAATGGGTTGCCCTGGCGTTGGCCCGTGGCCTCGCGCGCGAGTTCTTCAAAGCGCGTTTGCACCGCTTCCACATCCGCCTCGGGGATGGCTTTCCATTGTTCGCGGCTGGCCCAGCGGATCAGCAGCGTGCCTTCTTCGCGCGCGCTGTCCCAGAGCAGTTCGCGGCCCAGGAAGCCGTCTTGCTTCTGCAGCCAGGGTTCCCAACTGCCCTGCTCGGCCTCGAGCCAGGCCTGGCGACCATCCGCCGGCACCTTGATGCGCAGGTGCTCGACGACGACCACCTCGAGCTGACCGCCGGGCTGATCCGTGGCGGCGATCGCCACGTCGGGATGGCCGGCCAGCAGCATCGTCAGGCAAAGCACGAGTGCGGCGACCCTAGCGAGCAGGCTCATGGGCGTTGCAGCAGGGCCACGGCCTGGGAGGAGATGCCTTCTTCGCGGCCCTCGGCGCCCAGCTTTTCATTGGTGGTGGCCTTCACCCCCACCTGATCGGGCTCCAGGCCCATTCGGGCCGCGATCGCAGAACGCATCGCTTCGATGTGGGGTTTGAGCTTCGGCCGCTCGGCGATCACAACGGAATCGACGTTGACCACGCTCCATCCACGCTCCTTAACGAGGGCGACGACCTGCTCCAGCAGCACCAGGCTGTCGGCCCCTTTCCATTGGGGGTCGTCGGGGGGGAAGTACTTGCCGATGTCCCCCAGGGAGAGGGCCCCGAGCAAGGCATCCATGATCGCGTGCACGAGCACATCGGCATCGCTGTGGCCATCGAGCCCCAGGCCGGCGGGGTGCTCTAACCGTTGGCCCCCCAGGATCAGCGGCCGACCCGGCACCAGCCGGTGGATGTCGTAGCCATTGCCGATCCGCAGCTGCATGGGTGCCGGTTGCGCTTGGTTTTGGAACCTAGGCGTTCGGCAGCACCTGCAGGTTGGTGCCGTCTCGGCCCATCACCAGCACCTGGCTGCCGGGCCTGAGTGCTTGGCCAGGCTCCAGGTTCTCCGCCGCCCAGCTTTGGCCATGCCAGAGGACCCGCCCCTGGTCGCTTCCGGCATCAAAGCCACTGATCACCTCTGCGTACTGGGCCGCGTCGCTTTGGCGGATGGCCCGCTCCCGTTTGCGCGCCGACCAGCGCTGCAGCAGCACAAGTAGGGCGAGTGAGCCGGCGGCAAACAGCAGCAGCTGCAGCCCCAGGCTCAGGGGCAACCAGGCGCAGAGCAGCGAGACCAGCAGGGCGGCGAGGGCCGCGGCGAGCAGGCCGTCGAACTCCACCCCGAGCCACTCGAGGGCCAAGAGGGCCAAGGCAACCAGAAACCAGAGCAGCGCAGTCACGGGGTTGCGATCAGGCAGCTGCTGCCTAGCTTGAAGGCGACGGAGCGATTGGGCCAATGGAAGCGCTGTTTGGCTTGCCGGCCCTCGTGGTGATGGCCTTTTTGGGGCTCAACAGCATCAAGGTCACCAGCGGCGGCCAGTCCCGCCTGGTGGAGAGGCTCGGCAAGTACGACCGGCAACTGCAGCCCGGCCTCTCCCTGGTGCTCCCCGTGGTGGAGCGGGTGGTCAGCCATGAGTCCCTGAAGGAGCGGGTGCTCGACATTCCGCCTCAGCAGTGCATCACCCGCGACAACGTCGCCATTGAGGTGGACGCGGTCGTCTACTGGCAGTTGCTGGAGCACGAGCGGGCCTACTACTCCGTCGACAACCTGCAGGCGGCGATGGTGAATCTGGTGCTGACCCAGATCCGCGCCGAGATGGGCAAGCTCGACCTCGATCAAACCTTCACTACCCGCCAGGAGGTGAATGAGGCGCTGCTGCGGGAATTGGATTCCGCCACCGACCCCTGGGGCGTGAAGGTCACCCGAGTGGAACTCCGCGACATCCAGCCCTCCCGCGGAGTGCAGCAGGCGATGGAGCAGCAGATGACTGCCGAGCGGGAGAAGCGCGCGGCGATCCTGCGCTCAGAGGGCGAGAAGGAGTCCCAGCTCAACGCGGCCCGGGGCCGCGCCGAAGCCCTCGTGCTCGATGCCAAGGCCAAGCAGGAGGCCCTGCTGCTGGAGGCGGAAGCCCAGGCCAAGCAGCAGGCCCTCTTGGCCCAGGCCCGCGCCGATGCCGCCACCCGTTTGGCCGTGGCGATTCAGGAGAATCCCGAGGCGGCCGAGGCGATGCGTTTGCTGCTGGCCGGCGATTGGATGGCGATGGGCGAGCAGATGGCCCAGGCACCCGGCGGCAGCGTCTTGATGGTGGACCCCCAAAGCCCGGCCGCCTTGATCTCGGCGCTGAAGGGCTTCCAGCAGAAGGGTTAGCTCTGCTGCTCCGCTTGCCAACGGGCGTAGAGGTCAGGCCGGCGCTCGCGGGTGCGCTCCTGCTGCTGTTCGGCCCGCCAGCGGGCAATGGCGCCGTGGTCGCCGCTGCGTAGGACATCCGGGACGCCCATGCCGCGGAAATCCGCCGGGCGCGTGTAGTGGGGATGCTCCAGCAGCAGCGCGCTGTGGCTCTCCTCCTCTAGGCAGGCTTCGGTGCCGACGGTGCCCGGCAGTAGGCGGACCACGCCGTTGATGATCGTCATCGCCGGCAGTTCGCCGCCGGTCAGCACGAAGTCGCCAATCGAGACCTCCTCATCGGCCAAGGAGCGAATGCGCTCATCGAATCCCTCGTAGTGACCGCAGAGGAAGACCAGCTGGTCGTAATCCGCCGCCCAGCGGCGCAGGTCCACCTGACGCAGGGGTTGTCCCTGGGGTGACATCAAGAGGGTGCGCCGGCGCGGTTGCACCGGGATCGACTCAAAGGCGGCAAAGACCGGCTCCGGCTTGAGCACCATCCCGGCACCGCCGCCATAGGGCTCGTCATCCACCTTGCGGTAGCGATCCGTGGCGAAGTCCCGCGGGTTGTGAACGTGAAGTTCAGCGCGGCCGGCGGCGAAGGCGCGGCCGATGACCCCAAGCCCCTGCAGCGGCGCAAAGGCCTCCGGGGTCAGGCTGACCACATCGAGGCGCATCGCTTAGGCGGCGGGCCGGCTGACCCGGCGGATTTCAGAACTGAAGCTGGCGCGGCCTGGGGTGCCATCGGCGGGCTGCTCGATGGTGGAGCGCAGGCGCAGGTTGGGCTTGTTGAACCAGATCCGCTCGCGGATCTCGCTGTCGTCCTGCTCGAGGATCAGCTCGAGGCTGCTGTCGGGCCAGAGGGTCCAGCGGCCCTGCTGCTCGCCGGCTTGGAACTGGCCGTCGGCCTCGAACTGCAATTGCTTTGGGGCCTGGTCCTTCGGGCCCACGCTTAGGCCGCCGGGGTTGCCCTCGAGGTGGCGCACCACGAGTTCGCCGCGTTCACTGCTGTGCCATTCATCGCCCTCACCGCCTTCGCTGTCGTCGCCAAGGACAAAGCGGGATCGCAGGCACATCCACTCGCCTTCGCAGAGCTGCAGGAAGGCTTCGATCGAGTCCGGGGGAAAGGAGGCGGTGTCGCTCATCGGGGGATTCTCTCAGCTGTCGCCGCGGTACCCGAGTTCCGCCAGCCGCGAGGAGCTGCGGCGCCAGTTGGGAACGACCTTGACAAAGAGCTCCAGGTAGACCGGGCCGGAGATCAGCTTTTGCATCTGCTGGCGGGCGCCCGTTCCGATCTGGCGCAGCATTCGGCCGCCCTTGCCGATCAGGATTCCCTTCTGACTGGTGCGCTCCACCAACACGGTGGCCAGGACCGCGGTGCGCTCCTTGTCATCGACGACCCGCTCGATTTGCACGGCGACCGAGTGGGGAATCTCTTCGCGGGTGTGCTGCAGGACCTGCTCGCGGATCAGTTCCGCCAGCAATAGCTGCTCCGGTTGGTCGCTGACCGCATCGGGCGGATACAGGTGCGGCCCCTCGGGTAGCTCGGCCGCCAGGGCATTGACGAGCGCTTCGGTGCCGTCGCCATTGAGGGCGCTGACGGGGTGGAGGGGCCAACCGGGCACGAGTTCGCGGTAGCTGGCCTCCAGCTCGGCCGCCTGGGCGGGGTCGACGAGATCGCATTTGTTCAGGGCGACCTGGACGGGCACCTTGGTGCGCTCGAGCAGCTCGACGATGAAGCCATCCCCGCGGCCGGCGGCTTGGCTGCCATCCACGAGCAGAAGCACCTGATCGACTTCACCGATGGCGCCACGGGCGGTCTGTACGAGCCGCTCCCCCAGCAGGTGATGGGGCTTGTGGATCCCGGGGGTGTCCACGAGCACCAGCTGGGCCGTGGGCGTGGTGAGGATCGCCCGCAGCCGATTGCGGGTGGTTTGGGCCACCGGGGAGGTGATCGCCACCTTCTCGCCGACCAACTGATTCATCAGGGTGGACTTGCCCACGTTGGGCCGTCCCACCAGGGCGACAAAGCCTGAACGAAAGCCTTCGGGGCTCTGCCCCAGGGTGAAGCCACCGGCAACGGCCTCGGCCGGCAGATCGCTGAGATCTGGGAAAGGCGGCAGCTGGTCGTGTGACTCCATAGCCTCACCTTGGCAGTTCAACCTCCCCCATGACCGAAGCCGCCCCGCTGGAGCCCACGTTTCAACAGGCGATGGAGATCACAGCCCAATGGCTGGCGCTCTGGGAAAACGGTGAACTCAGCGATGAGGTGATCGGCGATCGAATCTCTGAGTTGGTGGCCAGCCGTGATGGCGCCCGGGGGTTCTTTGTTGTCTCCCTGGCGGGCGATTGTCCGTTGATGGATCGCCTGCCGGATCCGGTCGTCTTTGCCCTGCGCCAGGCCGGCGACGGGGTGGTGGACCTCAGTGCTCGGAACCTGGCGATGAGCACGGCGATGGCGCTGCACCACGAGCGCAATGCCGATGCGGCTCAGCAGGCGGGATCGGAGCGGGTGCAATCCCGCTGCACCGAACTCCTGCGGGTCCTGGAGCCGGAAGCCGTGAAGGGGCGGCTCGAAACCTTGCTGGAGGCCACCGAGGGCCGCGGCGAGGACGTGGCCTTCCTGAAACGCTGGGGCTACGACGCCGGTCAGACCGCGGCGATTGCTGAGGCGGTGTTGGCCGTCGCCGAAGGCTGAGGTCCCTCGCGAGCGGCCAATAAAAAAGCGCCCCGCGAGGGGCGCTTTGTGGTTTCAAGGGGTTGATCTGGATCAGTCGCGGCGACCGCCACCGTTGAGGGCGATCACCAGGCGCAGGATGAAGATGAACAGGTTGATGTAGGTCAGGTACATGCTCAGCGCACCGGCCAGGTACTGGTCGTCGCTGTAGGTGCGGGGCATCGTGTAGAAGTCCACGAAGGCGGCGCCCACGAAGATCACGGTGCCGAAGCCGGCGATGAGCAGCTCCATGCCGCCCATGCCGAAGCCGGGCACGAAGATGCCGCCGACGATCTGGACGACCATGGCGATCACCAGGCCGAGGATGCCCAGCCCGACCACGCCGCTGAGGGCCTGACCGACGCTGTCGCTCATGCGACGCCCCATGACGGAGGCCGCCACGAAGGTGACGCCGGTGGCCAGGGCGGCGGTGCCGATGGCGCCGATGCCCGCGGTGCCGATGGCCAGGGCCACGATGCCGCTCAGGGTGAAGCCGGTGATCAGGCTGTAGGCCGCCATCAGCGGCAGCGCGGTGCTGTTGTTCCCCTTCAGGGCCACGTTCTGGGCCACGAAGAAGAGGATGAAGTTGCCGATCAGGGCCACCCAGAACAGGGGCATGAATCCGGCGGGGTTGCTGGCCAACAGGGCCAGACCACCCATGACGCCACCGGCGGTGAGCACCATGCCGCCGCCCACGTAGGGCAGCGCCTTATTGACCACGTTGGGCCCCACGAGGGCGCTGGATTGCGCCTCGCGGATGGCCTCCTGGAAATTGCTGCTGGCCGGCATGGCACAGAGAATGACTGGCTTCATCCTGCCAGCGATCTCCGGGTTGTGTGCCCTTTGGGGGTGTGGATCCCCCGACTAACGCCGGGCCTTGGCCGCATCCCGGGCGGCGTAGGCGGTGACCAGGCGCTGCACCAGGGGATGGCGCACCACGTCAGCGGCACTCAGCCGGCAGACCGCGATGCCCTCGACCCCCTCCAGCACCTGGGCGGCTTCGATTAAGCCGCTCAGTTGCCCCTGGGGCAGATCGATCTGGGTGGGGTCCCCGGTGACGACCATCTTTGACCCCTCCCCCAGGCGGGTCAGCACCATTCGCATCTGGGCCGGGGTGGTGTTCTGGGCCTCATCGAGGATCACGAAGGCCTCGGCCAGGGTGCGACCGCGCATGTAGGCCAGGGGGGCCACCTCGATCACGTTCTTCTCGATCAGGGCTGCGGTGCGCTCCTGGCCAAGCAGGCTGTGGAGAGCGTCGTAGAGGGGGCGCAGGTAGGGGTCGACCTTCTGCTGGAGATCCCCGGGCAGAAAGCCCAGGCGCTCGCCGGCTTCCACGGCGGGGCGGGTCAGGATCAGCCGCTCCACCTTGCGTTCCTGCAGCGCGCGCACCGCCTGAACGGCCGCCAGGAAGGTCTTGCCCGTGCCGGCGGGGCCCAGGGCAAAGGTGAGGTCGTGGCGTTCGATCGCCTCGACGTAGGTCTTTTGTTTGAGGGTGCGGGGGCGCAGCAGTTTGCCGTTCTGGCTGCGGGCCAGAACCTGCTTGCCCAGTTGTTGGTGTTCCTCCCCGCGGCCCGTATCCAGGGCGGAGAGTGCGGTCTGCACATCCACCTGGGTGACGCTCTGCCCCTCTTGCCAGAGGGGACGCAGCAGTTCCACGAGGCCCGCGGCCCGCTCTAGCTGGGTGGGGCGGCCCCGCAGTTGCAGCGAAAGACCCCGCAACACCAGCGAAGCACCAGTCAGGGCTTCAAGGCGATGCAGGGTCGATTCAGCTTCCCCGGCCAGGGCCATGGCGGCGTCCTGGTCGGGAAGGTCGATGGTGAAGGCCGTGAGGCTTTCAGCCCCGGGCATGGGGGAAGGCCTCAGGCTTCAGTGGCTTCTTCAGCGGGAGCTTCTTCGGCGGCAGCGGCGGCTTCTGCAGCAGCAGCGGCCTCAGCAGCCTTGGCTTCTGCAGCTTCCTTGGCGGCCTGCTTAGCAGCAGCTTCGCGGATGGCAGCTTGCTTCTTCTGGCCGACGACCACGGAAGAACGCACTTTCTTCTCGATCAGACCGCCGCGCTCGAGCAGGGTTTGAACGACCTCGGTGGGCTGGGCGCCCTGGGCGAGACGGGCACGGATGGCCTCGGTGTCGAGACGGGTCTCCTTGGTGCGGGGGTTGTAGAAGCCCAGCTCCTCGAGGGGACGACCGTCGCGGCGTGAGGTGCTGTTGCAGGCCACCAGGCGGAAGCTCGCTTCCCGCTTCTTACCGAACCGCTTCAGGCGGAGCTTGATCATTGTGGCCTTGCCTTGCTGACTGGATAAACGCGCGGTGACTCCCCAGGGAATCGCGCGCAAACGCTAACAATACTCTCTGGGGTGACGCCTCTCAGAGCTCGCCGAAGCCTTTGCGCTTCTTGGCGGGTTTGGGGGCTTTGGGCATGCCGCCGCCACGGCCACCACGGCCGGCGGGAGCGCCGCCCATGCCAGGCATTCCACCCATGCCGGGCATCCCGCCCATGCCAGGCATTCCAGGCATGCCGGGCATTCCCGGCATGCCGCCACCGCGGGTCATTTGCTGCATGAAGCCGCGCATCTGCTGGAAGTTCTGCAGCACCTTGTCCACATCGGCCGGGGTGTGGCCACTGCCGCTGGCGATGCGGCGCCGGCGGGAGGGATTGGCGGCGAGCAGGTCGGGGTCGCTGCGCTCCGCCTCGGTCATGGAGCCGATCATCGCTTCGATCTTCTTGAGCTGCTCTTCGCCCTGCTTGAGCATCCCGTCGTCGATCTTGTTCATCCCCGGGATCATTTTCATGAGACCGCCCAGGGAGCCCATGCGCTTGATCAGGCGCATCTGCTTGACGAAGTCTGAGAAGTCGAAGGTGGCTTCCTGGAGCTTCTGCTGCATCTTGGCCACATCGGCCAGCTCGACCTCCTTCTGGGCCTTCTCAACCAAGGTGAGGACGTCGCCCATGCCGAGGATCCGGCTGGCCATCCGTTCGGGGTGGAAGGGCTGCAGCGCCTCCACCTTTTCCCCGGTACCGATGAATTTGATCGGTGCCCCGCTGACCTTTCGTATCGAGAGGGCCGCGCCGCCGCGGGAGTCACCGTCGAGCTTGGTGAGCACCGCACCGGTGATGCCCACCTGATCGTGGAAGGCGCGGGTGAGTTCGGCGGCCTCCTGGCCGATCATCGAGTCCACCACCAGCAGCACCTCATCGGGCTGGACGGCCTCTCGGATCCGGACCATCTCGTCCATCATCGAGGTGTCGATCTGGAGGCGACCGGCGGTGTCCACCAGGACGGTGTCGAAGCCCTCGGCCTTGGCCTTCTCAATGCCTGCGGCGGCAATGGCTTCCGGCTTGGCTTCGGTGCCCAGGCTGAAGACCTCAACGCCGATCTGGCTGCCGAGGGTTTTCAGCTGGTCGATGGCCGCCGGGCGGTAGACGTCGGCGCCCACCAGCAGGGCCTTGCGTCCTTTCTCCTTGAGGTGAAGGCCGAGCTTGGCGGTGGCGGTGGTTTTACCTGCACCCTGCAGGCCCGCCATCAAGACGACGGCTGGGGCCCCTTCTTTGCCGGCAGCCGCCAGAGGAGCGTTCTCGCCGCCCATGGTGTCCACGAGCTGCTCGTGGACCACCTGGATGAATTTCTGGTCCGGGCTGATGCCCCGCACCACCTCTTCGCCGAGGGCCTTCTTGCGGACCTCTTCGACGAAGTCCTTGACCACCGGAAGGCTGACGTCGGCTTCGAGCAGAGCCCGTCGCACGTCCTTGAGTGCCCCCTCGATATTGCCTTCGTTGATGGCCCCCTGACCGCGCAGGTTCTTGACGGCATCTTCAAACCGTTGGGAGAGCTCGTCGAACATGGGGGCGCCTGTGATCGACCGATCGTAAAAAGCGACCGTCTCTTGGGGGCGTCCGAGGGCTCAGTTCTTGGCGGTGGGCTTGTAGGCGACCAGCTGCCAGCTGCCGTTTTGGCGGCCAAAGATATAGGTGTTGCGCAGCGTCATCTCTGGGGTGCTGCTCAGAACCTTGCCGCCGCTCGTCTTGAGTTCGTCGCTGTAGGTCATCGCCACCTGGGCCGCGATCCGCACGGGTGAGCGCGCGCTGATCTTGAAGCCGGTGATGCTGGTGGAGACCGTTTCTGTGGCGCCGCGCTGGCGGTTGGCCTGGTTCTGGCGCTGCAGCCGCTGGATCTGGTCCGGGCGGGCGAGATCGGCCAGGCTCTCGCTCGGTGCACCGCCGGCGAGGACCGCCGCTTTTTCCTTCAGCCAGGCCTCGAGTAGCTCCTGCAATTGCGTGGCGCTGGGGTCGGGATCGGTCAGGGGGAAGGGGGCCGACTGGGCCGGAGCCGCCGGAGCCGCCGGAGCCGCCGCTTCCGGTTGGACGAGGGCCGCCACTTTGTCGCTGCTCGCGGTTTCGAGTTCGCCACCGCGGGGCTTGAGCGCCATCCAGCCGCCAAGGCCAATCACGACGACGGCGACGGCTGCACCAACGGGCATGCCCCAGCTGGGAAGCCCTTGGAGACGCTCCTGCAGGTTGCCGAGCTGCGGCCATTGCAGCTCGGGCAGTCGCCAGCGCGGGCCATCCCAGAGCTCGTCATCAGCGTCGTCCTGGTCCTCAACGGTCTCGAGAGCGGTTGGCGGCTCGTTGCTGCCCGGCAGGTCGAAGCTCGGCCAGTCGCCAAAGGCCGTGCTGGTGTCCGTCGCTCCTGGCACCTCGAGGCTGGGTTTGGCGTTGAACTGGCGGCCGCGGATCCGGTCTTGTTGGTCGATGTAGGCCTGGACGTCCCGGTCGGCGAACCAGGCATCGAGGTTCGCGTCGACATCGATGTCGCGGAAGCCCTCCAGCACCTCGCGGGTCAACCAGTCGCGGCAGTAGGCGCAGAGGCGGGCCAAGGGGTCATCCCCCTGCTCCATCGCCCACTGCTTCAGGGCGGCGTCGGCGCCCTCATCAAAGAGGCGCTCCGCTTCATCGACCTGACCGAGCAGCAGTTGCTGACAGGAGAGGAAGACCTCGATTCCGGGCTGGCCGCTGTTCTTGAGGCGTTCGTAGGCCTCGAGGATCCGTTCTGGCTTGCGCTGGGAGAAGCCCGAGGCCGTCAGAGCAAAGCTCGCGAGGAAGTCGGCGGTGGCCGAACCGCTATCGCCCCAGCGGCTGAAGAGCTCCACTTGCTCTTGAGCCGTCAGGAACTGGCGGATCTGCTTGAAGAACGGCTGGAACTCACTTTGGGGGAAGGTCAGATCGGTGTGGCCCTCGAGGCCACCGCGCTGCTGCACGAGTTGCTCCAGCAGGACGATGCCCTGTTGGCGGGAGCCGCTGGCGGAGAGGTCGCGGCTGATCAGATCGAGCACGCGATAGGGCAACAGTTCCTTGAGGTCCTGCTCGAGCTTGCGCCGTTGCTCGGCCTGTTGGCCCATGCGTTGCAGCAGCTGCAGGCCCTGTTGCAGGGTTAGGGCGGCCGCTTCATAGCGGCGTTGGTCGCGGTAATCCCGGGCGGTGCCCTGGCAGGCCAGTCCAGCCAGCAGGGTCAGATCGGCTTCGCGGCTGCTGCCCAGGGCGGGGGCTTGGGGCGGCTGCAGTCCGCGGGAGGCGCTGTCGAAGGCTTCCTGGGATTGGCCGGCCTCCATTAGGAGGAGAAGACCACCGACTTCCCGGGAGGGGGGGATCTCCAGGGCGGCGATGGAACCGTTGGCGTTGTCGGCGATGGCGGTCAGTTCCCGCTCGTAGGCCTGGCGGCGGGTTTCGTCGCTCAGCAGGTCGGCGCTGGCTTCCAGCAGTTCGGCCCGCGCCTGGAGGGTGTCTTGGGTAAAGCCTTGGTCTGGAATGCGATCAAGCCGCTGCTGCAGGGTCCGCAGCACGCTCTGCCGGTCGGAGCTGGCATTCACGCCGAGGAGGCGGAAGTGGTCGATCGGCAGTTCCAAATTGAGCTCGGATTGGCGGGCGCTAATCGGACGTGACTGTAGGCAGAGTCTTCGGTTTTGGCCGTCCTTCGTGCACCTTTTGGAGATGGACCCCGTACAGTCAGCCCAGCATCAGAGTCCCCGGAGAGCAGGACCTCAGCCATGACACAGGCCGATCTTGGACAGGGCGTCGCCACCAGTGGTGCTCCCTCCTGCTCCGCCGATGTCAATCAGGTCGGCTTGCACGCCGAGCGGCTGATGAACCTCTATCCCTCCACGCCGGCAACGGTGACGCGGGATGAGGGCCTGATGCTGTACCGCGACATGACCCTCGGCCGGCGCTTCGAAGACAAGTGCGCCGAGATGTACTACCGCGGAAAGATGTTCGGATTTGTTCACCTCTACAACGGCCAAGAGGCCGTGAGCACAGGGGTGATCAAGGCGATGAAGATGCAGCACGACTGGTTCTGCAGCACCTATCGCGATCACGTCCACGCCCTGAGCTGCGGCGTGCCGGCCCGTGAGGTGATGAGCGAGCTCTTCGGTAAGGAGACCGGCTGCAGCAAGGGCCGTGGCGGATCCATGCACCTCTTCTCCAAGGAGCACCACCTACTGGGTGGTTATGCCTTCATCGGCGAAGGCATTCCCGTGGCCCTGGGTGCGGCCTTCACCAGCCGCTACAAGCGCGACGCCCTGGGCGACTCCAGCAGCGACGCCGTGACCGCGGCCTTCTTCGGCGACGGCACCTGCAACATCGGTCAGTTCTATGAGTGCCTGAACATGGCGGCGCTCTGGAAGCTGCCGATCATCTTCGTGGTCGAGAACAACAAGTGGGCCATTGGCATGGACCACAACCGCGCCACCAGCGATCCAGAGATCTGGCGTAAGGCGGCAGCCTTCGGCATGGCCGGTGAAGAGGTCGATGGCATGGATGTCCTGGCGGTTCGCGGTGCTGCCCAGCGCGCGATCGAGCGGGCCCGCGCCGGCGAAGGTCCCACGGTGCTCGAGTGCCTGACCTACCGCTTCCGCGGCCACTCCCTGGCGGACCCCGACGAACTGCGAGCGGAGGCCGAGAAGGAGTTCTGGGCCCAGCGCGATCCGATCAAGCGTCTGGCGGCCCACCTGATCGAGCAGAACTTGGCGACGGCGGACGAACTGAAGGCGATCGAGAAGGAGATCGACGCCGAGGTGGTCGATTGCGTCGAGTTCGCCCTGGCGGCGCCCGAGCCCAAGCCGGAAGAACTGACCCGCTACATCTGGGCTGAGGACTGATCGTCCCTGCTTAAAGCCCGTGTAAACGGGCTTGCTCGTTGGCGGCCCGGAAGACCAGGCCGTGGCGGATCACGAGGGGCTTGAGGTCGTCGTAGCCGCCGCCGATCACGGTGGCGATCGGGATGTTGCGCCGCAGGCAGCTGTCCAGTACCAACCGGTCGCGGTTCAGTAAGCCCTGGTCGCTGAGTTGGAGCCGGCCGAGCCGGTCCTCACGGTGGGGGTCCACGCCGGCGTTGTAGAGCACGAGATCCGGTTGCTCTTGATCGAGCAGGGTTGGAATCAGATCGCCGATCGCCTCTAGATAGGCGTCGTCTTCAAGACCATCGTCTAAGGCGAGGTCGACGTCGCTTTGTTGCTTGCGCAGTGGAAAGTTGCTGCCGCAGTGCACCGAGAGGGTGAAGACCCGGGGCTCATCGGCAAAGATCGCGGCGGTGGCATCCCCCTGGTGCACATCCAGATCGATCACCATCAGCCGCTGCACCCGCCCTTCGGCCAGCAGCACCTGGGCGGTGACCGCGCAGTCGTTGAAGATGCAGAAGCCGCTGCCGTGGTCGGGGTAAGCGTGGTGGGTGCCACCGGCCAGGTGGCAGGCCACCCCGTGCTCCAGGGCCAGCCGGGCCGTGAGCAGGGTTCCGCCCACCGCCAGCCAGGTGCGCTGCACCAAGGGGGTCGTGGCCGGCAGGCCGATGCGGCGCTGCTCAGCCGGCAGCAGTTCACCCCTTGCAAAAGCCTGGTGGTACTGGCGGCTGTGGGTCAGCTCAAGCCAGCGCCTGGGCACCGGCAGCGGGCGATGGATCTGCTCATCCCGCGCAATCCCTTGCTCCTCCAGGAGGGTCCGCAGGAGTTTGAATTTCGCCATCGGGAAGCGATGACTACTGGGCAAGGGGGCCGAGTAGGCCGGGTGGTAGACGAGCGGCAGGCGCACCGGGCGTGATCAGTCCTCGTCGCCGTCGAACTCTTCGTCGAAGAGGGTGTCCCGCAGCAGCCGGTCGACGAGCAGCCCCATGTCATCGAGCTGGAGTTGCTGCATCAGCAGCTCGAGTTCTTTGATCACCGGCTCCGAGAGCCGAAGGGTGATCGGAAGAGTGTCTTCTCCGCCGAGCATTGCGGGTGGGTGCTGACTGAACGAAGTCTGACGGAAACCGGGCTACAAAGGAGTGCAATCTATGGATCGCGATGGCTCCGGTTTGGTTGGTGATCTTGTTTTGGTCCGGGTCCGTCCATGGCGGCACCGCCATGCAAACCCTGCCGATGAAGACCTTCGCCGACTGCCAGAAGTCCCGCGACATGCTGATGGCCCAGCTCAAGACGAGCCCGGTCAGCAAGAGCAAGGCCCTCAATAGCTTCTGCATTTCGGGATCCGAGCTGCCAGCGGCGGCAGCCCCGGTTCCCGAGTCCTAGATCGCGGTCGGCAGGCGCCGGGTGAGGTGGCGCAGCTTGCGCAGGGCCTTGAGCTCGACCTGGCGCACCCGCTCGCGGGAGACCTCGAGCATCCGGCCGATTTCAGCGAGGGTGTGGCGCTCCTCGCCCTCGAGGCCAAAGCGCAGTTCCAGCACCTGACGCTCCTGGTCGGTCAGGTGCGTGAGCCAGCGGCCGAGCTGCTCTTGATGGATGCCGCGCTCCACCTGATCGAGGGGTTCGCTGTTGGTCTGATCGGCAATCAGCTCGCCGAGGAAACTGCGGCCCTCTTCGCCATTGACTGGGGCATCCAGGCTGGAGGTGGTGAGGGCCTGGCGCAGCAGCGAGTCGAGCTCATCGAGGGGCATGTCCATCTCTTCCGCGATCTCCTTGCGGCTGGGCATGGCGCCGAGTTTGTGGGCGAGCTCGAGGCTGACCTTGCGGATCGCGGTCAGGCGCTCGGAGAGATGGACCGGCAGTCGGATCGTGCGGGACTGGCAGGCGATGGCTCGCGTCATGCTCTGGCGGATCCACCAGAAGGCATAGGTGGAGAACTTGTAGCCGCGGGTCGGGTCAAATTTCTCGACCGCGCGCTCGAGGCCGAGGGACCCCTCCTGGATCAGATCGAGGAGCTCGAGGCCTTTGCCTTGGTATTTCTTGGCGACGCTGACGACGAGGCGCAGGTTGGCCTTCATCATCCGCTCTTTGGAGCGCTTGCCCACACGCATGATCTTCTTTTCATGCGTTGTATAAGCGTCGCCTTTGTCTTCTTCGGCAAGCCGCATCATGGCCTGCACCTGATTGCCCAGTTCAATCTCTTCGGCGGGCGTCAACAGAGGAACCCGGCCAATGGTCGAGAGGTACCAACTAATCGGATCGCTACTGCGGCGACGACTAGCGCTGTTGGCGTTGGAGCTGGCGGCGGTTGCCATGGGCTCCTCCTGAAACGTTGGAAAAATCTCTTACGGTTTTTTTTGAAACCCTTGGGATTTCAGTAACGCTTCAGCTTTGAGATACGAAAGATCACATCACTTTTGAGACTCGTTTCCACTACTGGGTCGTTCAGATTCTGTTAACAACTGTGGATTGCGTTTTTCTCTTCATTAAGCCCAATATTTCGGCAACGCGGCTTGGTGTGGCCCCTCCAGGGCCGTGCTGATCGCTGGCGTTTTGACCGGCCGTGGCATGGGCGAGGGCGGCGAGCGCCAGCACGGAGCCATCGGCGGGGAGTCCGCTCGCGTGGGACAGGGCGCCGAGTCCTCCGGCGTATCCCGCCAGGACATCGCCAAGTCCCGCCCGGGCGGCATCGGGGCAGGCGCCGCTGAGTTGCCACCGCTCGCCCGTTGGATCAGCGATGACGCTGCGGGCCCCCTTGAGCAGCACCGCACAACCGCTCTGCTCGGCGGCCGCGGTGCAGGCCTCCAGAGGAGTTCGTTCGGAGAGATCCGCGAAGAGTCGCTGGAATTCGCCGCTGTGGGGGGTCAGCCAGGTGGGACCGCGCCGGCCCTGCAGCCAAGGCACGGCGGGCCGCTGGGCGAGGCGGTTGAGGCCATCCGCATCGAGTACGAGCAGGCCCGGGAAGGTCTGGAGCTGGAGCCAGATCCCATTCTCGTCAGGGTGTTGGCCGATGCCCGGGCCGAGGACCACCGCGTCAAGGCGCTCCAGGGCTGAGGGCGGCAGCGCACGGAGATCCAGGGATCCATCGCTGTGGCTGGGCAGCTTGGCCGCGAGAACGGCGTGGGGCAGTTGGTTCCAGAGTTGATCGGCCACGGCCTCAGGCAGCGCTGCCCGAAGACTCCCGAGGCCACTGGCGCTGGCCCCGAGCAGGCTGAGCAGGGCCGCGCCGCGGTAGGCGTCACTGCCGGCCAGCAGCAGCAGGCGCCCCCGTTGGTACTTCGCCGCCGCCGCGGCTGGAGTTGGCCAAGGGGCCGTGCTGAGGTCCGCTGCCTCCAGCCGCCTGGGCTGCCTGGGGGGCAGTGCCTCGAGGAGCGGGACGGGAAGTCCCAGGTCGATGCGCTCCAGCTCCCCCACCCAGGCCAGGGCGCGGTCCTGCAGGAAGCCCTGTTTGATCAGGCCGATGCTGAAGGTCCGTTGGGCGGTGGCGGCGATGTGCCCCAAGGGCTCGCCGCGATCGGCGCAGAGTCCGGTGGGACCGTCGATGGCGATCAGGCGATGCGGTCGCTGCCTCTGGCGCTCCAGGAGCAGTTGCTCGAGCTCAGCCCCCGGCGGCCGGCTTTGGCCGATGCCAAAGAGGGCATCGATCCAGACGGCTGGATCCCCGGGCTCGGGGGGCGCTTCGAGTTGGGGGATCCCCAGCCAGAGGGCCTGGCGTAGGTGGCTTTCGGTGAGGGGTTTGCGCCGCTCAAAGGGGCACCAGATCCGCACGGCGATGCCGGCCAGGTGCAGCTCCCGGGCGATCACGAGGCCATCGCCCCCGTTGTGGCCGGGGCCCACCAGCACGAGCGCCCCATTGGCCTGGAGTTGTGCCCAGCAGTCCGGCTCCTGCAGCCGCCGGCTGATGGCTAACGCGGCCTTCTCCATCAGCGCCTCCACGGGCATGCCGTTGGCGAAGAGCACCTGCTCGAGCTCGGCCATCTGCGCGCCACTCACCAAAAGGTGCTCGGCGTCGCGGGGGGGCCAACTGAGCGGGGCCAAAACAGCACTGGCGGCGGCAGTTCCATGATGGAGAGAACAGCCACCGTTGGCATTGGCGCGCTTCTCCGCTGTTCCCGTTGCATCTGAGGCCTCCGTGGCGGCAACGGAGGCGGGTGCCCAGGCGATCGAGCGCCTGCGTCAGTGGCCCGGCGAACACCGGGTGGCGGTCGGCCTCTCCGGCGGTGTCGATAGC
The DNA here is from genome assembly GCF_014217875.1 of Synechococcus sp. LTW-R. Lineage (NCBI taxonomy): Bacteria > Bacillati > Cyanobacteriota > Cyanophyceae > Synechococcales > Synechococcaceae > Synechococcus > Synechococcus sp. LTW-R. The sequence goes on from NZ_CP059060.1 coordinate 190,502, forward strand.
TCCTTGACCGCGGCCCTCCTGGTGGAGGCCGGTTGGGAGGTGGAGGGGCTGACCCTCTGGTTGATGAGCGGCAAGGGGGCCTGCTGCGCGGAAGGTCTCGTCGATGCCGCCGGGGTCTGCGAGCAGCTTGAGGTGCCGCACCACGTGGTGGATTTCCGCGAGCACTTCAAGGAGCAGATCGTTGATTTCTTGGTGCAGGGCTACGAGGCCGGCGTCACACCGCTGCCTTGCTCCCGCTGCAACCGCGAGGTGAAGTTCGGGCCGATGCTCCAGTGGGCCAAGGAGGAGCGCGGCATTGAGCGGATCGCGACCGGCCACTACGCCCGGGTGCGCCACGGGGACCAGAGCGAGAACGGCCGCCACCAGTTGCTGCGGGGTCTCGATGAACGGAAAGATCAGAGCTATTTCCTCTATGACCTGCCCCAGCAGGCCCTGGGTCGTCTGGTCTTTCCCCTGGGGGAGCTGACCAAGCCCGACACCCGCCTGGAGGCGGATCGCCACGGGCTGCGGACGGCGCAGAAGCCGGAAAGCCAGGACCTCTGCCTGGCGGATCACCACGGCTCGATGAAGGCCTTCCTGGATGCCTACCTGCCGCCGCGCCCCGGGCAGATCGTGCTGGCCGATGGCCAGGTGGTGGGCGAGCATGACGGCATTGAGCACTTCACGATTGGCCAGCGCAAGGGTCTGGGGGTGGCCTGGAGTGAGCCGCTGCACGTGGTCCGGCTGGATGGGGCGATGAACCAGGTGGTAGTCGCGCCCCGCCGGGATGCGGCCCGCGGCGATGCGGTGGTGGGTGCGGTGAATTGGGTCTCCATTGCGCCACCCACCGAGCCGCTCGAGGTGGAGGTGCAGGTGCGCTACCGCAGCGGTCCCCAACAGGCCCGGCTGATTCCCCTGCCGGAGATCGAGGCCGATCGGGCCGCGGATCGCCCGCATCGCTGCCGCCTGGAGTTTGCCGAGGAGCAGTTCTCGATTACCCCGGGTCAGGCGGCGGTCTTTTACTCCGGTGAGATGGTCCTGGGCGGCGGCTTAATTCAGCGCGATCACCAGTAGGGGTCGCTGGAGAGCTCCACCTCGATCGCTCCGCTCTTGCTGGCGGGCACGGTGGCGATGCAGGCGCGCACGGTGTTGCCGTTGACCTCGATCTCGCAGGCGCCGCAACTCCCGCCGAGGCAGCCGGTGGGAATCGAGAAGCCAGCCTGCCGCGCGGCTTCGAGCCAGTCGGATCCCACGACCGCTTGGGTGCTGGAGCCGTTCGGCCATTGGATCTGCACCTGTTTCATCGCAGCAGGGGCTCCAGGTTGATGTGCTGCTCGAAGGCATCGGCGAGGCGATCGAGCAGGGCCTCCCGCTGACGGCTGTGGTGGGGTTGCCGTTCGCTGAGCAATGGCAACCCTTTGCGCGCCCTGAGCTGGTTGAGCCAACGCCGCCGCCAGGGGCCGCTTTCGAAGACCCCGTGCAGATAGGTCCCAACAACGTTCCCCGCGACCCAGCCCAGGCCCGCTTCGGCGGCGAGGGCCGTGCAGGGCTCGAGCTCAGAGGTCGCCCCCCGGTGCAGCTCAAAGCCCTCGAGTAGGGCGGCCTCGGCAGCGTCTGGCCAGAGGGCGGGGCTGCTGCATTGGCGTAGGGCCTTGGCTTCTCCAAAGACGGTGCGGAGCGGCAGCAGGTTGAGGCCGGCATGGCTGGAGCCGGCGCCGCCTTCGAGGCCCTGGGGATCGTGGAGTTCGCGCCCCAGCTGTTGCATGCCGCCGCAGATGCCCAGGACCGCTCCTCCCTGCTGGGCGTAGGCCGAGAGCTGCTGCCCCAGGCCGCTGCTCTGCAGCGCGCCGAGGTCCCGCAGGGTTTGCTTGCTGCCCGGCACCACGACCGCGTCGGGGCGGCCGAGGTCCTGACCAGGGGCAATCCAGTTGAGCTGGACCGTGGGCTCGGCCTCGAGGGGATCGAGGTCGGAGAAGTTGCTCAGGGAGGGGAGCTTGAGCACGGCGATGTCGAGCTCGGCTCCGCGTTTGCGGCCGCGGCGCTCGAGCAGATCGAGGGAGTCCTCCGGCGGGAAGAGTTCATCCAGCCAGGGCATCACTCCGAGGACGGGGATGCCGGTATTGGCTTCGAGCCAGCGGCGGCCCTCATCGAAGAGCTCGCGGCGGCCGCGGAAGCGGTTGATCAGCAGGCCGCGGATGAGCGGGCGCTCCACGGGACGCAGCAGGGCCAGGGTGCCGACCAACTGGGCAAAGACGCCGCCCCGCTCGATGTCCGCCACCAGGATGCAACGGGCCCGCAAGTATTGCGCCAGGCGCAGGTTGGTCAGGTCCCGGGGTTGCAGGTTGACCTCGACCGGACTGCCGGCCCCCTCCAAGACGAGTCGTCCGCCGGGATGAGCGGCCTGTAGATCGCCGAGGCCCTGGCGGATGGCGGCCCAGCCCGGCTGGAACCAATCGCGGTAGTAGTGCTCGGCGCGGCAGTTGCCGACCGACTGCCCGAGGTGGATGACTTCACTGGTGCTGTCCCCCTGGGGTTTGAGCAGAACCGGGTTCATCGCGCAGGAGGGCTCAAGTCCCGCCGCCCAGGACTGCAGCGCCTGGGAGTAGGCCATCTCGCCGCCGGCCTGGTCCACCCAGGCGTTGTTGCTCATGTTCTGCCCCTTGAAGGGGAGGGGGGTCTCCCCCCGGCGCCGCAAGACCCGGCAGAGGGCGGCCGTCATCAGGGACTTGCCGGCACCGCTGCTGGTGCCCAGCACCATCAAGGGGTTGGGGTTGCTCACAGCCTCGGCCAGTGCTGCTTGACCCAGTGGCGCAGGCGGGAGGGAAGGCTGGCGCTGGGGATCTCCCCGGACCACTCCGAGAGGACGACCCGGCCCAGGGGGGTGAGGCGGACCCGTTCGGTCAGGCCCTGGCCATCGACCTCACGGCGGAGCACACCGAGCTGGATCAGCCAGATGAGGAGGTCTTCGCAGTGGTTGGCGGAGAGGCGCTGCTGGCTGAGAACCGACCAATCCGCGCGGGCGGCGAGCTGGGTGCTGCTCAGGGCCTCCCGCTCGAGTTCCTCATAGAAGCGGCGCCGAAAGGGGAGGCAGCGCACGGCCCGCTTGGCCCGGACCAGGGCCCGTTGCTCCTGCTGGCTGAGGCGCGGTTGCATCAACGGGGGCGCTGAGGGTTTGATCATTGTGGTTATCGGCCGGGCCGGGCCGCCGTCCACCCTTGCCAGAGTGGTCCGAGCTCAAGGACTGGCTGTGCTCCTGTTGGCCTCTGCCTCCCCCGCCCGCCGGCGATTGCTGGAGCAGGCCGCGATTCCGCATCGCGTGCAGGTCAGCGGAGTCGATGAGGAGGCCATCCACCACCCCGACCCGGCGCAGTTGGTGCAGCTCTTGGCCCAGGCCAAGGCGGGGGCGGTGCTGCAGGGCGGGATCGCTGCTGAGATCTCAGCGGTTCTGGGCTGCGATTCGGTCCTGGCCTTTGAGGGGGAGGTCTTTGGCAAACCGGCCGATCCACAGGAGGCCATCGCCCGCTGGCAGCGGATGCGAGGGGCCTGGGGGGAGCTCCACACCGGTCACGCCCTGCTCAATCCAGCTGGAGGGGAGCGGCTGACAACGGTGACCACCCGGGTCCTTTTTGCGGAGCTGAGCGACGCCGAAATTCAGGCCTATGTGGCCACCGGTGAACCGTTGCAGTGCGCCGGTGGTTTTGCCCTGGAGGGCCGCGGTGGCTGCCTGGTGGAGCGCCTGGATGGCTGTTTCTCGAACGTCATTGGTCTGAGCCTGCCCCTGTTACGGCAGTGGTTGCGGGCGGGCTGAAGCCTTGCCGAAACCCACTGTTGCCATTTTTCTTTCGCCGTAGCTATTGCGAAGACAAGGCCCTCCTCACACACCTGGCCATGAAGACCTTCGCGCTTGCAGCTGCATGCAGCCTCCTCGTTGGTAGCGGACTGACGCTGAACGCCAACGCGATGGAGCCGATCCAGCTCTCGACGGCTCTGCCGACCGCTGACCACGGCCTCCTCGACGAGCAGGCCTATATGGAGGACGCCTCGGCCCGCTACAGCGTGGAAGTGGCTGACGATGAGTCGCTGCCGCTGGAGTTCAAGAAGCCCTCAGGTCCCAAGGGCTACAACGTCCTCAATCTCAGCTTCTGAGGCGCTCAGGGCTGGCAGTTCGCTTAGACCTCAGCAGAATTCAGGGACCTTGCCCCCGGCCGATGGCTCGACGTCTAAGCCTGAGCCTGGCTCTGCTTGCCGCAGCCCCTGGCGGTTCTCCTGAAGCAGCTCAACGCGAAATCCTCGGCCTCTCTGACGGGATGCGCCTGCTGCGTGTCCCCCAGCCGATGGCGGCATCCTGACGATCAGCGCCAGCTCTGGCGCATTCAGAACAGCCAGACCCGGGCGGGTCGGCCGACCTTCTATGGCAACAGCCCGTTCCTGAGTGCGACTGGGATTGAGCGCTCCTGGGTCTGCACGGCCCCAGCCCGCGTTCTCGAATGACGCGTTTTTTGACGGTGATTCCGGATTGAGCGAGCAATCAAATGCCAACACAATCGAGAACCTTTTCTGCCTCACTTCTTTCACTTCTTGCTGCATTGCCCGTGTTGGTAGTGACTGGAAGATCGGCGGAGGCCCAGAGCCAACCCTGCGCGAACGCCAACAGCACCGTTGAGATGTCCCTCTGCATCGCCAAGGTGCTTGAGCAGAAAGACCGCGAACTCGCGGTGGCTATGCAAAAGGTGGCGAGTGAGGCCGCGGAGGTGCCCGGCGGACGGTTCCCCACCCTCTGGAAGGACAACCTGGCTGGTTTTTTCAAGACCAGCGCTGATCCCGAGGATCAACTGGCGGCCTTTCAGCAGGCCCGCCGCAATGCCTGCGTCTACATGAACTCGATCGCCTTTCAAGGGACGGGATTCGGCATCTTCGTCAGCAACTGCGAGATCCGGATGACGGATGCCTTGATGCAGTCGCTGGAGTAATGGATGGAGACAGGCTTTTGCCAAGGGAATCTGACTTAGATGAGTCCGTTGAGGTCAGATATGGCGACCATTAGAGCTCAGACTGACGCTTGGTGCTCTGCGCCCCCCTTCTGCCGAATCCCATGACGGTCTCTGCCCTGCGTCGCTTGCTGCTGGCCGTGGTGTTGCTGCTTGGCCTGAGCCTGCCGCAGCCGGCCTGGGCCGATGGTGCCCAGCTGTTTGAGCTGCACTGCGCGGGGTGCCATCTCAATGGAGGCAACATCATCCGCCGCGGCAAAACCTTGAAACTGGCCGCCCTGGAACGTCAGGGTGTCGCCTCCAAGGAGGCCATTGCGGCGATCGCGGCCCAGGGCCAGGGGCAGATGAGCGGCTACGCGGAGGCCCTGGGGGAGGACGGCGTTCAGCAGGTGGCCGAGTGGGTCTGGCAGCAGAGCCAGGCCGGTTGGCCGAAGGCTTGAGCTAGAACGCCTGGATCCAGGGGTGGACTTCCAGGGCCGTCCAGATCCCCTGGCGCCAGTAGACGTCGTTGTGCAGGAGCTCGTCCACCTGCTGCTTCGACTCAGCCTCGTAGATCCCGAAGACGTGGCTGCTGGTCTCGGTGGGCCCCAGGGTGATCAGCACCCCGGCGTCCTTCTGCTGCTGCAGGCCGGCAAGGTGCTCTTCGCGGTAGGGAGTGCGCTTCTCGAGCGCGTTCTCGCAGTAGGTCCCCCAGAGAACAAAGCGCACGGATCAGCTGGCGTGTTCGAGCAAGCTACAGCCAGCCACCGGCGAAGATCGGCTGGCGGATCTTGGCGGGAAGCAGCACGGGCAGGTTGCTTGGCTCAGCGCCCGCCTTGTCGCTCCAGCGCACCTTGCAGCGGAAGGTCCCGTTCTTGGCTTTGAGGACGTATTGCTGCGGGACGGCTTGCTCAGGCATCAGGTATTGGGCCTGGTTGCAGGCGTCCACCTCGGAGATGTTGGAGGTGTACTCACTCCAGCCGGCCTGGGCGGCGGTGGGGGCGAGGAGCAAGGCCGCGCCGAGGAGGATGCGGGTGCGCAGCGCCATGGGCAATCGTCCCCAGCGGGAGTGAACTGCAGGGATTCTGCCTAGTGATCGAGGGCTTGGCGCAGTTGGCCGCAGAACTGACCGGCCGCCACGGCGATATCCCCCTGCTGGCTGTGGCTCTCGGCCATGACTTTGACCAGGGCACTGCCGACGATGGCGCCATCGGCGCCCCAATCGCGAACCTGGCGGGCCTGCTCGGGGCCGGAGATGCCAAAGCCAACGGCCACCGGGGTTGGCCCCATCCCTTTGAGCTGCTGCACCAGCGTGGCCACGCGGTTTTCCAGGGTGGTGCGGACACCGGTGACGCCGGTCACGCTGACCAAATAGGTGAAGCCGCGGCTGGCCTGGGCGATCCGGCCCATGCGATCGCTGGGCGTGGTGGGAGCCACCAGCAGCACCAGATCCAATCCAGCGGCTTCGGCGATGGCGGAGAGTTTTTCGGCTTCCTCGAGGGGCAGGTCGGGCACGACGAGGCCGGCGGCACCGGCGGCGGCGGCATCCCGGCAGAAGTTCTCCATCCCGCGGTTCAGCAGCGGGTTGCTGTAGGTGAAGAGGATCACCGGAATCGTGAGATCTCCCTTCAGGCTCTGCAGCATCTCGAGGACGCGACCTGGGGTGGTCCCGGATCCGAGCGCGCGGCTGGCGGCGGCCTGAATGACGGGACCGTCAGCGAGGGGATCGCTGTAGGGAATCCCCAGCTCGATCATGTCCGCACCGGCGGCCTCCAGGGCGAGGAGGGTCGAGCGGGTCTGGGTCAGATCGGGGTCGCCGGCCATCAGGAAGGGCATCAAGGCGCAGCGCCCTTCCGACTGAAGCTTCTGAAACCGCTGCTGGATCGGAGTGCTGGTGGTCACGGCAGCGTGAGATCTGCAGCTGAGCCTATGGCCTCAGCCTTCGCTCTCCTGGGCGAGTTCCTGCATGAGCTTCTCTTGCTCTTCGGGGCTGAGGGCGTCAAAGCGCTTCAGCAGCTCTTCGTCCGTGGCCGCGTCATAACCCGAGCGGTAGCGGCGGCGCTGCTCCATATAGGTCATGTTCCCGGTCACGACCCGGAACAAATAGGAGCCCGTCCAGACCAGGACGATGACCACCAGGAGCGCCTGGGCGGCGATGCCCGCACTGGAGCCCTCGAAACCGGCCGCCTGGAAGCCCCAGTAGCCGATGCCGCCGATGCCAAAGATGGCCAGGCCGGCCAGAAGGGCCTTCCCCCGCGTGATCCCCGATCCCATTACTGGTTGCCCTGGCCCTGCAGACGCAGATTCACGAAGGGGGCGAAGACGATCAGCCCGGGGAAAAAGAGGAAGACCAGCCCGTAGACCGCAGTGCGCTCGATCTTGCCCATGACGGTCCAGCGCTTGGTCATCCAAGCCATCAGGGCCAGGGGCACCGCCACCAGGTAGGCACCGGCCAGGGCCCCATAGGCGGCCAGCACCAGCAGGGTCTCATTGGTCAAGGAGCTGAGGAACCCGGGCAGTGGCACGGCGATGGTGCGACGTCCCGGCAAATCTAAGATGGTCTGCGCCGGGACCATGGCGGAATTGGTAGACGCAGCGGACTTAAAATCCGCAGACGGCAACGTTGTGAGGGTTCAAGTCCCTCTGGTCCCATGCGTTGCACCCTGACTGAATGACAGTGGGGGCGAAGCAGGCCGCCTCCGCTTCATGACAAATCGGCTGACAGTTTGAAAAGCCCTGGCCAGGCTGATCACTGTTGAGCTCTGGCTGTTGTTGATGCTTGAGCTGCTCCCGCCGCTCAACGATCACAACCTCCCTTGGATGGACACGATTCATCCAATCGTGGTCCACTTCGTGATCGCCATGGCCCTGATCAGCTTTGTGTTTGATCTGATCGGGGTGGTCGGGCGCCGGCCGGCTCTCTTTGAAGCCAGTTTCTGGAATTTGTTATTCGCGACGGGGGCGATCTTCGTGGCGATCATCTTTGGCCAGGTGGAGGCCGGCTTGGCCTCTCCCTATGGCGCCGCGCGGAACATCCTCGACATCCACACCACGATCGGCTGGTCCTTGGCTGGTGTTCTGTCGCTTTTGACCGGCTGGCGCTATGTGCTGCGCAGCCGGGATCCCGAGGCCTTGCCCCTGGCATTCCTGGCGGCGGGGGCGCTGGTGAGCGCCTTGATCGTTGTGCAGGTGGTGCTCGGCGACCAATTGATTTGGACCTACGGCTTGCACACCGTCAAGGTCGTGGCCGCCACGCGTGAGGGGCTGATCTGATGCTCCTGCAGCCACTGGCTTTGGCCTACAGCCCAGAGACGGCTCCAATTGATCAAATCGCTGGGGAGTTGGGGGCGAATGGTTTGCCCTATTCCCTACCGATTCATCCGAATTTGGTGCACCTCACCATCGGCCTCTTTGTCATCGCCATTGCCTTTGATGTGGTGGGGGCGCTCTATCCGCTTGAGAAACGGGTCTTTCGCTTTTTGGCCCTGCCGATTACCCGCGGTGGTTTCCACGACGTCGGTTGGTACAACCTGCTGGCCTGCTGCTTGGTGACCTTTTTCACCGTGGCCAGCGGCTTCTACGAAATGCTCACCGCCGTTCCTCTCCCTGGGGTGGTCAGCACCTTCGGGCTGGGGAGCATGACGACGATGCTCTGGCACGGCGTCGGCGGCGTTCTGCTGCTGATGGTGATCACCGCGATGACGGTTTGGCGCGGTTTCCAGCGCTATCGCTGGCGGCGGGACATGGGTCGCCAGGTGCAGTGGCTGTACCTGCTGGTGGGCCTCGGAATGTTTGCCCTGCTCGGGTTGCACGGGACCCTGGGCGCCCAATTGGCGGCGGAATTTGGTGTTCATATCGCCGCCGACCAGTTGCTGGAGGCCGGCGCTGACCTTCACGTGGCCCTTCCCTGAGGAAAGAGACGATGAGCAATAGCGCCCCCCGTCCAACCCTTTCGCGTACGGCTGTCGTCGTCTGGCTGGTCTGGCTTGCTCTTCTGCTGGGGATCAGCCTTTGGATGGGGCAGCAATCCCACCATTGGCTCCCGGTCCAGGCCTCCACCGCGGCTCCCCTGGTGGATGACCTCTTCAGCTTGGAGACCGCCATCGGCACCTTCGTCTTTTTCGGGGTGGTCTCGGTGATGGTCTGGGTGGTGCTCTTCAACCGGGCCGAGAAGTACGACGAGAGCGACGCCTTTCCGATTGAGGGCAACACCCGGTTGGAAGTGATCTGGACCGCCATTCCCTTTGTGCTGGTGATGGCGATTGCCTTCTGGACGATTCGCGCCAGCGACAAGCTGGGGATGTTGGGGCCGATGGAGCACATCCATCTGCGCAACGCCAGCGAGGAGGTGGGGGGCTATCCCGGCGATCGCTTGCCGGCCGAACAGGTGGAGGTGATCGCCCGCCAATGGTCCTGGGAGTTTCGCTATCCAGGCAGCAACGTCTCCTCGACGGAGCTGCACCTGGAGCTGGATCAACCCGTCAGCCTGCGGTTGGTCTCCGAAGACGTGCTCCACAGCCTCTTCATCCCCGCCTTCCGGATTAAGCAAGACGTGGTCCCGGGCCGGGCCATTGATCTGAATCTCACCCCCACCCGCACGGGGGTCTACCGCCTCCGGGATGCCCAGTTCAGCGGGACCTGGCATGCGGCAAACCAGGCCGATGTCGTGGTCGAAAGCACCGATGACCATCGGCAGTGGCTCGAGCAGGGCGCCCGTCAACCGCTGCAACCGGGCCTGAGCGTGGCCGTCGATGAGTTCGCGATTCGTCAGACCAAGGCCAACCCCGGTTGGGCGACCGTTCCTCCCGCTCCACCCCCTCAGGTGAATGTCCCTGGAGATCCCCAGCAGCCCCATGACGCCTGAGCCCTGAGCCGATGACCATCGCCACCTTTCCCCCCGAACCGCCACCGGAGAGCAGTTGGAAGCGCTACTTCGGCTTCTGCACCGATGCCAAGGTCATTGGCATTCAGTACATCGTCACGGCCTTCTTTTTCTTCCTGATCGGTGGCCTCTTGGCCATGGTGATCCGCGGGGAGTTGATTACGCCGGCGGCGGATCTCGTTGATCGCTCGGTCTACAACGGCATCTACACGATGCATGGAACAATCATGTTGTTCCTGTTCATCTTTCCGGTTCTCAATGGCCTCAATAACCTGCTGATCCCCACCATGATCGGCGCGCCGGACATGGCCTTTCCGCGGTTGAATGCGGTGGCGTTCTGGTTGGTTCCGGTCTTTGGAACGATTCTGATCGCCAGCTTTTTTGTGCCCGGTGGTCCGGCCTATGCCGGTTGGTGGAGTTATCCGCCGGTCAGTCTGCAGAACCCGGCGGGACATCTCTTTAACGGCGAAGGGCTCTGGATTACGGCGGTGGCGCTGTCAGGGGTCTCTTCGATCATGGGCGCGATCAACTTTGTGACCACGATCTTGAGAATGCGGGCCCCGGGCATGAGCCTGACCCGGATGCCGGTGTTTTGCTGGACCGCCTTCGCGGCCCAGTCGCTGCAATTGATTGGCCTGCCCGCGCTAACGGGCGGCGCGATCATGTTGCTGATGGATCTGAACTTCGGCACCAGCTTCTACCGGGCTGAAGGGGGTGGTGATCCGGTCCTCTATCAGCACTTCTTCTGGTTCTATTCCCACCCGGCTGTTTATGTGATCATCCTGCCGGTCTTTGGGGTCTTCTCAGAGCTCTTCCCGGTCTATTCCCGTAAGCCTCTCTTTGGTTACCTCTACGTCGCCTTTGCGTCCTTCATTATCGTCGGCCTCGGGCTGATTGTTTGGGTGCATCACTTCTTCACCAGTGGTGTGGCCCAGTGGATGCGCAATCTGTTCATGGTCACCACGATGCTGATTGCGGTGCCCACCGGGGTGAAGGTGTTCGCTTGGTTAGGCACCCTCTGGGGCGGCAAGTTGCGCCTGACCACCCCGATGCTGTTTTGCCTGGGTGGCCTCTTCAACTTCGTGTTTGCCGGCATCACCGGGATCATGCTGGCCACGGTGCCGATCGATATTCACGTCTCCAACACCTACTTCGTCGTCGGTCACTTCCACTACGTGATCTATGGGGCCGCGGTGATGGGGATCTTCGCGGCGATCTACCACTGGTTCCCGAAGTTCACCGGGCGGATGCCCTACGAGGGTCTGGGCAAGCTGCACTGCCTGCTGACCTTTGTGGGGGCGAATCTCAATTTCCTGCCGATGCACCCCCTGGGGCTGATGGGCATGCCGCGGCGGGTGTCGAGCTATGACCCGGAGTTCACCTTCTGGAATGTGATCGCCAGCTTGGGGGCCTTCCTACTTGGGGTGTCGATCATTCCCTTTCTCTTGAACATGGTCAGCTCCTGGATCCGGGGCCCCAAGGCCACCCACAACCCCTGGAATGCCATTGGCCTGGAGTGGCTGTTGCCCTCTCCGCCACCGGAGGACAACTTTGGGGAGGAGGTTCCAACGGTGATTGCCCGTCCCTATGGCTATGGCAGCGGTGAGCCGCTGGTGGAGCACCAGGCGGAACTGGAGCGCAAGCTCGTGCTGCAGGAGGCCGGGCAATGACCAGCACGACACCGCAGGCTGAGCTGGAGCTTCACCCCAAGCACAACCTCACCGGCTTCATCATTTTTCTGTGCTCGGAAAGTGTCATCTTTCTGGCCTTTTTCAGCGGCTACGCCCTGCTGAAGACCTCCGCCCTCGATTGGCTTCCCCCTGGTGTGGAGGGGTTGGAGTGGAAGATGCCACTGGTGAACACCGTGGTCTTGGTGTCGAGCTCGGGCACGATCGCCCTAGCCGAGCACTTCAAGGCCAAGGAGAACATGGCCCTCTTCCGCGGGTTCTGGCTCTTGAGTATGGCCATGGGGGCCTACTTCCTCTTCGGTCAGGCCGTTGAGTGGGGTGGTCTGAAGTTTGGTTTTACCTCCGGAACCTTTGGCGGAACCTTCTATCTCCTCACCGGTTTCCATGGTCTCCATGTGGCCACAGGAATCCTCTTGATGGGATTGATGTTGGTGAAGTCCTTTATCCCCGGGAATTACGCCGGTGGGGAGCAGGGCGTTCAGGCCACATCCCTCTTTTGGCACTTTGTGGATGTCATCTGGATCATCCTCTTTTTGCTGATCTACGTCTGGCAGTAGCCCAAGAACCATGATCATTGACGACATTCACTACGACGTCATCGTGATCGGCAGCGGTGCTGCTGGCGGGACGATTGCGGGGCAGTTGGCTGCATCCGGTAAGCGCATCTTGCTGCTCGAGCGCGGTGGGGTGATGCCCCTAGCGGATCAGAACGTTGCTGACGTGGATCTGTTTCGCAAGGACCGCTACCACCCGGGTGAGCAGTGGTTTGGCACCGACGGGGACCCCTTCTCGCCCCAGACGATTTATGCCCTCGGCGGCAACAGCAAGATCTGGGGTGGCGTTCTCGAGCGGATGCGGGAACGGGAATTTGGTGGCCTGCCCCTGCAGGAGGGGGCGGCGCCCGATTGGGAATTGACCTACGGCGACTTCGCTTCGTATTACGACCGCGCCGAGCAGCTCTACCGGGTGCATGGCGAAGCGGGGGTGGATCCCACCGAGCCAGGCCGCACCGGCCCCTATGGCCATACCCCCCGCTCGTTTGAACCTTGGGTGGTGGAGCTCAAGGCCGCCCTGGAGCGCCAGGGCACCCATCCCTATGCCCTGCCCCTGACGTGGTCGGAATCCGCCGAAGACCCCACGGGCGATGCCGAGCTCTTTGGCGTCGATCTGGCGAAGCAGGCCGAGAACGTCTGCGTCCGTGACCGGGTGAAGGTGCGTCGCTTGCACGTCAACCCCAGCGGCACCGAGGTGCGGGCTGTGGAGGCGGAGATCGACGGACACGCCTGGTTGTTCAGTGGCGATCTCGTCGTCTTGGCGGCCGGCGCGATCAACACCGCGGCGATCCTCCTGCGCTCGGCGACCGAGCACCACAGCCGCGGGCTCTCCAACGGCTCCGATCAGGTGGGCCGCAACCTGATGAAGCCCCAGCTGACCTCGATCATTCAGTTGGCGGCAGCGCCGAACTCGGGGCGCTATGGCCGCAGCCTGGGGGTGACCGATTACCTCTGGGGCGACAGCAACGTCAGCTACCCCCTCGGCTCGATTGCGGCCGGTGGCGGTGTCCTGCAGGACGCCCTGTTTGCCGAATCACCACCGGTGCTGTCCTTGGTGACCAAGCTGATGCCCAACTTTGGCCTGGAGCAACTGGCTGCCCGTTCGGTGACCTGGTGGGCGATGAGCCCGGTCCTCCCCGATGCCCATAACCGGGTCACCCTGCGGGGCAATCACCTCCAGATCCACTACCTCCCCAACAACCGGGAGGCCCATGACCGTCTGGTCTACCGCTGGATCGACACCCTGAAGAAGGTGGAGAACGATCCGCTCTGCCATGTGGTCAAGCCGGCCCCCACGCACCCCCGCGGGGAGGCGCCCTTGACGGTGATGGGCAGTGTCTGCGGCACCTGTCGGATGGGCTCCAACCTCGCCACGTCCGTGGTGGATCTCCAGGGCCGAAGCCATGAGTTGGCCAACCTCTACATCGCCGATGCCAGCGTCTTCCCGAGCTGCCCGACTGTGGGGATGGGCCTCACCGTGATCGCCAATGCCCTGCGGATTGGCGATGGCTTGGTGAAGTCTCTCTAGGCCATGGCCAAGGTCTCCCGATCACTACTTCTGAGGGTGATTTCCACTCAGCTCGGCGGCATCATGGGCTCGCTTTGAGAGCACGGCAGTGGTTCTGCGCACCCGCGACTTGATCCGCAACCTGTTGCAGTTGTCTCTGCTGGGTGTGCTGGTCGGTGTGGCCTGCTGGCCGTTCAACATGCTCGACCGCTGGCAGGATCAGCTGCTCAACCTGCTGCCCGCCTTCAGCGGAGAGGAGTGGACGCCGGTGGCGTTGGCGTTGGCCTGCTCACCGCTCGTGGTCGTGCCGGTGTTGCTGCTGCTGCAACGGGGGATTTGGTCGCGGGGAGCCGGCTCCGGCATTCCGCAGACGATGACCAGCATTGAGCATCCCGTCCAGGCCTCCGCCCTGCTCGGGTGGGCGCCCAGTTTGCAGCGCCTAGCCCTCTGGGGGATCGCCAGCTTGGCCCTGTTGCCGATTGGGAGGGAGGGACCGGTGGTGCAGGTCGGCGCCTCCGCGGCTCACTTTCTGCGCAAGCGTTTTCCCAATTGGTTCTACGGCTTGGGGCAGGCCGAGCTGTTGGCGGTGGCCGGTGGTGCTGGCTTAGCGGGTGGTTTTGATACCCCGCTTCTCGGGGTGGTGTTTGTGGTCGAGGAGTTCATCAGTGCCTTCTCCTCGACCTTGATCTGGCCGGCCATGGTGGTCAGTGGCATGGCGGCCTCCTTCAGCAACCTGGCCGGTCAGCCGATGTTTGCCTTGGGCACCGTCGGCGTGGAGCCGATGGAATTGGCCCAGGTGCTCTGGGCCCTTCCGGTGGGCTTGCTCGGCGGTCTGGTGGGGGCGGTCTTTGCCCGTTTGCTGCTGGCTGGGACACGCCGGGGTGTGGGTTTGGCCCGCCGTTATCCGCTGCGTCTTGGTCTTGGTGTTGGTGCCTTCCTGAGCCTGTTCCTGTTGGTGAGCGGCGGAACCGGTGGCGGCGACGGGGAGTTGCTGATGGGCCGCCTGCTGTTCGGCTCATCCAATGGTGTGGAGCTTCCCCACGGGCTATGGACCGATCTCCTCACCCTCATCTTCCGAATCATTGGCCCGGTTCTTGCCCTCTCTACGGGCATCCCAGGGGGCTTGATTGATCCCTCCTTCACCTTTGGTGCGGCGATGGGCCAGGTGATTGCTGATCTCGCCGGGTTGCCCCAACTCTTTTTGGCCTTGGGCATGGTCGCGGGACTCTCGGGCGCGACCCAGCTACCGGTGATGTCGGTGCTCTTTGGGATTCGCTTAGCGGGTGACCAGCAACTGTTGCCAGGACTCCTGGTGGCTTGTGTCCTGGCGGCCTATGTGAGCCGTCAGTTCGTGACCAAGCCGATTTATCACGCCCTCCATTCTCTTACGACGACGTCTCCGTAATCACGAGGGCCGAGCGCTCGCGGGTGGCAATCATCCAGAGCCATTTGGTCAGCAAGGTCAGCCGGCTTTCGTTGGCGGGCATGAAGGCCAAATGGGCGAAGCCCCAGAGGATCCAACCCAGGCTGCCGCTGATCTTCAGGCCGCGCAGGTTGGCCACCGCAAAGAGGGGGCCGACCACGGCCATGCTGCCGAAGTCGGTGAACTGAAAGGCGGGGTTGGCCTGGCTTTGGCACTTCGCCAGGATGTCCTTGGCCACCCAGCCCCCCATCTGCACCGCTGGACCGGCCATGCCGGGGAGGGGTTTGCCATCGCGGGTGTGGCTGTAGCTGCAGAGGTCCCCGATGACGCGGATCTCGCCGTGGCCCTTGATTGAAAAATCGGGTTCGACGACAACGCGGCCGCCCCGGTCCACCTCGCAGCCGCTGCGTTCGGCCAGCAGCTTCCCGAGGGGGGAGGCGGCGACCCCGGCGGTCCAACAGATCGTGCTGGCCTCCAGGCTGACTTCGCCATTGGGCGTCGTGACGACGACCTTGCCGTCGCTGATGTCTTTGACACGGCCCCCCAGCAGGAGCTCCACCCCTTTGACTTTGAGATGGCCTCCAGCGGATTGTGAGAGCTGGGGATCCATGGCCCGCAGGACGCGATCACCGGGATCCACCAGGGTCACCTTGCAGTGGGTGGGATCGATCTGCATGAAGTCCCGCTCGAGGGTGTGCCGCATCAGATCGTTGAGGGATGCCGCCAGCTCACAGCCGGTCGGCCCACCGCCGATGACGACGACGGACTGCAGCCACTTGCGCCTCTCCAGGTCAGGGGTCTGCTCGGCTTCCTCCAGAGACTTGAGGACCTGGCGCCGGATGGCGTAGGCATCCTCAAGGGTCTTCATTGGAATGGCTTCACTGCGCCATTCGTCATGGCCGAAGTAGCTGCTGGTGGCCCCGGCCGCGAGCACGAGATGGTCGTACTTGTAGCGGCGGTTGTTGAAGACCACCTCCTTCTCATCGGTATTGATGTCCTCCACTTCCCCCATCAGGATTTGGATGTTTTCGGACTCACCCAACATCACGCGCAGGGGGGAGGCGACATCGGTCTGGGAGACCAACCCGGAGGCCACTTGATAGAGCAGCGGCTGGAAGAGGTTGAAGTTGCGCCTGTCGATCAGGGTGACGCGAACGGTTTTCCCCGCCAACACGTGGGCTGCCCGTAGACCGGCGAACCCACCTCCGACGATCACCACATGGGGTGCTGTTCGCAGCAGTTCAGACGGTGGGGTTAGCTCGAGAAAGAACCGTTCGGGAGCCATCGGCCAGCGGGTGCTGATTTCAAGCTATCCACGGTTTTCCAAGCTGGCCTAGAGCCCAAGTCGCACTTTCACGGAGCCTTCCGGTTTGACTGTGGTTTCAGGGTCAACGGCGTCCCAATAGGTCATCCCAGCTCGGCACACTGCTCGGGGATGAAGGGGAGTGGGGCCGCTTCGGATGAAGGGCGCGTTCGGCGTTTTGGTGGTGTGGGTTGGCCTGTTGCGGGGCAGTTGTTGGTTCTTTCAGTTGGGGCATGGAATCAATTGCAATGGAATATCAATTCACGCAGCAGTTGCTGTGGCCTCAAGATAGATCGAATTCTTTGATGCGACCAACCGCTGATGACTAACCAGCCCGTCGTCATCCTTGGTGGCTTTTTGATTGGTGTGGAGGCCTACGAGCCGATGCGCTTGTGGCTTGAGGATTCCCTCAATCAGCCGGTTGTTGTTGTTCCCGCGACGCGGCTGGATTGGTTGTTGACCTCGACGGGCTGGGGTTGGCGTCGTCTGCTGGATCGCACGGCTGCGTTGGTGGAGAGCGCGGCTGGGCAATCCACCACGGGCAAGCTGACCTTGATTGGGCACAGCTCAGGCGGGGTGATGTTGCGCCTGCTGCTCAGCTCAGATCCCTGGATGGGGCGTTGCTATGGCGCCCAGCGTTGGGTCGATCGCCTTTACACCTTGGGCAGTCCCCACACGGCGCTTCGGGCGACGGCGATGCGCGCCTTTGTCGACCAGCGCTGGCCGGGAGCCTTCTTCGTTCCGGCCGTCGACTACGTCGCGGTGGCGGGAGAGTTGGAGTTGGCGGAGGGCTTCGACTTGAGCCGCCGGGTGGCCAAGCGTTCCTACACCGCGATCAGCGGAGATCCGGAGGCTGCCGGTGATGGTTTGGTGCCCGTGGGTTCGGCCTTGTTGGCTGGAGCTCAGCCGTTGGTTCTGCCGGGGGTGGCCCATGGCGGAGCCTTTGGACCGCGCTGGTACGGCACGCCGGAGGTGGTCGAGCGCTGGTGGAGGGGTTGATCCAGTTGGATCAGTTCATAGGACCAGTGACAACTCAGGGCGGCCAAGAGGCTTCGGCGATCTCCAAAGATCCGGAGCATGGGCGTTGCGTCGCTCCGCCAAGGCTGGGCCCAGCTGAGGCAGGCGCTGCGGCAAAGGATGCGACCAAGTGCGCCAAAAAGCACAGCCCGCGGTAGCGGCCGGCGGCCTGATTGCGTCAACCTGGGTGGACCTTGCCCAATCCCAGCCATGCACCGTCGCGCACTGCTGCTGCTCCTGGCTGGAGCGGCGACGTCCGCTGTTGCGGTTGGAACCAGTTGGGCCCAGGTCGCGACCCCGCCCCCCCTGAGCACGACCCGCTTCTTAGCGGTGGGTGACGTCGGTAGTGGCAATGTCCACCAGCGGGCCGTGGGCACGCAGATGGCGGCGGTCCATCGCCGCAAGCCCGTCGACCTGGTGCTGCTGGCCGGGGACAACATCTACCCCTCAGGAGATATTCGCAAGGTTCAGTCCACCTTCCTGACTCCCTACGCCGAGTTGCTGGCCGCCAAGGTCCCCTTCCATGCGGTCTTGGGGAACCACGACATCCGCACTGCTAACGGCAACCCCCAGGTGGCCTACAAGCCTTACGGCATGAAGGGCCGCTTCTACAGCGTCCGCCGCGGCGAGGTCGAATTTTTCATGTTGGATACCAACGGCAACGCCCCCTGGACATCCCAGTTGTCCTGGCTGCGTTCGGCCCTCGCCAAGAGTCAGGCCCCTTGGAAAGTTGTGGTGGGCCATCACCCGATTTATTCCTCGGGCCTCTACGGCAACAACCCCGGCCTACGGGGCAAGTTGAGCTCCTTGATGCAGCGCCATGGGGTGCAGCTCTACATCAATGGCCATGAACACCACTACGAGCGCAGCAAGCCGATCGAGGGCATCACCTATTTGATCGTCGGCGGTGGCGGCGCCTATCTCCGCCCGGTGATCGCCAAACCCCAATCCGCCAAGGCGGTCAGCGTCTACAGCTTCGCGGAGCTGCAGGCCGGGCCCGACAGCTTGACCATCCGGGGCTGGGACCGCGACGGCAAGCTGATCGACCAGGGCGTGATTACCCGGCGTTAACGCTGCTCCAGTCGCTCCAGGCTGGGGATCAAGGCAGCGGAGGCCATCAGCCCCAAGCTCAAGATCAGCAGGGCCGGAATCAGGGCGGCGCCCACCCGTTCATCGCTGGCGTACTGATAGACCCGCACCGCCAGGGTGTCGAAGTCAAACGGCCGTAAGGCGAAGGTGAGGGGGAGTTCCTTCACCGTGTCGACAAAGACCAGCAGGCTGCCCATCAGCAAGGGGCCCTGCAGCAGCGGCAGGTGAATGCGTTGCAGGACCCCGCCCCAGCTCTGACCGAGGGAGGTGGCGGCTTCATCAACGCTGGGCGGGATGCGCTCAAGCGCCGCGTCGAGGCCGCCTTTGGAGACCGCGAGGAAGCGATCGACGTAGCCCCAAACCAGCAACAACAACGGCGCCAGGGCCAGGGGGCCGCCGATGAGCATCAGCGCCAAGGCCAGCACGGTGCCGGGGATGGCGTAGCCCAGCCCCGCCGCGAAGGTCAGTCGCCGCAGTCCGGCGTTGGGGATCCAGCGCTTGGCGATGGAAAGCACGAGGCTGACGACCACCGTCAAGACGGCCGCGACCAGGGCTAGGCCAAAGGAGCGCAGTCCGAGTTCCAGCAGTTCGGCGCTGTCTTCGCCTTGGAGTTGGTCCCAACTGAAGGCCGCCCAAACCAAGGGAAGCCCCAGGCTCAATAGGGGTGGCGTCAGGCAGAAGAGTTGGCTGAGCCAGCGTTGAGGCCCGTCCAGGCTCCAGCGCTGTTCCGGCTCACCGCCGCCGCTGATGGTCCAGCAGCGGCTCCGGCGCCGCAGGGTCCGCTCGGCGCCCACCAGTAGGCCGACGATCACCAGGGCCATCAAGGCCAGGGCGACCGCGGCCTGCGGGTCCCCCTCCTGCTGCCAGCGCATCAGGATTCCCGAGGACAGGGTCGGGACGCCGAGCAGTTGCACCGCCCCGAGTTCGTTGACGACCTCCATGCCGGTGAGGGCGACCCCGGCTCCAATCGAGGGCAGTGCCATCGGCAGGGCGACGCGCCAGAAGCTTCCCCAGGGACCGACGCCGAGGCTGCGGCAGGCTTCGAGCTGGCGCTTGCCGCTGACCGAGAAGCTCTCCGTGGAGAGCAGAAAGACATAGCTGTAGGTGCTCAGGACCATCACCGTCAGGGTTGGCCCAAAGCCGTAGATGCGATGGCCGAAGCGACTGCCGAGGTCGATCCAGGTGGCCGCCAGCAGATAGCTGGGCGTGGCCAGGGGCAGCAATTGGGCGATGCGCAGCAGGCGGCGTCCCGGGAATTCACAGCGGGCCGTCAGCCAGCCCGTCCCTGTTCCGAGGCCTGCGGCGAGGGCCCCCACCAGCACCACCAAGCCCAGGGTGTTGCCCACCTGGAGGGGCCCCTCATCGCCAAGGTTCAAGCTCTCGAAGCCTGCGCCGCCGAGGGCAAACCAGCTCAGCCAGGCCACCGGGGCTAACGCTGCGGCACAGACCAGCAGTACCCCGACGCTGAGCAGGCTGCGCTGCGGCAGTGGTCCCCGTGCCAATCCTTTGCCTGAGGCTGCGTCGCAAAGCCTAGGGGGCAGGCATGTAATGAATGTCACAGCCCCAGGTGGCGAATGATGGACCGCGCTCCGAGGGGTGTCGGGCCTGGGCATAGTTCGTGGATTGCGATTCCATTTGGCCTTGGCGTTTCCTCGCTCCATCGCCCCCGAGCGTCTGGCGCTCGCCGCCCTGCTGGGCGTCACGGCCGGGGCTGCGGTGCTCACCTCCCTCGCGAAGGCCAACAGCCAAGAAATCGGGGTGTACTCCGGACGGCACTACAACACCGACAAGGCGCTCTACAAGCAGTTCAGCCAGAAGACCGGGATCAAGGTGAAGTTGCTCGAGGCGAAGGATGACGCCTTGATCGAGCGGATCAAACGGGAAGGCGCCAACAGCCCTGCCGATGTGCTGGTGCTGGCCGATGCGGCTCGCCTGGATAAGGCTGCCGATGCTGGTCTGTTTCGTCCGAGCCGCTCCGCCTCCCTCAACCGGGACGTCCCCGCGAACTTGCGGGAGTCCAAGGGGCTTTGGTTTGGTCTGACCCGCCGGGTGCGCGTCGTGGTGGTGAACCCGAAGGCGGTGAATCCCAGCAGCATCCGCAGCTACGCCGACCTGGCGAAGCCGGCCTTCAAAGGACAGCTCTGCCTGCGCAATCGCAAGAGCGTCTACAACCAGTCCCTGGTGGCCGACCAGATGATCCTGCGGGGTGACAAGGCTGCTTCCGCCTGGGTCAAGGGGATGACCGCCAACGTCACCCAGCCCTATTTCAGTTCGGATACACCCTTGATCCGCGCCGTCGCCAATGGCCAGTGCGGCGTCGGCTTGGTCAACTCCTATTACGTGGCGCGGATGCTGGCCGGCGGCAGCGGTGCCTCGGATCAGCAGCTCGCGAATCGGGTCAAGGTTCGCTTCCCGGATCCCGCCCACGTGAACATCACCGGTGCCGGGGTGGTCAAAACCGCGAAGAATCCCGAGGCGGCCCTGCGTTTGATCGAGTTCTTGGCCTCGCCCAGTGGTGGTCGCGGTTATGCGGAAGCCAACAACGAATACCCGCTGCGGGGCTTTGGCAACAACGCGGCCCTGAAGCGCCTGGGGACCTTCAAGGCCGATGGGGTGTCGGCCCAGCAGATGGGTGCCAAGAACAAGGCCGCCGTGGCCTTGATGCAGGCCGGCGGTTGGCGCTGAGCCACTGGAAAGGCAACTTGTACCCCTTGAGCCAGCCGCCCCGCGCGGCTGGCTTTTTTGCGGGGACGCACAACAGGCGTTTGCAGTTGGCAGCCGCTATTGAGAATTGCTTGCAAAAGTGACTGTTTCTTGTTTATCTTGCGACGCATTCGCAACTAGCCCGTTTTCGGGGGTCATGTCCTTCCGCTTTCTCCCTGACGTCCCCGCCAGTGCCGTGCGGATGCCGGTGGGCCAAACCGTCCTGCTGGATCCCGCGCGCCAGGCCGGCGGGAGCTGCATCGAGGTGCTCGAGGGGATGGCCCGCGTCTACTGCCCCTGCGAGGAGACCGAGGGAATGACCCTGGCCTTCCTGCAGCCCGGCGATCAGCTGCGCACGGATCGGCTCTGCAGTGAGGGGGTGTGCGTCGAGGCGCTCACTCCGCTGGTCTTCAGCAGCGACGCTGAGGCGGTCGGCGGCAACGGCTTTGATCCCGTGAATGAGTGGACCCTGCAACTCCTGCGCATCCGTCACCTCGGATCGGCGGAGCAGCGCCTGCATGCCCTGTTGAGTCTGCTGGTCCATCGCCTGGGCCGCCGCTGCGGCGACTGGTGTGACCTGCCCTTCCGCCTCACCCATGACCGTATTGGTGAGTTGATCGGCGCCACACGGGTGACGACGACCCGGATGATCTCCAAGTTCCGTCAGGCCGAGTTGCTGGAGGCCCCGGTGGGTGAGGGCGGTCTGCGCTTGGCGCCCGCCTTGATGGATTCGGCCCCCCTGGCGGCGGGGTTCTGATCGATGCTCAGCATGCAGGCTTCAACCAGTGCGCTCGGTTCCCTCTGCGGCGAAGCCCAGGCCCTGCGCGTGCGTCTCGTCCAGATCGAAGCGGATCAGCAGCGCTGCCAGGCCCCGGCCCTCATCAAGCGCCTGCGGCGGGAGTCCGAGCAGCTCATCGTGCGCTTGGCGGAGCTGGGGCGCATCGCCCACTGGCTGCAATCGGCACCCGTCGCCGTCGATCGCCTGAGCTTGGCGCTGTTTCGGGAATTGTGCGGGCGGCCCTTGCTCTGCCGTTAGGCGACCGAGGCCGGCGCGTTCTGGCCCGCCGCCAGTTCCCCGTCGATCACGAGCAAGGCGGCGGGGGCGGAGTGGGTGAAGGCGATGCGATCGAGCAGGTGGGCGGCTTGGTGTTCCGCGTCGATCTGCCCCTGGACGATCGGATCGAGGAAGACCGTGGTGCGCACATCGCCACTGCGCTCGGCCATGGCATAGAGCTGATGCAAGGAGGTGGTCACCTCCGCTTCCATCTGGAAGATGCCGCGGAAGACCTCCTCAACGCTGCTCCAGCTCTGGCGAGGCGCCAGCAGCGGTTCGAGGGCAACGGACTGGCCGCGGGCGATCAGGTAGTCGGCAAAGAGTCCGGCGTGGTGCTGCTCTTCGGTCGATTCCTGTTTCAAGAACGCGCTGAAGCCCCGCAGGCCGCGCTCGGCAAACCAGATCGCCAGGGCCCAATAGGCGGCGCTGGCCTGGCGCTCCATCGTCAGGTGCTCCTGCAGGGATTCGAGCAGGTCGGCGGCCATCGGTTGGGCCATGGCGCGCCCGGCGGGTCCCCGGGCGATGGCTTGGTCGCTGTCCCCGCGAACGATGGATTGGGTCATGGCTTGCCGCGCGGAGCTGGCTGCAACCTACGGGCTCTACAAGGGTGGTGCAATCCGGCCCTCACAAGCGCCTTGGCTTGCGCAAAAGAGAATCGATTGCAATAAGATGAAGGCATTGAGATCGAGCCCGATTCACTTCTGATGGCCCAATCGATTGGTCCTGCGTCTGATCTCCCGCTGCAGCCCCAGGGCAGGGTTCAGGCCTGCGCCAAGAAGAAGGGCTGCAAGCAGAAGAAGTGCTCGAAGTGGAAGGGCGGCAAGTGCCGCTGCGGCCGGGACTAAGACCTTCCGTTCCGCTGGCTGAGGGCAGCGGCGCCGGGGTCCTCTAGTGGGGCTTGGCGTTTCCAGGCTTCGACGCCGGTGAGCAGGGCGGAGGCCACCAGTAATAAGGAGAAGCCACGCCGCAGATGGCGATCGCTCAGATGGGGGGCGAGCCGCTGACCGGCCACGGCACCCACGGCTCCCCCCAGCAGCAACGACGCGAGCAGGGGCAGGCTCGCCTGCGGCCAGTGGCCGAGGGCCGCCAAGGCGACCAGGCATTGACGGCAATCAGCAGCAGGCTGGTGCCGCTGGCCAAGGCCATGGGCAGTCCCGCCAGCAGGACGAGGGCCGGCACGATCGCAAAGCCGCCGCCGACGCCGGCAATGCCGGTCAGCAGACCCACCAGTAGGCCCTGCAGCACCAGCAGTACGTCAGCGGCCCGGCGGGGACCTGGAGTCCCGTTGGTCTGACGCTGCAGCAGGAGCCAAGAGGCCAAGAGTGCCGCGGACGCAAAGACGCTGAGTTGAACGGCCTCAGGAATCAGCTCGGCTTTGACCCAGCTGCCGCCGATCCAGCTGCCACCGAGGGCCGGCAGGCCCAGGAGCAGGGCTGGTTTCGGGGCGAATTGGCCGCGGCGCAGGTAGGGCCCCAGGTTCGCCAGGGCCAGGAGCATGACGACGATGAGCGAGAGCGGAACGGCCTCCCGGGTGGGCAGGGCAGCACCGCTGACCAGCAGAGGCAGCAGAAGAATGGAGCCTCCTGCCCCGAGGACGGAGAGCAAGAAGCCGATCAGGCCGCCCCCCAGTCCAAGCAGCAGGCTGATCACAGGGAGACCCGGTTCCAGGGCATGACGGCGAGCAGCCGGGTCATGCCGCAGAAGCCGCTGACGCCAGCGAAGGTCAGGCCGGCACCAACGAACCAGGTGAGGGCAATCCAGCCAGGGGCAACGGTGTTGCTGAGGATCAGGCCCAGCAGGATCAGCGATCCTGCCGCGATTTGCACCTGGCGCATCAGGGGGAGCGGGGCGTTTTTGAGTTTGCGGATGGGGAATCCAGCCCCCTGCCAGCTGGGCAGGCCTCCCTGCAGTTCGCTGAGGGTGTGGGGATGGCCTTGGGCCATCAGTTGTCCAAGGGCGCGATGGCTGCGGTTGCCGCTCTGGCAGACCAGCACGAGGGGGCCCTGGGGAAGGTCGTCCTGCAGTAGGCGATTCAGGGGAACGTTGAGGCTGCCGGCGATGTGACCGCTGGCGTACTCCATCGGTTCGCGTACGTCGATCACGCTGACGCGTTGTGTGGAGAGTTGATCGGCCAGGTCGTGGGCGCTGATCGGTTGGGCGTGGGTCATCGATGGGCTGGCAGAGGAAGGACGGGTGCGGAGGCTGAGGTGGATCAGGTGTTGATGGAGCCGACGAGCGGGTAGCCCTCATCGCTCCAGCGCAGGAGGCCGCCGCGCAGATTGGCGACGCGCTCGAAGCCGGCTTTGAGGAGCTGTTGGGTCGCGAGGGCTGAGCGACTTCCCGCGTGGCAGACCACGACAAGGGGGCGATCACTCGGGAGTTCCCCTTGACGTTGCTCGAGTTCCGGCAACGGGATGTTCAGGCTGGTTTCGATTCGGCCATCCGGGCCGTCCACTTCGTCCTCCGAGCGGACGTCGAGAACGGTGACGGCGCTGCGGTGCTCCGCCAGCCAACTGGGGGGCAGCTCGGGCAGCCCGGCGAAGCTCCGCTGAATGGGGGCCCAGTGCTGGGCGTGCTGCTCCTCGCGGGGTTGGCCCGAGCGCAGATTCCCGGGGAGGGCGATCGCGATCTTGCCGGGGTGGGGGAGCTTCATGTTGGTCATGTGTCCCACGAAGTCCCGTTCATCGGCGCCGCCCCCGAGGCGCGCGTTGAAGGCTTTTTCTTCGGCGACCGAGGAGAGCGTGCGACCGGTGTAGTCGTGGCCGGGGTAGAGCAGGCAGCTGTTGGGCAGGCTGAAGATCTGCTCGGTGATCGAGCGCCAGAGGGTGTGGGGGTCGCCCTGTTGGAAGTCGCAGCGACCGCAACCGCGAACCAGCAGGGCGTCGCCGGTGAAGGCGGCGGACTGATCGTCCAGGACATAGGTGACGCAGCCGTCGGTATGGCCCGGGGTACTGCGCACTGCGAGATGACGGCCGCCGAAGCGCACCTGATCGCCGTGCTCGAGGGGCAGGTTGACGTTTTTGGCGCGGGCCGCTTTGGCGAGGCCAATGGCGCAGCCGGTGGCCTGCTGCATGAGCCAGCTGCCGGTGACGTGGTCGGCGTGGGCATGGGTGTCCAAGGTGGCCACGAGGGTGATGCCCAGCTCACGAATTAAGGAGAGATCCCGCTCGTGTTGCTCAAACACCGGATCGATGAGCACCCCTTCGCCGGAGGCGACATCGGCGAGCAAATAGGTGTAGGTACCGGTTGTTGCGTCGAAGAGTTGGCGATGCAGCAGGGGCTGCCCGCCTGCTGCATCCAGGAGCGCGACCGGGGATGGCGCGATGGAGACCATGGACTCCGCTTCAGGCTTGTATGACTTTACACGCATAAAGCCTTTGCGGTCACGTGGCGTTCTTCTGGCCGAAGGCCTGAACGACGGCGCTTTTGCCCTGGTGGAAGGGGCCTTCTTCGATCCAGCGCTCGGTTTCCTGCAGTTCCAGCCAGGTCAGCCCCTGGAGTTCGTCTTGGAGTTGCTTGGCTGTGATCAGGAGTTCCGGGTTAGGTGGGCCGCCGGTTCCATGGCGCAGCTGCTCCGGGTTGTAGGCCTCAAGGATCAGGTGGCCGCCGGGTTTGAGGGCGGCAACGGCGCGCCCGTGCACCAGGGCCCGCAGCTCGGGCTCGAGGTGCATCCAGATGGCGACGACGAGGTCGACGCTTTCGGGTTCGGGCTTGAACTCCCGCAGGTCTCCGCAGGCGCAGGTCAGGCTGACCCCTTGGTCTTGGGCGAGTTGCTGGGCTTTCTCGAGGCCGACCGGGCTGAGGTCCTGGGCGGTGACGCGATGGCCCTTTTGGGCCAAGTACACCGCGTTGCGGCCGCCACCTTCCGCAAGGCAGAGCGCGTCGCCAGGGGGAAGCTTGGCGACTGTTGCCCGCAGGAAGTCATTGGGTTCGGTTCCGTAGGCGTGGCCGCTCTCGCGGAAGCGCTGATCCCAGAACTCCTGATTCATGGCCGAGGCCAGGCATAATGCGTTTATCGTCATACAGCATTGCGATGGGCGCCGCAGGTGCAATGCCCTCCCAGGAGTTGCTGGAGGAGTACAGCCAGTTCTTTCGTTTGCTGAGTGAGCCGGCTCGGCTCCAGCTGCTGTGTCATCTCAAGCAGGGGCCGACCGATGTCGCCTCCTTGATTGAGGCGACGGGGTTCTCCCAGTCCCACATCAGCCGCCAGCTGGGTCAGCTGCAGCGGGCTGGGCTGGTGCGCTGCGAGCGTGAGGGCACGCGCACGATCTGGCAGGCGGATGGTGACTTGGTGGATGACCTCTGCGCGTTGGTTCAGAACCGGCTCAAGCAACGGCTTCAGGCACAGCTAGATCAGCTGCAGTCGGCCTGAATGGTCCGTTTGCTGTTCGCAATGCTTAAGCGCCCCTTGATTTCTGTTTGATCAGCGGTAATCGGCGTAGGTTGGTCGTCTTCGGTAAAAGGGGCGATGCAGGTCACGCACCGGTCTGAGGACAAGGTCCAGATCACGATGAGCCGCGAAGAAGTCGCGATGCTGGTCGATCTCTGCCACGCAGCAGCCTTCTCCGACCTCCTGCCGCAGCGCCGCGAGTCCCAAGTGCGGGTGCAGCGGTTCGTCTGGGATGTGCAGAACACCCTCTTTGATGCAGCCCAGTCCGTCTGGCAGGCCAAGCGTCACCTGACCATGCCGGTGGCCGCCGCTCGCCGCAGCTCCTCCGCGGCCGCCTGAGATCTAGAGCTGCGGTACAAGCACTTCAGCGAGTGCTTCGGCGCTGCTGAGTGCGCCCTCGATGCGCCCAAAACCGTCCCCCGCCAGGCTGTCGCCGCAGAAGCCGATGGCGCTCGCCGGGCAGAGGCGATGGTTGGGGTCCAGTCCAGGATCGATTGGGAAGGCGGCCCCCCAGCGCATCAGTTGTGTTTGCGCTCCCGTCAGTGACAGCCCTGTGAGATCGATGAGGGCCTCGCGCAGGGCATCGAGCACTTGGGCCTCGGCGGTTGGCTCGGGTGTGGCCCCCAGCAGCTGGGCGGCTGAGGAGCGTGAGCCGTAGACATCGAGATGGGCCGCGGAAAAGGCCGGGCTGGATTCCGCGACGACGACACAGCGTCCATCGGCGAGTGGTTGGACGCCGATGCGGCGCAATCCCCAACGCTCCTGTGCCGTTGGGCTGCATTGCAGGAGATCCCAGTGCAGGGCCCGCCAAGCTTGGGCGCTCTCTTGCGGAAGGGTCGCCAAGAGGTTGCAGCTGGCTTGCGCGTCGATCGAGGCCAGCTGCGCCTGGGCGGCGCTCAGCTGGGGGTCCGCGAGCTGTTGGGCGGCCTGCTCCAGCGGGATCTCCGTCCAGCCAAAGACCTGCCGCCCGCGGGGATGGGCCAGCAGGGTTCCGCTCAGCACAAGCCAGCGGGCCTCGACAACCGAGGCTCCCGAGGCGTCCTGCAGGGTCCAGCTCACCCCCGCCTTGGATCGCTCTGGCCGCAGATGGCGCACGAGCGTTCCAAAGCGTCGGTTGAGTGCTCCGCCCTGTTCGGCGGCCAGATCGAGCAGTCCCCCGCAGAGCCGGTCCATTCCTCCCGCTCCCTGCCAGAGGCTGCCGTCACTGAAGCCATCCGCAATGGCCGGGCCGAGGCGGCGCTGCGCATCCAGACTCTGAATCGATCCTGAAAAGGGGCGGATCAACCCGCGTTGCGCGAGGGCCTTCACCAGGGCCGGCGGGGTCTGGGCGCGGATGTTGAAGAGCGGTGCGCCGTGGTTGATGCGGAGGCCGTCGTCCTGCCTGGACGTGCGGGTGGCGGCCCGTCCCCCGGGTCCCCGGCCGATCTCCAGCAGGTCGATGGACCCCCACCAGCCACGCTGGCGCAGGCTGGCGGCGAGGGCGCAACCGGAGACCCCAGCGCCAACGATGGCGAGATCAACGCGCGGGGTTGGTGAGGCCAACGGGAGCGACCAGGGCATGACCATGCTGGGTCTTTGATTGGGCTGTCGTGGCGGCAGGGATGGATCCATCGATCACGGCCGCGGCGTTGCTGGAGGAAGAGGGTCGCGTTCGAGCGGCTGGGACCGGGATTCAGCCGGCGGATCTGCTGGGGTGCTGGCAGTTGGAGCAGGTGTGGCCCAAGGGCAAGCGCCAGGCGGCCCAGTTCTCCGGCGTGCTGCTGCGGGGGCTGGCGGCGCAATTGGTCATCCAGATGCAGGACGGGGAGCTGCAATTGCGCAACAGTGTTCGCCTGGGCGGGGTGGAGCTGTTTTTTGAGGGCCCGGGAGCACTGAAGGGTGGCCGGCCTCTGCTGCAGTTCGAGTTCCTGCGCATGGGGTTGCGTGTCGCCGGCCGGCAGTGGTGGGGCCGTGACCTGCCCGCTCCGGCACCCCAGCGGATGCCCTTTTTTGCTTTGATTCAGCGTGATCCATCCGGTTGGCTGGCGGCCCGCGGCCGGGGAGGCGGCCTCGCCCAATGGCGGCTGGCTCGCCAAGATGGACCCAGTTGAGCGCTGGATGGGCGATGGGCTGCCCCCGCTGCGGGAGTTGGTCGGTGAAATCCGACCGAAGCCTGGGAGGCCGAATGGTTTGCGGTCGCTGCGGGACACCGCTGGATGGTGTCGCCCAGCGGGGCCGTGGTCCGATGCCCCGGCTCTCGGGCATGTCCCGTCAGCCTTGGCGGCTTGGCTTGATCGCCCTGGTGGCCTTGGCCGCCCTGTTCGCCGCCTGGAATCCCCGCCAGCCGATGCCCTCCCAACGCACCCCGGCCTCCCAGGGCTTCCTCTGATCGTTCAGGGTGGAGCCGTTGCTGCGCCCGCCGATCGATGGCCGATGCCCCCTATTTGATCGTTCTGGCCTTGCTGGAGCAGGGCGGCGAGCGGGCGATGCCCCTGCAGGGCAAGTCCCTGCGTGAGCCCCTGCCGGCAGGCGCGGACCCCGGCGAGGTTGGGCGTCAGCAGGCCTTGGATCTCTTGGTTCGGGTTTGGCAGCGAAGTGACCAAGGTGCCTTGCGTCGCGCTGCCGCGGAGCAGAGCTTGCTGCTGGTCACGGTTCCGATTGAGTCCTTGCAGGAGCAGCTCCCCGCCCTGAAGGCCCAATGGCTGAGCGACGGGAATACCGCAGCGTTGATTGCCGCCTTGAAGGACCTCGGCAGTGGGCTTTGGTCGCTGACCATGGACCATCGCCAACCGCTCGCGTATCAGACGCTCGGGTAGACGTTCAGTTGTATTCGCCGGGCATGTCGTTCTTATGGACGGTCACCCGGTCGAATTTCTTGCCGGAGACCCGCAGCAGTTCATCGCCGGAGAACTCGAAGCCCAGCTTCAGTCCGATCTGGGCGACGTCATCGGCGGTCGCGGCGGCCAAGACCTGCTGCTTCAGGGGTTCATCGGCCTGCAGCCGGGCCAGGAACGCCTTGAGTTGATCGAGCGACATGGCAGCGCCGACGTGCGACTCAGTCTCCCAGACCTTCAGAGCCAGTGATGGGGGTAGTGCTCCGCGCCCGGCTGGAGGCGGCTGTAGGCCACGGCGATCAGCATCATCACGAGTGAGCCACTGAGCACGGGCATCCAGATGAACCCGGGTTGCGCCTTGAGCAGGACCCCCAGTAAGGCCACTGCCCCGGCCGGAGGATGCAGGCAACGCAGCACTTGCCCCAGCGCAATGGTGACGGCCACGGCCAGACCCATCACCCAGGGGCCATCGCCGAAGGCCGTGACGCAGCTCACGCTGACCACGGCGGCCACGGTGTTGCCCAGGACCACATTCCGCGGTTGTGCCAGTGGGCTCGAGGGGTGGCCGAAGAGCAGCACCGTCGAGGCTCCGAAGGGAGCCACGACCAGGGGGTAGTGACTCCAGAGACTGATCAGGCCGAGGGCCGTAATCGCGAGTAGGGCGCCAATCCAGGCGCCGATGACGTGCCTCTGCTGGAAGCGGGGCTGGTAGTCCCGTCCCCGTTGCCGCTCCGCCTGAATCCTCTTCCAGACCATCCGTTCCTCAGTTCAGATAGGGATCCAGGAAGGACAGCGGGCGGTTCATGGTGGCCGAAAAGCCCAGCATCCCTGCGTCGCGGTGTTCATAGAGCAGGCTGTTGTCGGCGTCCAAAAGGAATGTTGCGCCGCGCTGGGTGATGAAGTCATCCCGGGGCACGTAGGTCCGCCATTTCCCAAGCACCTCGGTCATGTTCCGCAGCCGCACCGTGGCCAGCTCAAAGGGGCGCTGGAATCCATCTCCGCCCGCCAAGCGGAAGAGCGGACTGTCGAAGCGTTGCGGTGCGGAGCGATCGCCGGTGTAACCGCGAAAGACCTCGCCCAAGGTCCCCGGAGAACCAATGCCGGCACACATCAAGAGCAAGCCCGGCCATGGCCCGCCTGGGGTTTGCAGGCCGGCATAGAGCCCCAGTGCACGATGCAGCCTCGGTTCAGCCTCCACCTTGAGGTTCGCCCGAGGAAAGCCCGTGAATTGGCAGAACCGCTCGGCGCCAGCCTCATCGCCGATGCCGATCGCCAGCAGTTGGATACCGGCTTGCTGCAGCCGCGGCAGTGCTGGGACCAAGGCCTGGGCGTATTCCAGTGAATCGAAATCCCCGAGCTGGCTCATCAGGATGACCAGCCGTTTCGAGCCGGACTCCATCCCGGGGATCAAGCGGAGGTTGTCCAGCAGGACGTCGGGGGCGTTCATGGGGCGGAGACGCTCGTCTCAACGTCTCCTCAGCCTCGCTGATGGGTGGGGCGAGATGCACCTCGCCCCGGTTGAGGCGCGTCTGACGAAGAGAGCAGCCTCAATCCAGTGATGCCATCAATCGCGGCGGCTGGCTACGACTTTTTTTGTGCCGTCACGAACCGGCGAAGTCAAAAAAAATCCGCTGGTCGGCTGACCGGCGGAGGTGCGTCTCTTCGTCAAAAGCGCAGGTCCTTCCTAGGAACGCGACCTGCCTGGACGCCATAGGCATTTGTTCCCGCTGCAGACTGGTGCGGCATGGGCACCTCGTCCCTCATGTCTCCAGAACCAGGCCGGGCGAAGCGTGTCTCGATCACCCTTCCTCCAGATCTCTACGAGCGCCTCGCGGCCTTGGCAGAGGCGGATCGACGCTCGGTCGCGAGTTGGGCGGCGGTCCAGTTGGAGTTGGCTGTCATCGAAGCGGAGGAGAAGCTCCGGCAGGGCCGCAACTTGAAAGAGCGCCTGGCGGATGAGAGCGAGCGCTTTACGGCTTGGTACCGCGATGACTCCCTCGCTCAGCGGACCGTCAGCTGACGGATCCACCACAATGACCAGCAGAGGAGGCCTGGAGATGCGTCGTCAGCGTTGGCTGCTCTTGATCGCAGCACTGGCTTGTCTCGGCAGCCTGTTGCTCTGGATCGCTGAGATCGATGTCGGGATCGAAGAGTCCCTACCTGCCCAGGCCCCAATCGCTGCTCCCTCCAATCCATGACGGTTCTCGTCTCCCAGTTCCTCCTGGTCTTCACCCTCGGACTCTTCCATCTGGTCGGGCCGCTGCCCGCGGATCTGGGGCTTCAAGACGGCGCGCTCGCGCCCTGCTCGAGTCCGGCCCATTGCGCTCGGGTGGATTGGGAGCTGTCCGACCCCCAAGCGGCCTTGGAGGCCCTGGTGCCCGTGATCGCGGCCACCCCGCGCACCGAGATCGTGGAGCAGGACAAGGGCTACCTGCATGCGACAGCCAGCAGCGCGCTCTTTGGTTTTGTTGACGATCTGGAGCTCTACGCCGACCCCAGCCGTGGCGTCCTTCAGGCCCGTTCGGTGTCACGCCTTGGCGATTCCGACCTTGGGGTGAACGCCCGTCGCCTGCAGGCGCTCGCCGATCAGCTCAAGGATTGAGGCGTTCCTCGAGCCACTCCTGCTGTCGCCGCCAACGCCGGCGTTGATGCGGGTGGCCGGTGAGCTCCAGGAGCTCCACCTGCTCCAGCTCAATCCGCACCAGTTCAAAGCTCTCGGGTTGCGGCACTTCGTCGCCGAGGGCGTCGGGGAAGGGGCCCTCGGGATCGAAAGCGGCCCCTGGCTGGGGCCAGCCCCAGAGGCTGCGGGCGCCGGGATGGAGTTGCTTCCATTGCTGGTCGCGGGCGTTCTGATCGCTCGCGGCGTCCAGGCTCAGGCGATGGCCCCGGAGCCGGAATTGCGATCGCGCCTTGGGCAGCAGCCAGCAGAGCTCCACCCTGGGTTCCTGCATCAGTTCAGTGCTTTTCTCGCTGCGGCGATCCGTCAGCAGATCCAGCTGGGCAGGGCCGCCCCAGCCACGGAAGACCAGGGTTCGAACCCGCGGCGCTCCATCGCAGCCGAGGGTGGCCAACTGCAACCAGCGGGCCTGGGGGGAGCGACCCTCCCGCTGGCGGGCGCCGCGCAGCAACGGCCTCCAGGGGGGCAGGGCTTCCGTCATGTAGCTGGCTCGCAGCGGTAGCGGGCGATCTCACCACCGCCGCGTTTGCGCTCTGCGAAGTCCGGATGGTCAGAATCGGCGGCCTGCCACCACCAGTGTCCATCGGTGTAGCTCGGGGCGCCGGCGTTGTTGGTGCGGGGAAGCTGCAGGCTGACGCCGCGCCAGGCGATCACGACAAACGCACCGGGGACGGTTCCGCCGGCTGTGTTGGGGATCTCGATGGCGTCCACGGCCCCTTGGTGCAGCTCCGCCGTCAACGGGTCTCCCTCGCAGACGTACCGCGCTGCATCGGCGGGCAGGGGTAGCAGCACCAGCAGCAGCGCCAATCCCAGGTTCAGCAACGCGGTCACGGCAGGGGCAGAGCGGTGTTCAGGA
Organism: Synechococcus sp. LTW-R; assembly: GCF_014217875.1. Taxonomy (NCBI): domain Bacteria; kingdom Bacillati; phylum Cyanobacteriota; class Cyanophyceae; order Synechococcales; family Synechococcaceae; genus Synechococcus; species Synechococcus sp. LTW-R. The sequence goes on from NZ_CP059060.1 coordinate 223,404, forward strand.
TGGCGCAATGAGCCTCACCCTCGTCTACGACGGCGGTTGTCCGTTTTGCCGCCACTTCGCCCTGCGCAGCGAGCTGGTCGGCGGCCTCCCCGATTTGGAGATCCGCGATGGCCGGGCTGAGGACAGCCTGCGGGCCCAGTTGAAGCAACGGGGCCTCGACCTGGCGCGGGGGGCCGTCCTGCTCGAGGGGGACCAGGCCTGGCATGGTGCCGAGGCGATCGCCCAACTCTGCGGTCGGCTCCGTCCGAGTGATCCCCTTCTGGCGCTGTTGCGCCAACTCTTTGCCGCACCGCCCCAGGCCAGGCGGTTGTATCCCCTGCTGCTTTGGGCCCGTCGCCAAGCCCTGCATTGGCAGGGGCTCCTCGAGGACCCCGATGCATCGCCCATGGTTGATCGCCGCGGGCCCTACGGTCGTTAAACGCCCCACGCCCAGGCATGCAAGACGTCGTCCAGGCCTATTACGGCAAGGAACTCCAGAGCACCGCTGACCTCAAGACCAGTGCCTGCTGCGATGCCGACGCGGTACCGGATTGGCTGAAGCCCCTGCTCGCTCGGGTCCATCTGGAGGTCAGCAGTCGCTACTACGGCTGCGGCCTGGTTTGCCCGCCGCTGCTGGAGGGCTGCCGCGTGCTCGACCTGGGGAGCGGCAGTGGTCGCGATGTCTATCTGCTCTCCCAGTTGGTGGGGGCCAGCGGCGAGGTGGTCGGCGTGGACATGACCCCGGAGCAGCTCGCGGTGGCTCGGGAGTACCTCCCCTTCCATGCCGAGCAATTTGGTTACGCCAACGTTCGTTTCCTTGAGGGACAGATCGAGCGCCTGGAGGAGCTCGATCTGGAGCCCGGCAGCTTCGACGTCATCGTCAGCAACTGCGTTCTGAATCTCTCCACCGACAAGCCGGCTGTCTTGCGTGGCATTCAGCGGCTGCTGAAGCCCGGCGGTGAGTTCTATTTCTCCGACGTCTACGTCGATCGACGCCTGCCGGAGGCGGTCCAAAGCCATCCGGTGCTCTACGGCGAATGCCTCGGCGGTGCGCTCTATTGGAATGACTTCCTGCGGATGGCCCGCGCGGCGGCCTTCACGGATCCGCGCCTGGTGAGCGATCGACCGCTGGAGATCACCGAGCCCCAACTGGCGGCGTTGGTGGGGGAGGCCCGCTTTTATTCGGCGACCTACCGGCTCTTCAACATCCTTGAATTGGAGGACGCCTGCGAAGACCACGGCCAGGCCGTCATCTACCGGGGCTCCATCGACCAGGCGCCGACGCGCCTGGTCTTCGACAAACACCACAACATCGAAGCCGGCAAGGTCTTCCCGGTTTGCGGCAACACCTATCGGATGCTGCACCAGACCCGTTTCGCCCCCCACTTCCAGTTCATCGGTGACTTCGAGCGTCACTACGGCCTCTTTGAAGGCTGCGGTTCGGCGATCCCCTTTGATCAGGACCGTGTGGTGAGCGGGGCCGCGGCCAGCTGCTGCTGATGGGCGCCGTGCCGGGGCCCTTCAGCGTCAATGACCGGTGCATTGATTGCGGCACCTGCTGGCAATTTGATCCTCTGCACTTCGCCCCCACGGGCAGCAGCTCCCAGGTCATTCGTCAGCCCGAGGGGGAGGCGGAAACGCGTCAGGCCCTGTTGGCCCTGCAGGCCTGTCCGGTGGCCGCCATTGGGACGACCCCGGAGTTGCGGCGGCTGACCCCAAGCGATGGCTTTCCGGCCCTGGTCACCCGCCATGCCGCTGGAGACGTCTACTACTGCGGCTGGGCGTCACGCCGCAGTTTCGGGGCCAGCAGTTGGCTCGTGGTTCGCCCCGAAGGCAACGTTCTGATCGACTCGCCCCGTTGGAGTGCCCCCTTGGCTCGGCGCATCGCCGCCTTCGGCCGTCTTCAAGCCCTGGTGTTGACCCATCGCGATGACGTGGCCGACCACCAGCGCTGGGCCAAGGCCTTGGGTTGCAGCCGTTGGATTCACCAGGCCGACGCCGATGCCGCGCCAGACGCGGAGCATCAGGTTCAGGGATCTGCGGTGGTCGCCCTGGATGGGGCGTTGCAGTTGATTCCCTGCCCCGGCCACACGGCGGGGTCGATGGCGGTCCTCTTGGGCGAGCGCCGCTCGGTGCTCTTCAGCGGTGATCACCTCTGGTGGCGCCCTGAGCAAGCGGTGCTGGTGGCTTCGGAGCGGTACTGCTGGTGGGATTTCCAGGAGCAGCTCCGTTCGGTGGAGCGCTTAAAGGAGCTGGATGTGGCCTGGCTGCTTCCCGGCCATGGCCACGCCCACGCGTTTGCCCCCGGGGAGTGGCGGGCTGCCTTAGAGCAGACCTTGGCCTTTAACTGAAGAAGCCCTTGCTGTTGAGCCAGAGCCCCAAGCCCAGCATCGGCACGAAGACGGCCCCAGCGATCTGAAGCTTGATCCGGGTGGCCGAGGGCTCCGCCTGGACCGGCTTGGCGGTTGCTTTGTTTTTAGTCTTGGCTTTGGCCACGGTCTGGTCGCTGCGTTGCACTCCGCTCCCTTCTACCGGTCGGTGGCTCCTCCTTGGGAAGCGATCTTCCCGGTCACCCAATAACGCACCCGCTCGGGATGGCTTTCGAGGTAGGCATCGACCGCGGTTTGGGCCGTTCCTTGATGGGCTTGCAGGAGGACCGAGGCCAGCTCCGCATCAGGAATCCGGAAGCGCGTCAGGAAGTCCGTCACGGAAGGGGCGATGGCGCTGAGGTCTTGGCGGCCGACGGCGTGGATCCATTCCGTCCCCCCAAAAGCCCGCTTGGGATCCTCCAGAAAGCGCAGCTTGTAGCGGGCGAACATCCAGTGGGGCGTCCAGCTGGTGACGATCAGCCAACGCTGCTCACGGATGGCCTGGTCCAGCACAGCGGTCATCGCGGCACTGCTGGAGGCCACGAGGCGCATGTCCCCCAGGCCGTAGTCCTTGAGGGCGACTTGGGAGAGTTGGTTGAGGCCGGAGCCGGGATCGATTCCCTGCACCTTGTTGTTGAAGCGTGCGGCGACCGAGGGTTGGCGCAAGTCCTGGATACTGCTGAGGACTTGGGGGTCGACATAGTCCGGGACGACCCAGCCCAAGCGACCGGAGTACATCGGACCGAGGTCCAGGACCCGTTCCCGGACCCGCTTCCAGTAGTCCTGATGGGTCAAGGGCAACCAGGCCATCAACATCAAATCCAGATCGCCTCGGGCCACGGAGGCGTATTGGATGCCGATGTCGGCCAGCACCCGCTCCACGGGCCAGTCCAGGTGGGTCTCGATCAGCTGCTTGGCCATCAGGCTGATCACTTCGGCATCCGCCCAGGGCGACCAGCCCAGGCGCAAGGGGCGATGTGAGCCCCCCCCTCTCGATGGCTGCGCTGGTGGACCAGATCCTGTTGGGCTGGGTTCGTCGGGTCCTGGGCGCTGGCTCAACTGGACCATGCTGGCCAGGGACAGTCCGGCGACCCCCAGGCCTGCGGTGAGCGCCGCACGCCGCGTCAGTCGTGGTGCGTCACTCATTGGCCTCTCCTCCGATGGCTGGGGGAGAGCCCTTGGCTCAAGCGATCCAGGATCACCGCCAAGATCACCACAGCGATCCCGCCTTCAAAGCCGAGCCCCACATCGAGCTGCTGGATGCCCCGCAGCACCACATCACCCAAGCCGCCCCCACCAATCATCGAGGTGATTACCACCATCGACAGGGCCAACATGATCGTCTGGTTGACACCGCTCATCACGGTGGGCAAGGCGTTCGGGAGCTGCACCATCCAGAGCATTTGAAGGTCTGTGCAGCCAAAGGAGCGGCCCGCCTCCACCAAATCCGCTGGTACCTGGCGAATCCCCAGATGGGTTAGCCGGACGATTGGAGGCATCGCGAAAATCAAGGTGGCGATGATCGCGGGGACGGCTCCGGTGCTGAAGAGCATCACCGCAGGAATCAAATAGACAAAGGCCGGCATGGTCTGCATCAGGTCCAGCCCAGGGCGGATCAGTCGCCAGATCCAGCGCTGACGCGTTCCCAGAACACCGAGGGGAAATCCCAGCAGCAGCGCTAAGAGGGAGGCGGCCAGGACGAGGGCCAGGGTGTCCACCATGGGTTCCCAGAGCCCAAGGGCCAAGACCAGGTTCAAGCCCAGCAGGCTGAAGAGGGCAAAGCCACCGCCGACCAGGCGCCATCCCGCGATGGCAACCCCCACGGCAAACAGCCAGGGCGCCGGCAGGGCCAGGCCCCAGCCCAGTCCGCTCGCCAAGGCCTGGATGCCCTGTTGAACAACGCCAAACAATCCCTGGCCATGGTTGAGCAACCACTCCACGGCCGCATCAACGCTCTGGCCGACGGGGCCAGCCTGCTCAAGGCTGGCGATCAGAGGTGCAAAGGCGCCGCCCATCAGCCCCCCTCCCGCAGGGTCTCCAGCAGCCGCCGGGGCGTGACGACACCCAGCAGCCGCCTCTGGTGATCAAGAACTGGTGTGGGCCATGGACTGCGCGCGACGACGGCGATGGCGTCGTTGACCAGCACCTTGGAATCCAGCGCACCTGCAGCATCGGCCTGGATCCAGCCTTCCTGGGGGCTCAGGATCCCGAGGAATTCCCCCGATGGGGTCAGCGCGAAACACAGCTGCTGATGGGCCCTGTCCGCGGGAGCGGCCCCATCGGGCAGCACCAGGGTCTGAGGGCAGGGCTCGAGGATCTGCTCGAGGTTCAGGACGGAACCCCGGTCGACGCCCTTGAAGAACGCTCGAACATCGGGGCTGGCGGGTGCCGTCAGCAGCTCCAGGGGAGTCCCGCATTGGAGGACCTGCCCCGATTGCATCAGCGCGATTCGATCGCCAATGCGAATGGCCTCATCGAGGTCATGGGAGATGAAGACCACCGTGCGTCGCTGTTCGGCCTGCAGATCCAGCAGCAGGTCCTGCATGTCCCTGCGGATCAGGGGATCGAGGGCGGAGAAGGCCTCATCCATCAACAGGATGGGGGGATCGAGCGCCAGGGCCCGGGCCAACCCCACCCGTTGCTGCATCCCCCCGGAGAGTTGCGCCGGTTTCAGGTGCAGCTGCTGTCCGAGACCGACGCGCTCCAGTGCCCTTTTGGCCGGAGCCAACCGCTTGGTCCTGGGCAGCCCTGCGACTTCGAGCCCAAAGGCCGCATTGTCGAGAACACTCCGCTGGGGGAAGAGTGCGAACGATTGGAACACCATGGCCATAGCGTGCCGGCGCAGGCGGTTGAGTTCGCGCTTGGAGAGTTCAGAGAGGGTCTGACCGCGGACGGCGACGGATCCCGAGCTGGGTTGGATCAGTCCGTTGATCATCCGCAGCAGGGTCGATTTGCCCGAGCCCGAGAGGCCCATGACCACAAAGATTTCGCCCGGTTCGATCGCCAGGGAGACCTGCTGGACGGCGGCAGTGGACTGGCCTGGGAAGCGCTTGGAGAGGGCGTCGAGCGTGATCGCTGAGGACACGGTTCTCCGACGCACCTCTTAAACGCTAGCCATGCAGGATTAGGGACGCAGGAGCTCAGGTCTTTAGCAAGTTCAAACATTTGCTCGGATGGCCTTTGCTCACTTTGATGTCGGCGACAGCAGGACACATCTGTTCTGCACGAGGCCCCGCTTTGCGCTGACAGCCTTGGTGCTCATCGATAGGTTGCGGCCATGGCGTACTTCATGGCTTCGTGAAGTGTGTCCGGAGGCCTCTTTTGAGGTGATCCCCCAGCCCTCTTGCTGAGCTCTGAACGGTCTGCGTCTGTCAGTGGCTCCCCCGGTTTGAATGACGACATCCCATCGCACCAAGACCTCGGCGGCCCATTGGCCCAAGTCCGCAGGGGCGAAGGATGAACAGCGTTTCGGTGCGGTCCCCGAAGCCGTTCGGGAGACCGATCACTACCAACAGGAGTACATCGAGCAATTTGCAGATCGTTGGGACCGATTAATTGATTGGGAGGCCAGAGCCCAGGCTGAAGGTGATTTTTATATCCGCATCCTGCGGGAGCACGGTGCGAAATCGGTGCTCGATGTCGCCACGGGGACAGGGTTTCACTCGATTCGACTCCTCCAGGAGGGGTTCGATGTGGTCAGCGCCGACGGCAGTCCAAACATGTTGGCGCGTGCCTTTCGCAATGCCCGTGACCGCAACCAGCTGTTGAGGACGGCCCAGGCCGATTGGCGCTTTCTGAACCGTGATATTCACGGGACCTTCGATGCGGTGATTTGCCTGGGTAACTCGTTCACCCATCTCTTTCGCGAGAAGGATCGTCGTAAATCCCTGGCTGAGTACTACGCGGTCTTGAAGCACAACGGCCTCTTGATTCTTGATCACCGCAACTACGACCGCCTCTTAGAAGGTGGTGCGGCGGTGAAGCAAGGGAAGGGAACCGTGTATTGCGGAGAAGATGTTTCTGTGAGCCCTGATTGTGTCGATGAGGGCCTGGCACGCTTTCGCTACGCCTTCAGTGATGGAAGTACTTTCCATCTCAATATGTTCCCGCTTCGCTATGGCTATGTGCGCCGACTGATGCGGGAGGTGGGCTTCCAGAAGATCACCAGCTATGGGGACTATCAGCGCAGCAAGGATGATCCCGATTTCTATGCCCATGTCGCCCATAAGGCCTACGAGATCGATGGCGATACGACGGTGATCTAGTCATGACGCAGACGCATTTTTCCGCCGCGGAGCGCACGGCTTCGGACTACTACGACAGCGCTGATGCCGATTGTTTCTATGAAGAGGTTTGGGGCGGTGAAGACATTCACATCGGCCTCTACGCCTCCGAGACCGAAGCCATTGCACCGGCCAGTCAGCGCACGGTTAATGCCTTAATCGCTTTGATCGGCACCTTCCCGCGCGGGGCCACGGTTGTTGATTTGGGTTCGGGATATGGCGGTGCTGCCCGCCGCCTTGCGAAGGAGTTCGGGGCCCATGTCGAGGCGATCAACATCTCTTCCGTTGAAAATGCTCGGCACCGTCAGCTCAACTTGAGCGCCGGATTGCAGGACCACATCCAGGTGCACGATGCCTCCTTTGAGGACGTTCCCCTGCCCTCGGGTTGTGCCGATGTTGTCTGGAGTCAGGACGCGATCCTGCACTCCGGCAACCGTCAGCAGGTGCTCCAGGAGGCGGCGCGGTTGTTGAAGCCAGGCGGGGTGATGGTCCTCACGGATCCGATGGCCGCCGATGGGGTGGAGACCGATTCCCTGAGCGCGATTCTCGACCGCATTCATCTGCCCGACATGGGCTCACCGGATCGCTATCGGGCCTGGGCCAGTCAGGCCGGTTTGGTCCGGGAGGTTTGGCAGGATCAGACGGCGATGTTGATTCGCCATTACAGCCGCGTGCGCGAGGAGCTCCTGCGCCGTGAGCAGGAGCTGAAGACCAAGATCAGTCCGGAGTACCTCCAGCGGATGGCCGCTGGCTTAGGCCATTGGATTGATGGGGGACGCCAGGGACGCCTGAGTTGGGGGCTGATGCGCTTCCGCAAGCCCCTGCAGGAGGCCTGATGGAGTCCTTCGCCGGTGCAGTCGTGATTTTTGTCGTGGGCGGTGTCGTCACCTTGGCGACCACCGTGATGGTGATTCAGGGCCATCTCCATTGGCGCGGCCGTGATCCCTGGGGGGAGGGCTAAGCCATGGTGTTCAGCCCCACGCTTGCTGTTCAGCCCTTCTTGGCCCCAGGCATCGCCTGGGCCCTGGTGGTCATCTTTTCGGTGCTCTGGATCGCCCTTGGGGTGTCCTGGGGCCGGCGCGGCTCTGGTGATGCCGATGACTACATGCTGGCTGGCCGCAACATCGGTTTAGCCCTGAGCACCGCCACCTTGATGGCGTCTTGGGTGACCGGCAACACCACCTTGTTGGCGCCGGAGTTTGGCTACCGGAACGGTCTCTGGGGGATGTTCAGTTACGCCCTGGCCGGTCTGGGCTTGGTCCTGTTCGCGCCATTGGCCCTGCGAATCAAAACCCTGATGCCCAAGGGGCGCACCAGCGGTGACTTCATTCGCCTCCGCTATGGCCGTGCGGCCTGGTGGGTCTTCATGGTGATCACCGCGATCTACACCCTGGGCTTCCTGATGACCCAGGCGATGGGAGCCGGGATCCTGCTGGAGGCGCTCTCGGGTTTCGATTACCGCCTGGGGATGGTCGTCGTGATCGGTGTCTCGACGATCTACACCCTCTACGGCGGGATGCGCGCCGTGGTCGGAACGGACTTCATTCAGTCCCTCTTGATCATGGGGCTGCTGGTCTTGGTTGCCGTCTTGGCGCTGCAGCAGTTCCCGGTTCCTGAGCTCCATCGCGCGTTGGTCGAGGAGCATCCGGAGCGGCTGAATTTGCTCTTGCCGGCGGGGTTGTTGATTGCGTGGAACTCCGCCCTCTTCTCCATGGGCGAGGTCTTCCACAACAACATCTGGTGGTCGCGGGTCTTCTCCAGTCGCGCCTCCGTCGTCTTCACCTCGTTCGTGCTTGGTGGATTGGCCTGGATGACGGTGCCGCTGGTGACCGGCTCCATCGGCCTGGTGGCGTTGGCTCAGTCGGTGGACCTGCCCCAGGTGAACATGCTCTTTCCGGTGGTGGCCTCCCAGCTGCTCGGGGCGGGGGGTGCGGCCTTGGTCTTTGTGGTCGTCTTTGCCTCGTTGACCTCAACCTTGGATTCGCTCTTGGCGTCGACGGCGGATTTGGTGGCCGAAGACGTGGTCTTCAAGCTGCTGAATCCCAACTTGAGTGATGCCCAATTGCGCCAGGCCACGCGCCTGGTTGTTCTCGGGTTGGGGCTATTGACCTTGCTGCTCTCTTGGCCGCGGCTGGATTCCTTGGCGTCCGTGCTCTTCTTCACGGGTGCCCTGGTGGCCTCCACGATCTGGCCGGTGGCCTACGGCCTGTATTGGCCCAGTGCGAACCGGTGGGCCGCCATTGCCGCGATGGTCTCCGGCAGTGCCGTGGGCTTGGCTGCCTATGTGCTGATCGCGCCCTACTGCGCGGCATTGCTCTCCGCGGCGGTCTCGGCGGTGGTGATGGCCGTGGGCACCCAGTTGCAGCCCGAGCGCTTCAACTGGCTCACCTTGAGGGAGGGATAACGCATGGCACGGTCTCGGATGACAACCCGCTGGGCCCTCTCACTCGCCCTTGCCGCGATCGCCGTTCTCTTGCCCGTGGCCAGGGCGGGCGAAGCGAGCGCGCCACCGCGCTGGTTGGCGGATCTGCCGTTGCTGCAGGTCTTGATCTACGGAAGCGTTGCGGGTCTGGCCCTGTCGGTGCTGATCCTGTTGATCATTTGGTGGAAAGAGTGGAGGCGCGGTGATGTTTGGTGATCTCTAAGACTTTATAAATTCAGTGCTTGCACTTTCTCGAGACAGTGGCTAGTACTCGAGAAGGCAGGAGCAACCGAACCGAGCTTCACCGCTGTCCTCGTAGAGGGACTTCTTCTGACTCCGCTTATCAGGAGTCCTTCTCCCTGACGTTTCAGGTCTGCTTTCCCAAAATGGTCATTACTTCTCCCTCTTCTCATCTTGTCTCAGAACACTCCATGCGTTTCAAGCCGATGGGGCCAGATGTTTACGGGGCGGCTTCTCCTAAAGACCTTCTTTTGGCCATTGAAGAAGATGGTGATGCACTTCACGACTTAGTCGACCAGCATGTAATATCTATCCAGCCATTCAGGGCTCATACACTGCTTCAATTGTTTCGTCTTGCCGCGAAATATGAGAGTAATCCAGAGCGATATACCTCGCACAACACACCTCTAAAAGGTAAGATCCTCATAAATGCTTTTTACGAGCCTAGTACGCGTACCAGGCTATCGTTTGATAGTGCTTGGCACCGCCTGGGTGGCGACTCTATAAATATAACGGACCGAAGTACAACTGGCTTGGCCAAGGGCGAGTCCTATGAAGATGTTGCGCATATGTTCAATAACTACGGTGATTGCATTGTGCTTCGGGATGGTGACTCGAACGCGGTCTATTCGATGGCGGACACTCTTCGTGTGCCCATTATTAACGCAGGTAATGGGATTGATGAGCATCCCACTCAGGCAATGGCCGACCTTTACACGATTCTAAAGTGGAGACCCTCTTTAGTTGCCTCTAAGGTCTCTCCAGGAGAGCGGGTGAGAATCGGAGTTGTTGGAATCCCAAGTCGTATGCGTACCGTTCGCTCGCTTCTGCGGATCCTTGCCAAATTCCCTCAAATTGTTGAGGAGCTTGTCCTCATACATGACCCTGCCAAGAACGCTGCCGAGGAATTGTTCGACCCCGGGCAATTGGAGGAGTTGCAGCAGGCTGGACTCAATGTGCGTTGCACCGGAGATCTGCAGGGTGAAATCCCTGGGCTTGATGTTATCTATATCAATGCAATCGCTTGGGTGGGTGATAGCTATGAGGTCCATGGTAATTCCTTTCGGCTGACCAGAGATCTCCCGTACAAGCCAAATGCAATCGTTCTGCACCCTCTTGCTCGAGGCCCGGAGCTGAGTACCTGCCTTGATGACACCCCCCACAACTGGTATTTCAGTCAGGCCCGGGGTGCGGTCTTCCTGCGGATGGCGCTGCTCACCTGCATGGTGGATCGCACCAACCGAGTGATGGATGTGATCTGAGGAGGAACGCACATGTGTGGAATTGGCGGTGTGTTCACCACCATGGCGGATCAAGCCGTTGATCCCCAGCTTCTGGTCAACATGGCCGCGATTCAGGAGCATCGCGGTCCCGATGGTTTTGGCTATCGCACCGTCGATGGCTGTGGAGTGGGCTTCTGCCATGCCCGCCTCTCGATCATTGACCTGAATGAGACCAGGGCACGCCAACCGTTCTTGAGCGGAGAGCCGGACTCGGGTGCGAGGGTCCTGATGGCCCACAACGGTGAGTTCTATGACTTCCAGAGGATTCGCGCCGACCTGACGGCCCGCGGTGTTCGCTTCAGCAGCAAGAGCGATTCCGAGATCCTCTTGCGCCTCTACCACCAGCAGGGATTGCAGGCGACCCTGCCGCAATTGCGCGGTGAATTCGCCTTCGCGCTCTATGACGAGGCCATCGATACGTTGCATCTCGTCCGGGATCGCTTCGGGATCAAACCCCAGTACTGGACGATCACGCCCCAGGGTTTGGTCTTCGGCTCAGAGCTGAAGGTGTTGTTTGCCCATCCGGCGGTGGAGCGCCGCTTCACCTCGGAAGGGCTCTTCCATCAGTTGATGCAAACCATGGTCCCCGGGACCACGGCCTTTGATGGGATCCATCAGGTGCCGCCCGGCCACGGCATCAGCGTGCGCCGCCGCAACGGGAGCCTCCAGGTTGAGACCTGGAAGTACTGGGACATGAACTTCCCCCGCCAGGGCGAGCGGGACGGCAGCAAGGGCGAGGCCGACCACATCGAGGCGATTCGTGCGGCTCTGCTCGAAGCGGTGGAGCTGCGGATGGTCGCCGATGTGCCCGTGGGTTGTTACCTCTCGGGAGGCATCGACAGTTGCTCCATCCTTGGGCTGGCCGCCGCCGTCAGCCAGAGCCCGGTCAAGGCATTCACCATTGGTTTCGACGACGCCCGCTACGACGAGTCGCCGATCGCCAAGGAGATGGCGGACGCCACGGCGGCCGAGCAGGACGTGATGCGTCTCTCGGGCAAGGAGCTCTACGGCTGGATGGAGCGCACCCTCTGGCACACCGAGCGCACGATTTACAACACCCTGGCGGTGGCGAAATTCCTGATGAGCCGCCACGTCAACCAGGTCAACTACAAGGTGGTGATGACTGGGGAGGGCTCCGATGAGCTCTTCGGTGGCTATCCGGCCTTCCGCCGCGACATGTTCCTGCACGGTCTCCAGGACCTGCCTGAGCAGGAGCGCCAAGCCTGGGAAGACCTGTTGCAGCAGTCCAATGCCCTGGTGCAGGGGGCGATGTTGGCGGCGGATCAAGTGGATGATCCGGACCTCGATGCGGTCGTGGGTTTCACCCCCAGTTGTCTCCAGCCCTGGTTGGCCTGTGCGCCGCTCGTCCCGGCCCTGCTCGCGGATGCCCATCGCGAGGCCCTCTCGGACTATTCCCCGGGCAAGGCCATTGCCATGACCCTGGATGCGGAACAACTCGAAGGACGCCACGCCCTCGATAAGGCTCAGTACGTCTGGATCAAGACGATGCTGGAGGGCCAAATCCTGACCTGGGGCGGTGACCGGGTGGACATGGCGAACTCCATGGAGGCGCGTCCGGCCTTCTTGGATCACCATCTGGCCGCGGCGGCGGTCCAGGTGCCGCCGGAGTTGCGGATTAAGGGCAAGACAGAGAAGTACGTCCTGCGGGAGGCCATGGCCGGCCTGCTGCCTGAGGTGCTCTACAAGCGCGAGAAATTTGCCTTCATGGCTCCGCCGGCCCACACCGAGCCCGAAAAGTGGGAGCAGATGAAGCAGCTGGCGAACGACTACCTCAGCGATGAGGCGATCGAGGCCGCGGGACTGCTCAGCGTCGCTGGTGTTCGGGCCCTCTTCGCCCGCCATGACGACCCGGCGACCACCGATGCCGATCGGGTGCAGATGGACGCCATGATCAACCATCTCCTCGGCGTGCAGATGCTGCACCGGATGTTCATTGCCGCGGACGTCCCGGCCCAGGCCAGGGCCAAGGCCGATGCCCTGGGTTGGCATCCCGCTCGGGAGGTTGCTGCCGTTTGCTGAGGTTCAGCCCGTAACGGTCACAACCGTTACGGGCGCTCTCGGAGCTCTCCTCGATGGTGGGGGTGCTCTGTTGAACGCGAAGGTCTGCGGTTGGTTCTCTCTGCCCCGGGCGTTGGTACCCACACCACCACTCCACAGCGTCGGCCGACTCCCAATTCAGTGCGCCTGCTGGCGTCCTTGGAGGCCATGGCCGAGGTGGGACTGCAGCCCGATGGTTCGATCTGTCGCCGGGGCTTCACGGCTGAAGACCGTCAGGGCCGCGAACGGCTGAGTGAATGGATGATCGATGCCGGCCTAAGCCTGTGCATCGATGCCGCTGGCAATTTGATTGGCCGGCTGGAGGGCTCGGACCCCAGCCTTCCAGCCCTCGTGACCGGCTCGCACCTCGACACGGTCCCAACCGGGGGGCGCTACGACGGCACCCTCGGTGTCTTGGCAGGCCTGGAAGTGGTTCGCGCCCTTCAGGACGCCGCGCTCCAGCTCCGCCACCCCTTCGAGCTAATCGTCTTCGCCGACGAGGAGTCCACCATGGTGGGCTGCAAGGGCATGGCCGGCACCGCGAGCGCTGACCCCAGCGATTACACCACCAGCAACGGTGAGCCGATCCAGCGGAATCTGGCCCGTCTTGGGGGGGATTGGGACCGGCTGGCCAGTGCCGCCCGCCGCGATGACGCGATCGCCGCCTTCATCGAACTGCATGTCGAGCAGGGGGCCGTGCTCGAGGGGCGCGGAGACAGCATTGGTGTTGTTCAGGGCGTTGTCGGCCAACGCCGCTTCACGATCCGCGTGGGCGGTCAGGCGAACCACGCCGGCACCACGCCGATGGATCAGCGTCAGGATGCCCTGGTCGCGGCAGCGCAGGTGGTCTTGGCCGTCCAGGCCCTCGCCCTGGCGCATCCCGGTGATCCCGTGGCCACGGTCGGCAAGTTTGAGGTCTGGCCGAATGCCGCCAACGTCGTTCCTGGTGAGGTCCAGTGCAGCGTCGACCTGCGCGATCTCGACCCCGAGGTGTTGTCCGCGTTGACCGACGAGCTGCAGCGGCGCCTGGCCGCCATCGCCGAGTCGAGCGGCTGCCGCGTGACGATGGAGCCGCAGTTTTCGGTCGACCCCACCCCCGCCGCTCCGGCGCTGATGGACGCGATCGAGGTCGCGGCGACCGAGCTGGGCTTGTCCCACAGTGCCTTGCCGAGCCGGGCCAGCCACGACGCCCAGGAATTGGGTCGTCGCTGGCCGATGGGGATGGTCTTTGTCCCCAGCCACCGCGGCTTGAGCCATTCCTCCGCGGAGTACACCAGCCTCGAGCAGTGCGTGGCCGGTACGGCGGTGCTGCTCGAGGCGTTCCTGCGGCTGGACGCGCAGCTTCAGGGATGACCTTCTCGATCCTGGCGCGTGACCCCTCCAACGGTCGCTTTGGAGTGGCCGTGGCCACCTGTCATCTTGCGGTGGGATCGACCGTGCCCCACATCCGCTCCGGCGTCGGTGCCGTGGCGACCCAGGCCCATACGAACCCCTACCTCGGCATCTGTGGTCTGGAGAGGATGGAGCAGAACCGCGATGCCGAGTCGGTCCTGGCGAGCCTGCTGCGGGATGACCCCCAAATCGAGCACCGCCAATTGCACTTGATTGACGGCTGCGGCCGCACGGCGGGTTGGACCGGTGAGGCCTGCGGCCCCTACGCCGGCCACCGCTGTCATCCGGATCTGGCCGTGGCGGGCAACTTCCTCGCGGGTGAGGCGGTGCTGCTGGCGATGGAGGAGGCCTTCCTCTTGAGCGACCCCTCCTGGAAATTGGGGCGAAGGCTGCTCACGGCCCTGCAGGCCGGTGAGGAGGCCGGCGGCGATCGACGCTCCCCCCATGCCACGTCGGCGGCCCTCCAGGTCAGCGGTGAGGCGGCTTTTCCGCTGTTGGATCTGCGGGTGGACTTTGAGGACTGCGCAGTCGACGCCTTGAACGCGCTCTATGGGCGCAGTCAGCAACGTTGGGTTCAGCAATGGAGGGACTCCTTTGCTGAACTCCCCAATCCCGCGAGTCGCGCGATGAACCGGACCGTCACCCCATTGGTTGGGGACGATCCGTCGGTGGCTTAGCCGATCAGGTCGCGAATCACCCGGGCCCATCCTTCGCCATGGGCGGCGGGGGCTAAGAGGTAGCGCTTCTGCTCCAGGGCGCGGCGGAAGGCGGGGTGCGGGCCACTCGGCCCCGGAACAACAACGGCCACATCGGCCGCCTCCAGCAATGGGATGTCGTTGGGGGAGTCCCCCAGCCCGAGCACCCGCGGCAGCGGGCCGCCGAGCCGTTGCTTCAGCCGCGACAACGCGCCCCCTTTGCTCACGTCGGGCCCCAGCAGATGACCCATGCGGTTGCCTTGCACCACACCCAGACCCAGGGAGGCGGCCAGGGCGGGTAGCCGTTTCCTCCCTTCCGCGGATGGGGGCACAAACGGCACACTCCAGCAGCGCCGCTGGGCTTGGGCTAGGGCTTCACCCCCGAGGCCCAAGAGGCGTTGCCCCTCGCTTTCGCTGAGCTCCTCGAGGGGCATGAGCCGTTCACCCAGCAGCGCCTCCAAGGCATCCAGCTGGGGCCGCAAGTGGCGGTGGTGGATGCCGAGGGCCTCTTCCCACTCCTCTCCGCGGGCGTCTTCGCCATGGATGGCTCCACCGTTTTCGACGATGAAGGGATCGCGAAGGCCAGCGGCATCTCGAAAGCCCCGGACCTCCTCCGCGGTTTTGCTCGTGCAGGGGATCACGGGAATCTGTTGCTCCTGCAGCCAGCGCAGGGTCGTGCGGGCCGGCTCCCAGCTGTAGCAGTGGTCCAGCAACGTCCCATCCAGGTCGGTGACGATCCACCAGGAGTTGGAATGAGTCATCGGCTGCTGATCCAATAGACGCCAAAGGGTTCCAGCTCCAGTTGGCGCTCGGCCTTCACCGCTCCAGCTGGATTGAGGTGATCGATCCATTCCGGTGGAGAGGACGCACCCCAGAGCGATGCCAACACGAGCGATTGACGCGTGGCGCTGAAGTTGTGGATAGCCCACAGACGGGCTGCTCCTAGGCCACGCTCGAGAATCACCAAATCGGAGCGTTCACCACTGAGCACCCGCATCGGCGAGTCCGGGTTAAGGGCCGGGAGCTTGGCCCGTTGTTCCATGGCGAACTGCAGCTGGGCGATGTTGCTGCTGGCGGCTTGACCAGGGTCTTGGAGCTGGAGCTCTAGGGCTCTGGCGTTGAACTGTGGTCGGTTCAAGTCCCGGCGATGGCCGCTGGCGTGGAAGCGGCTCGTGTCGTTGGGGGCGGCCAGCAGGGCCGGCAGATAAAAGGCAGGCACCCCCGGCAGCGCCAGCTTGAAGCGCTGGCTGAGCAGGAAACGCTCCTGCTGCCATCGCCCTGGATCTCGACCGGAATCGGCCATAGCGCTCCACCAGCTGATGTTGATTTCGTAGGGGGCCTCGCTCCCATCACTGAGGCGTCGGTGGCTGATCAAGCCGCCCCGTTGCTCACATCCCGCCAGGAGGTGGTGCAGGCGCGGTTGATCCATCAGTCCCTCCAGTGGCCGCAGGCCGACACCGTCATGGCTGGCACTGAAGTTCAGCAGGTTGGTCCTCTTGGGGAGATCCGGCCAACCGGCCAGCCAGCGGTTGAGGAGGTCGCAGCGCTCGCTCTGGCAGGCCTCGAGCAGCAGCGGGGGCAGGGGGAAGTTGTAGGCCAGGTGTGCTTCCCGACCGGATCGCAGGTAGGAGAGGTTCTCCTCCTCCGGGACGTTCGTCTCCGTCACGACAGCCCCCCCCGGGGCTTGGTCCTCCTGCAGCAGGCGCAGCACTTCGACGATGGCGTGGGCTTGGGGCTGGTGAATGCAGCTCGTGAAGGGTTCCTTCCAGACGTATCCAACGGCGTCCAGCCGCAACCAGCCGACGCCGTGGTGGAAGAGGCGTTGCATCAGCCGGGCGAAATGACGCAGCACCTCGGGCTCCCGCCAGTTCAGGTCTACCTGGTCGGGGCCGAAGGTGGTCCAAACCTGCTTGCGGCCGCCCAGGGGGCTGATCAAGGGCGAGCTGCGGGGGCGTACGACCTGCGACCAGCAGGGATCGGGTCTGGCCTGCAGGATGCAGGAGCGTCCGGGTTCCGCGTCTTCCAGGCATTGGTGCACCCAGGGGTGCGAGGCCGAGACGTGGTTCAGCACAAGGTCAGCCATCAAGAGACGTCCGCGGCTCAAGGCCTCGAGGTCGTCCCAATCACCAAAGCGTGGCTCGAGCTCCTCGTGGCTGGAGATGGCAAAGCCCCCGTCGCTGCTGGATCGCCAAAAGGGCAGAACGTGGACGATGGAGGAGAGGCCTCGGAGCGGGCCATCCAGCAGTTCTTGGAGCAGGGGAATGCTGGTGCGATCCGCATCGATGACCGAATCGGCGTAGCAGATCAGCACGCAGGTCGTATTGCACCAGGGCACGTCCGGCTGGGTGTGCATCTGCGCACCGATTCGCCCGGACTGCAGCAAATGAGACGACAAGCTTTCGATCTCGTTTGAAGACTGCCCCGGGTAAAGACCGAGAAGCAACAGTTCCAACTGTTCCTGCCGGTCCAACTCAACCACCAGTGCTCCCCTCACTCATCCAGATATCGAGCAGCTGGCGGCTGAGTGTTGTCGCATTGATTACTGCATGGACTTCCAGCAAGGACTGATCACCACGGTCCATGACTACGGCTTCTCGGGGGCCGCCCCGGAGTCGTTCCATCAGCAGTTGCGTGATCGGCCAACGGCCCTGCTGCTCCCCTGCTTGATGGAGGAGTTCCGCCGTCCGGCATTGCGCCTGATTCGTGAGGTGCTCTCCGGGTTGGACGGACTGCAGTCGCTGGTGATCGCCCTGGCGGCGGATTCCGTGGACGAGGTCTTGGAGGCCGAAGCGTTCTGGGCAGAGATGCCTTTTCCCGTGCACGTGCACTGGACCAATGGCCCGGCGGTGATCGAGCTCCTGCAGTCGGTGAAGTCCCTGGGGCTCGACGTGCTGGCCCCCCCTGGCAAGGGCTGGGCCGTTTGGCAGGGCCTGGGGGTGGCCTGCCGAGAGGCTGAGGTCGTTGGTCTTTTTGATGCCGACATCCGGACGTTCTCGCCGGCCTACCCCCAGCGGATGCTCCAGCCCCTGTTGGATCGCTCGACGGGTGTGGCTTACGTCAAAGCCTTCTACAGCCGGCTGTCTCTCGAAACCCATGCCCTTCAGGGCCGGGCGACCCGTTTGTTTGTGGCGCCCCTGCTGAGCAGCCTGGAGCAGATCGTTGGTCCGCTTCCCTATCTGCGCTATCTCCAGTCGTTCCGCTACCCCCTCGCGGGGGAGTTCGCCTTCACGACGGATCTGGCGATGAACTTGCGCATTCCCTGCGATTGGGGTTTGGAGATCGGCCTGCTGTCGGAGGTCTATCGCCATGTCGCCATCAGCCGCATTGCCCAGGTGGATCTGGGGGTGTTTGACCACAAGCACAAGGCCCTCGGCACCGCCCCCGACCAGGGGCTCAAGCGGATGGCCAGCGAAATCCTGCGGACGGTCCTGCGCGGCTTGATGGAGCACGAAGGCTGCAACTTGCTTAGCGAGCAACTCCCCACCCTGGAAGCGCTTTACCGCCGGGTGGGGCAAGACCGGGTCAGACAGTTCGGACTGGACTCCGCCGTTAATGGACTCCCCCATGACGGCCATGGCGAGGAACTGGCTGTTCAGGACTTTGCGCAGCTGCTGCGTCCGGCAATCAAGGATCTGATGGATACGCCATCGGTTCAGCAGTTGCCCAGCTGGTCTCGGGTGCTCAGCTGTAGCCAGGATCTCCAGCACGCCCTGGCCGCGGCGGGGCAGTCCCGATCAGTAGGACGTAACGCTGACTACGTCACGACCCCATCGGATACGGCTCAATTGGATGAGCCATTTGTCGCTGCATGACGGGTTCGATTGAGAGGTCCGCCGCGGCCACCTCGCCCCAGGTCAAGCTCCACTACTGGACCAATGGCGGGGCTCAAAGCGTGGTGGTCCCCCTCGATGAGGAGGTCCAGCGCCACCGCCTGCTCCTCTCGAATGGAGCGGTCCTGCTTAAGCGGGAATTGCTCGCCGCTTGAGCAAAAAAAAGCCCCGCCAAAGGCAGGGCTGTTCGGGATTCACTTCAAGGGTGTGACCTTGTTTCCACGCCTTGGGGCGAATCCACTCCTCACACGCACCAACCGTCGCCAGCCAACTGGCACAGTGCCAGTTCTTTGTAACCAGTTGTTCAACCGCACAGCTGCTGGGCAGAGGCCTCGGTAGAACGACCCGTGGAAACATTCCATTCCAACCTCACACCACGGCGAGCCCCCTCTTGGCGAGGGGGCTTTTTTGTGGCTGAAGGCGCCCATAAAAAACCCCGCCTTAGGCGGGGTCGGGTGGTGTGAGGAATGGTGCAACCCATGCAGGTAGACCATGACGCCGGCATGAACCAGTGGAGCGCTGATGGCCGCTGTTCCACCTCGGCGGTACTCCTGCTCTAGCCAGGACCGCGGCACTTGGCAGCTAGTTGCTGACCACCAAGGTCTCGGCGGAGCTGCGGCGCACGAGCTCCGCCAGGCTCAGCATGTCGGCGCGATGGATCAGACCAATGCAGCCGCCGGTTCCGCTGTTCCAGTTGCGGCCGGCGCTGGGGTCGAGGTGGATGCCCAAGACCCGCCGCCCGGTCGTGAAGAGGGGTTCAAGGCCAATCCAGACCGGCCCCAGCTCCTTGGGGTACTGCTGGTCCAGGGGCTCCACCGCGCCAATCGCGTAGCTGCCAGGCGGTAAAGGGGACTGGCTGCCCATTTGGTGGCGGTTGGCCCCTTGGAATTCCGCCCGTCCGCTGACGGCATCGAAATGGCGTACGGGTTGGCCGGGGATCTCCACCTTCAGGTCCCAGATCGGATCGCCGGTGCGCGGCAGGCGGCGATTGGTGCGTTCAAAGGTCAAGCGGGGGCTGGTGCCCAAGGCCAGCTCCTGGGCGGCGGCGGGGAGAACCAGGGATGCCAATAGCGCACAACCGCCGATGAACCGACAGCGACCCATGGGACTCATCCGTGAGATCGGGGAGTCCTAGGGGGATTTTTTTGTCTCTCTCCAGAGAAAAACCAGTTCGACGGTCGGCCACGAGGCTGACAGCTGCGGCTGTGGTGGACAGGCTGAAGGCAGGTGGTGAATGGGTTGAGCGCTGATGGACTTGAGCCAGGTTTTAAAGCAGTGCCAACACCTCGCTCAGCCCTATCGGATCCACGACGGTGATGGATTCAAGTTGGAGCAGATCGACCCTGGGGATACTCAGGATCTCCCCGCCGACAAGAAAGCGGCTCGGGAGGCCCTCGAGCAGGGGGTTGAGCTGCTCTCAGAACTCCAGCAGCGGCTCTATGCCGAGAACAAGTGGGCCGTCCTGCTGGTCTTTCAGGCGATGGATGCCGCGGGGAAAGACGGCACGATCAAGCACGTCATGAGTGGCGTGAACCCCCAGGGCTGCCAGGTGTCGTCCTTTAAGGCGCCCTCAGCCTTGGACCTCGATCACGATTACCTCTGGCGGGCGAATCAATGCCTGCCGGAGCGCGGGCGGATTGGCATCTTCAACCGCAGTTATTACGAGGAGACCTTGGTGGTTCGGGTGCACCCCGAACTCTTGGCCAAGCAGTCTCTGCCGCCTGAGCTGGCGGGGCCAAAACTCTGGAAACAGCGCTTCGAGGACATCCGCCATTACGAGCGCTATCTGAGTCGCAACGGGGTCGTTGT
Source organism: Synechococcus sp. LTW-R (assembly GCF_014217875.1). Classification (NCBI taxonomy): domain Bacteria; kingdom Bacillati; phylum Cyanobacteriota; class Cyanophyceae; order Synechococcales; family Synechococcaceae; genus Synechococcus; species Synechococcus sp. LTW-R. The sequence continues at coordinate 243,764 of NZ_CP059060.1, forward strand.
TCTGAAGTTCTTCTTGCACCTCTCCAAGCAGGAGCAAAAACGCCGTTTCCTGCAGCGATTGGAGCGGCCTGAGAAGAACTGGAAGTTTTCAGCGGCGGACATCCGCGAGCGGGGGTTTTGGGATGACTACATGCGGGCCTACGAGGAGATGATTCAAGAGACCGCGACGGCCCACGCCCCTTGGTACGTCGTGCCAGCGGATCACAAGTGGTTCACCCGCTTGGTGGTCGCGGCGGCTGTGATTGAGCGCCTCAATGGGCTCGATCTGCGCTACCCCGAGGTCAGCGCCGAGGCCCGGCAGGCCTTGGCCAAGGCCCACGCGCAATTGCTGGCTGAGTAAAGGCGTCATTTGAGGTAGCGATCCGCTGACAGAGCTGCTGCTGACAAGGGAAGTCGGAGACGATGGTCACCATCTCCAGCAGGGGTAGACCCGTGACGCAACGCAACTCCAACGACAAGAGCAGCAACCAGCGTCCCCTCGGCTGGATTCGTGATCTGATTCCCTCCAGCTTCAAGCAAAAGATCAAGGAGGCGGTCCCTGTGATCGCCCCACCGCCGACGGATCAAATCGAGGTGGTTGAGGACTTCACTGAGGCGTCCACCCACGTCGTCTTCCTGCCCCGGGACCCCCAGTGGGCCTATTGCTTCTGGTCGATCAGTGCCGCGGATCGCAAGAGCGCCCAGCGCGCTGGGGCGACCCAGCTCTGCATCCGCCTGGCCGATGTCACTGGCTTGGCCGGCGATCAAACCCATCTCCACACCCTCCAGGAGTTGGTGGTGGACGCCAGCTCCAGCGAGTGGTTCATGCCCGTCCCCCTTGACGGCCGTGACTACCGGGTCGAGTTGGGCTTCCGGCTGCGCTCCGGCGGCTGGTACTCCCTGGCCTTCTCGGCGGTCGCCCATGTGCCTGGGATGGAGCCCTCCCAGCGCATCGCTGATGCCTTTGTGCCCTTCTCCCTGGAAGCCGGTCACACGGCTGCACCCACTGCGTTCGCCGCTCCCGCGAGCGTCGGTGGTGTCCAGCATGAGCAGCACTATCAGCGGGCGACACTTCCCACCCGCAGCCGCCGGATCGGCTCCGAGGTCCTGCACGAGTACGACCTCAACGGTCCTGGCCCCCTGAACGACTCCGGCGTGGGCGTCTGGGCGAGCGGCCGCACCGAATCCGGCATGGGTGCCCTGCGCGAGCGCTCCTTCTGGCTGGTGGCTGACGCTGAGTTGATCGTCTACGGCGCGACGGACCCCTCCGCGAGCCTGTTCATTGGCGACGAGAAGGTTCAGCTCGAGCGGGACGGCAGCTTCCGCATCCATGTCCCCTTCCGGGATGGCGAGCAGCTCTATCCCGTGCGCGCGATTGCGGCGGATGGTGAGCAGGAGCGCTCCATCGCGATGGAGTTTGAGCGCCGCACCCCCCACGCTCGAGTGAACACCGCGGAAGAGGCCCAGTCCGAGTGGTTCTAGGCCGCTGAGGGCGACTAAAGAAGTCGGCCAACCCTTTGCGGGGCGCTGCTTTTCGACAGGTGTCGGATTCTCTCGGTGCACTCCCTGGCGGTGCTAAAAAAAATCCAATTCTGATTGCTCCGGAATGGACTACCTCGTGCTTGCCTCCGCCGTTGCTCCCCGAGGCGTTCCCGTGATCCTGCCCGCCATCGGTGGTGCCGGTCTGATTGCTCTGCTGGTCTTCTTCCTCTCTCAAGCTTCAGCCAAGAGCTGAGTACAGCCAGACGCCGCAACGCTCACTCCTGCGTTGCGTCGTCTTCCTTGATGAACCCAACGGGTTCCGTGAAGGTCAGCACGCAGTAGTAGCGCGTATTGCTGTAGCCGATTTCCACGTCATTGCATTGGCTGTTGGTGACCACAGCCCCCTTGGGTAGTTTCGCCATCGCCTCCTGCCAGGCCTGTTGTCGGCTCAGGGGCGATTGGGCAGAGACCGACCCTTCAGCGGCCCGCCCCTGGGCTGAGAATCCGAGCAGCGCGGCAGCGGCCAGGGCCGTGCTGCAGTTGCGCCAACCGTTCATCGAAGTTCAGCGGCTCTCCCCAGACATAGCTACGGACGATTCCAGTCCGTTGATCCAGCGGCGGCCGGAGGGGACCAGGGACCGTTCCACCTCGAGCCAGGGGAATCCCCCCTGACTGCAGTCGATGTCTTCTGCCATCCCATAGCCCAGCCCGTCGTGGACCTCTTCGAGGGCCTGGGGGAAGCTCAGCTTTTTGATCGAGGCGTAGATCCGCGCGATCGCGTTGACCTCACCTGGGGTGCTGCTGCCGTTGGCGTACCGCTCTCGAAGCGCTTGTGCGGAATGCATGGCTGGGCCTTCCCCTGTGCCCCTCAGGCTGGCAGCGGATCACAGGGCTAGCTCGGATTCAGGCCCCGACATTCGAAAATCGTTTCCTTCAGGCTGCGGTGATCGCGTTCGATCGAGCCGTGCCCCTGCATGGAGAGGCTAAGGCGTGATTCCAGCCCCAGCAGCGCCGTGTAGCAGCGCAATTCGGTGGCCGCATCCGCGCGGTTCTTGAGTTGATGGGAGAGGCCCATCGCGGCGCTGCAGTCCGCGGGGGTGGTGCCGTTGAAGCAGCGAATGGCGGCCTGTTGCAGTCCCGCTAGGGACTGGGCGTGGGCGGCTGGGGCGGCCAGCAGGGCCAGGCTGAGCAGAGGCCAGCGGCAGTTCAACGGGGGAGGGGCCGGTGGGCTGACCATAAAGAAGCCGGTCCCTGTTGGAACCGGCTCTCGAAATCTTGAATTGTGGTCGGAGCTGCCGAGGGAGGTCACCTGGGGCCAGATGTCCAGGTGTGAGGCGGTCGTCTCCAGGGGGCACCTGAGGCGGTGCAGGTTGGAGTGTCCAGCTGCGGGGCAGCGGACCCACCCACGGTTTCGAAAGACTGTTGGAGCAGGGGCCTTCAGTCAGCTCGCTCCTGGGTTATGGCGGGGTGGAGTGTCGTCCATCAACGCCTCCGAGATCCATGTCATCAGCATCGATCTGCTCTGGAGAAGGCGCAATGGGACTTAATACCCAAATCCCCCTACTGGGTCTCCTCGGTGTGGTCGTGTTGCCAGCGAGTCAAGGTGGCTGGTGAGAACTTGTGTCCGTGCTTGCGGGCAACAGCGACCACGCAGCTGTTGTTCTCGCCGCACTTGTCGAGCTCACGCTGCATGGTTGCGTTGCCCTTGGCTTTATGCATGAACAGTTCAAGTTGGTGTCTTGACATGGCGATTTCCATGGAAAGAACGCCCCATCGCTAGCGATTTCTTGGCGCTCAAGTTCCAGAGTTCAACTTCTCTTTGCGTTCCAAAGATGTGCTCTTGGTTCTCTTTATTCAGAGGAAAAGATCACCTGCCAAGCCCCATTCGTTAGGGTCATGGGCATGATCGTTTTTCCCCGTTCGGCGACGCTTCTGGGTGGTTGCGTTGCTGCCCTGGCTTTGATCAGTGGAGCTGTTTCCGCGGCTGAGCGGGATCCCTATGCCCAGTTCATGGGGCATTACGAGCTGGTCTTGAAGGCCCAGAACTCCGGTGATCTCTACAGCCTCTGCCGCTCCATGCAGGCGATGGATGGACTGTTGATCGAACACTTCACCGTCTTTGAAGAGCGAGACCCCAGCACCGACTGGATGGAGGTGCGTGCCTCCTACAAGCCCGTACTCGACGACCAGTGCGGCCAGGTCAGCGTCCCAGCCAAGGCCACTCCCAAGGCGCCGAAGGCTGAGCCGCAGACCTAGGGCCTAGTCCTCAGATTGCAGGAAGCGAGGGGCGAAGCGCCAAGCGAGTACAACCGTCGCGAGGCCATAGCCCACAAAGGTGGTCGCTTGGCCGAAGCTGCCTCCGGCGTAAAGCTCGCGCTCCAGCAGGACGTAGTCCATCAGGGAGGCCACCGTTCCCCAGAGGAGGACCCAGACCGAGACGTAGGCGACCCCCTTAAGCGTGCGTTCCATGCTCACCACATCCACTCGTCGGGGGACGGGATCCCGCTCTCGCGGCGCACCCGAGCAATGCGTTCGATGGCGCGTTGCTGTTCCTCGCTCCGGCTCATCCAAGGACGGATCCGATTGGCCGCTTTGCTCGCCTCGAGGGCGGAGGGCAGCCTGGTCAGTTTGTAGCTGGCCCCGTTGTGGGTGGTGGTCTCCGTCATCGGGCTATCGGTTGAGCCAGAGCTTGATCGCAACCGTGGCCGCCGCAGCGGCCAGGATCCAGTAGAGCCAGGTCAGGTTGAGCACCGTCGCCAGCACCAGGCCGATCACAAAGAAGACCAGAAATCGGCCCAGGGTCATATCGACAACAGCCTGCAGTGCGTTGAAGAGACCCTAACGCACTGTGCCCGTTGCTCTTTCAGCGAAAGCATCCGCCAAAAAACAAGTGGAACTGTCGAAGAGCAAGCCGGTTTGTTGTTCAGCTTGGGCAGAGATCTGCTGTCGCTTTGATGTCCCAACCCGTCTTGGTGGTGGGAGCGGGCCCCGTGGGCCTCACCCTGGCTCTGGCCCTGCGTCAGCAGGCCATCGCGGTCCGTCTCGTCGATCGGGCTCCCCAGCCCAGCGATCGCTCCAAGGCCCTCGTGATCTGGCCGCGCACCCTGGAATTGCTGGACCTTCATGGCTGTGTGCAGCCGTTCTTGGAGGCCGGACTTCAGGGCCACGGTGCCCGGATCCAGGCGGGTCAGCGCTTGCTGGTCGCCCTGGCCTTTTCCCGGGTTCAGAGCCCATTCCCCTACGCCTTGATGATTCCCCAGAACCGCACCGAGGCGGTGCTGACTCAGCTGTTGGCCGAGCGGGGCGTGCAGGTCGAGCGGGAGCTCGAGCTCAGCGACTTTGCTGAGACCGAGAGCGGTGTCCGTGCGGAACTGACCCGAGCAGATGGCAGTAAGGAGACGATGCAGTGCAGCTATCTGCTGGGCTGCGATGGTGCCCACAGCGCCGTGCGGCACCGGTTGGGTCTGGCCTACAGCGGTGAGACCCTCGAATCGAATTGGGTCCTGGCGGACGTCAAGCTCGATGGTCCCGCTGCGGCCGATCAGGTCGCGGTGGTCTGGAATCCGGACGGGATCTTGGCCCTCTTCCCGATCGTCGGGAATCGTTTCCGGATCATTGGTGATGTCTCGGGAGCGGAGGTGGCTGACCCCAGCCTGGAGCAGGTCCAGGCGCTCGTCGATCAGCGCTTGGGATCGGGCTTCCGCGCCCACGATCCGATCTGGTTGAGCCATTTCCGCATCAACGAGCGCAAGGTCGACCGCTACAGCGTCGGCCGGGTCTTTTTGGCGGGGGACGCGGCCCACATCCACAGTCCAGCGGGGGGCCAGGGGATGAACACCGGCATGCAGGACGCCTTCAACCTCGCCTGGAAGTTGGCCCTGGTGCTTCAGGGCAAGGCGGGGTCGCAGCTCCTGGAGACCTATTCGCCCGAACGCAGTGGCATCGGTGATCAGGTGCTGCGCAATGCCGGGGTCCTGACCCGGGTGGCGCTGCTGCGCCAGCCCCTCCTGCGTCGCCTCCGGAATTTGGTCTTCTCGAATTTGGGCCGCAGCCGCCGGCTGCAGCGGCGCCTCGTGGAGCAGCTCTGTGAAACCGATCTGCATTACCGGGGCAGCGCCCTTTCTCCGGTTTTGGTGCGTTCCGGAGCGGGACTGGCGCCTGGGGATCGCACCCCTGATCTGGCGTGCTGTGCTCCCAGCGGGAAGACCCGCTTGCACGCACTGCTCAGGAGCGGTCGCTTGGTGCTGTTGTCCGTGGGCGATCCTTGGCCGGCGCTTGATTGGTCCCTGGTGGGCGATGGGTTGGTGTCAGCCGTAGCGGCTCCCCAGCCCGGCTATCGGGCGGGCTGGACCTATCTGATTCGTCCGGATGCCTACCTCTGCAGCTGCGCCCCCAGCGCGGAGCAGGAGCGCCTGCTGGCGGCCTGGGAGGCGTGGCGTTGAGGGGTTGTTCGATGACTTGCATCAAAGAGTGGAAGATTTGATTAAGTCCGAAGAACGAATATTCGCGTTTGATCAGTTTTGGGTTGATCAGCAAAAAACACCATGTTCTGGCCTTTCCGGACTACCTCCTCTATCGGTGTCGATCTGGGGACGGCGAACACCCTGATGTACGTGTCAGGCAAGGGAATCGTTCTCGATGAACCCTCCGTTGTCGCTCTTGATTTAGAGCGAGGCATCCCACTGGAGGTGGGAGAAGGCGCAAAACGCATGATCGGCAAAACCCCGAAAGCGATTCAGGCGATTCGTCCCCTGCGCGATGGCGTCATTGCTGATTACGCCGCCGCCGAGCTCATGATCCAAACCTTCATGCGCCGCGGTAATGCCGGCAAGTCCACCGCTCCTCGGATGGTGGTCGGCATCCCGAGCAGCATCACCGATGTAGAGCGCCGGGCGGTCCGTGAAGCCGGCATCATCGGCTCCAAAGAGGTCTATCTGATCGATGAAACCGTGGCCGCCGCGATCGGTGCGGGCCTTCCCATCACCGAACCCGTCGGCAGCATGATTGTCGACATCGGCGGTGGCACCACCGACGTCGCCGTCTTGAGCCTCGGCTCTCCCGTGGAGAGCGAATCGATCCGGATTGCCGGTGATGAAATCACCGAGAGCATCGCTGATTACCTCAAAAAGACCTATGGCCTGGTGATCGGTGAAGCCACCGCCGAGAAGGTCAAGATCAGCATTGGTTCTGCCCATGCCAATGCCCGCAATGATGATCGCCACATGGAGGTGAGCGGTTTCAACAACCGCACCGGATTGCCCGAAAGCATCACCGTCACCGCCGGTGAAATCCGTGAGGCGATTCAGCAGCCCCTTGGCGCCATCGTCGACACGATTAAGCGCGTCCTGGAGAGCACTCCCCCTGAGCTCGCCGCCGACGTTCACGCCCGCGGCATCGTGCTGGCCGGTGGCGGTGCCTTGATCCCCGGGATCAGCGATCTGATCACGGAGTCCACCGGTATCTTCACCATCGTTGCCGATGATCCGCTCCACTGCGTCGTCAATGGCTGCGGTCAGGTGGTGGACGACTGGAAGAACCTCAAGCGCTGCACCAGCGCTGATTCCTGAGGTTCTCTTAAGCCTCAAGCCATGGCCCCGGAAACCCCGGGGCTTTTTTGTGTCTCAGCTGGCGTTAGCGATGGCGAGCAGCGCCAGCAATTTGTCTTCCAATTGGTTGATGCGGCTCCATTGCGCAGTGCCCATCGTGCTGGGGGCCAGTTCAGCGCGCAGGTCGTCCAACAGGCTCAAGCTTTCCTGAGTGGTCATCTGGAGCGACGTCGTCTTGATCTTCATCAAGGATCCGCAGTCGAGCCCATCAAACAAGTCCCGAAGGCGGCGTCAAGGGCGGCTGGGCCGGCAGCGCTCCACGCTGTTCTCCTCATGCCAATAGAGCAGGGCATTGGCGCGATGCAGGCCACTGACGGTTTGGCAGATCCCGGAGGCCCAGCAGACCCGGTAATCGCCCTCAGGGAGGGCCTCAATTGTGGAGCCCTTCGGGGTGATCACGAGGATCCGTTCTGGATTAATCGCACGACGCTCCATCGCCTCGTTCTCTCGTCGGTGCCCGTTGAGGCAAAAGCCCCCGGGTGGTCCGAGGGCCATCGCTGGCGGGGTTTCGGGTTCTGTCCCTGCCATCGCTCAGTCATGGCTCAGATCGCCTGGCTTTGGCAAGGCTGGGCTGGGCCTGCTTTTTTCCGCCTGCGCGAGGTATTTAGACAGTGTTAGGCCTGGTCCATGGACCAGATCCAACGACCAGAATTCGAGACTGTGCTCTCGACGCTGCACCAGAGTTTCTCTGGTGATCGCGGCGTGGGCCGGGCCTTTTGGGAGAAGGGCCTGATTGAGCGCGTCGAATCCCACGCGCTCACGCCCCATCGCCTCAAGGAGGCCTGCGGCTTGGTGCGCTCCTACGACTGGGCCGAGCGCTATGTCCTCGAGGCCTCTGATTTGCACGAGGCCTGGAGTCGCTCCCTGGACGTGCTGACCGCCACCAACAATCTCCTGGCCTGGGCCTCGGAGTTGGGCTTGATCTACTCCCGCTCCGTCAGTGCGGACTGAGGAGAACGCTGGACAAAATCGCTAGAGCGTTGAACGCCACTCGTTGAGCAGCTGGTAGCGCCATTCCGGCCGAATCAGCTCGCTGCGGAAGACCGCAAAGTCGTGCCGGGGATAGTTCGCCTGGGCACGGGCCCTGGCCTGCTGCCGGTTCTCCGCGACGACGTGAAAGCGACCGAAGTCCGCCGGGCCGGCGTGAAAGACCTCATAGATGTGGTTCATGGCGCCCGAGCCTCTAACTCAGGCCTAGCAACGCGGACCGGTTGCTGTCAGCGCTTCAGCTGAGATACCAGCGCAACAGCGCCATGATTTGTCCGGCCGGGCCGTAGCCGGTGAGCCACTCGCCAATCAACGCGGCGGCAAAGCCCAACATGGCGACGCGGCCGTTGAGTTGCTCGACGCCAGCCAAGGCCGAGACGTCCCAAGGGCGTTTGGACGTCATGCTCTTGCCGAAGGACTCGACGGGTTCGTAGCGGAACTCCTGCTTGTTCATCGCGAGGGGATTGGGCTGATCAGAAGCAGAAGGGAAGGTACTGGGTGTGGCAGCTCGCGTAGCCGTCGACCAGGGGGCCCAGGCCGATCTGATGTGCGATGCCTTGGCCGGTGAGTCCCTCGGTGATGATCCCGATGACGATGCCGAGCATCGCCATCCGGCCGTTGAAGCGCTCAACGTTCTGGAGCTGTTGCTGGTGGATTTGCTCTTCGGCGCGGTTCTGGCACCACTGGTCGGTGACTTGGTTGTTGTTCATGACTGTTGGGGAGTGGGTTTGAGCAGGGAGGCGGCGATCCAGCCGGCGAAGAGCAGCAGTGCGGTCAGCGCCATCGTTATTTGCGGGTGGGGCCCAGATCGCTGGGGCGGGACAGGACGAACACCACCCCGGCGGTGAGGAGGGCACCCACGACAACCATCGCTGTGATGGCCATCCCGTAGTCGGCTTCCATGGCGGTGTTGCGAAACGTAAAGCAAATGTAACTGTCTGTAACTGGCCTTGGCAAGCCGTTGGGATTGCTCGACAGTCCCGTTAGCTGCTGCGGCGCGTCGTGTTCCGCTTCCTGTTCAACCTGCTCTGGTTTGTCCTGGGCGGATTGGTCATGGGCCTGGGTTGGTGGCTTGCTGGCCTGCTTTGTGCGATCAGCGTTGTCGGCTTGCCCTGGGCCCGCTCCTGCTTCGTGATTGGCAATTTCTCCTTCTGGCCCTTCGGTCAGGAGGAGATCTCACGTCAGGCCCTGACCGGTCGCCGCGATTGGGGCACCGGTTCCCTGGGGACGCTCGGGAATGCGATTTGGTTCCTCGTGGCCGGCTGGTGGCTTGCGATCGGTCACCTGACCTCAGCCTTGGCCTGCTTCCTCACGGTTGTGGGGATTCCCTTTGGCCTGCAGCACATCAAGTTCGCCCAGATTGCACTGGCTCCGGTCGGGATGACGGTCGTCCCCAAGCGTTGAGCTGGGTTCATCCCAGAGGAACGCTTTGAGCAGTCCTGCGATTCCCCAGATCAATTCGATGGGATCGGTGAGCAGGAGCACGGGGTCAGGATCTGGTCCCAATCCCTAGCGACGCGCGTGGGCCTCGCTTGCCGCTTGCAGGTGTTTTGTTCCGCTTTGCGGTGGCGTGGCTAGGACGAGGGTCCACCCCTCGCTCGCCATGCTTCGGCGCTATCAGGTCTGGAGTTGCAACGCAGACGCCGCTGGCCCGCGCTCGGTGCAGGCGGAAAACCGTGAGCAGGCCCTAGCCCAGGCGCGTCGCTTCCAGCCGGGTGAGCCCTTGGTGGTGGTGGATGCGGAGCTGATGGAGTTAGCGCACCCGGTCGCTCGTGAAGGCGGCCACCATCCAGGCCAAGAGGCTCAACACGGCGGCTCCAAAGGCCAAAAAGGCCAATAAAACGTGTTCCATGGATCCCTTCTAGGACGCGCGCCCATGAAGCGTTGCTCGTGGCTAACCCCTTTGGCCGTGGCCTGCCTTTGCGCGAGCTCCCCCCTGGCGCTCCGGGCCCACGACGGCCACGGGGCGGCGGCCCTGGGTGTTGAGGTGACGGAACTCGCCAGCTCCAGCAAGGAGTGGGATGGCCGAACCCTGCCCCGGTATCCAGACGGTCAACCCCAGGTGAAGGTCCTGCGCATCACGATCCCGGCCGGGGTGCGTCTGCCGCTGCACTGGCATCCCGTGATCAACGCCGCCGTGATCCTCAAGGGGGCCTTGGCCCTTGAGTTGGTGGACGGTTCCACCCGCACCTTTCGCGAGGGTGAGGCCTTGATCGAGGTGGTGAACACCATCCACACGGGCCGTGCCCTGGGGACGCAGCCGGTGGAGCTCGTGGTCTTTTACGCCGGCGTTGAGGGCTCCCCTACGACGGTCTTGACGACAACGGCCCAGCCCCCGCGTTAGCGCCTGGGTTGCTGGCGGCTTGGTGCCACATCAGCAGGGTGGCGAACTCGCGGTTGGCGCGATCGCTGTCGCTGGCGCACTGCTGGCGAAGCCAGGCACAGCGGGCCAAGTGCGCCAAGTCGGAGGCTGGAAGGCTGATGGGGATGTCCCTTGCAATCCCGTCAGCCTGTCAGATCTGAGCGGTTGTCGCCCCGTCGGTGGGCGTTTCGACCAGGCAGGATGCAGCGGTTGCGGCGAAGCCGGTGAAAGAGATCAGTCTTTGGGAATGGCTCCTGCGCGCCTCCGGCAAGATCGCGGCCGTCTCCGGCGTCATTGGCCTGCTGGTCTGGCTGACCTGGGTGATGCTCGACGTCAAGAACATGCAGTCGGGTTTCACCCTTCCCTACTGAAGGGGTGCTGACGGTGCAGGGTGTCTTCCTCCGCGCGCGCCGTGGCGCTCCGCCAGCTCTGTGATCCTGGCCTCGGCCTGCGCTGGGGCAGCGTGTTTGTTGCTACACGCGGACCTTTAAAAAAGCTGACGCCTACGACCAGCGGCTGACTCGCTGGTGATCGCTGGGCTGGTTTGATCATTTTTTCCCCGCTTCAGCTCGACCATGTCTGATTGGACGCCGACTCCGGAGCAGCGCGACGGCGTGATCGCGCGCACGTTGGAGTTTTTTCGTGATGAGTGCGATGAGCTGCAGCAGGAGCTGGGTTGCCCTCGGCCCTTCATCGCCGAGTTGCTCACGGCCCTGGCCCAGACCTACGCCGACTGAACTGCCCCCATCTGGGGGTAGGCCACCCGCTGAGCGCGGATCGAGAGTGACTCCATCAGAGGACGGGAGGGCGTGATGAAAGCCCTGAACAAACCGGGAGTGAGCGAACCGGCGCGCGGCGATTGCTTGGGTTCCACCTGTATGAAATGGACCGCGAGCGGCGAGCTCTCTGAGCTCGATCTGCATCGGGTGATGGAGCGCCTGGCTCGCGTTGACGAGAACCTGGATGCGATCGACAACACCCCGTCAACGCGCTAGAACGCCTGTACTAATTTAAGGGCTAGTCGGTGCCTGCTTTTCTCTTGGTGCGCGTCGGTGATGTGGTGCTGGTGGAGCCTCCTGAGCAGGACTGGTGGGTCGGTCAGGTGATTCACCGCGAAGGTGGGGCCAGGGACAATGGCAACAGCTTTTTTCAGATCGCCTGCGTGGACACGGGGGTGATTCGAACGGTGAACCCCAACAGCGTCACCGGCGTTGTGAAGCCTTCCTCGTCTCGCGCATGCTCAGCAGCTTGATCCTGGTCCCGGCCCTCTTCGCCTTTTTGGGCCTGTCAGAGGACGACACCGAGCAGTTGTTTGGCAAGCCCAGTGGCGGGACGCCAGCAGCCCACGAACGCTGCTTGAAAGCCAGCGATTACAAGGGCTGCATGGAGTACCAGCGGCGCCAAGCCGATCAGGACAGCGGCTTCTGACTAGGTCACCAGGTGGGTGGCGAAGTCGATGGCCAGCCAGGCGGCGGTCAGGGCAACCACGAGGGGCAGCACACCTTTGATGGTCTCAAGGACCTCATGCCGCAGGTGCTCGCGTTGCTCGGGTGAGCTGGTCATGGCGGCCTGGGGGGAGGAGTTCCCCAGGCCTAAAAACGTCTACCGCGCCTTGGCATGAGTACGAACGCGGGTTGGCTCGGGTCAGCCCAGCCCGAGGAGCGGTCGACCGACGCCAGTCAGGAGCGAGGCGGTCACGCCGCCAACCAGTAGGCCGGCGAGTGATTCCCAAGAGAGGATCGGGACGAGGCTGCGTTGGTGTCGCGTTGCGGAGTGGTCACGGTTGAGTCCAGGAGCGGGCTAAGGATCCCCAGCCGCCTGCACTGGGAATGTCGCCGTTCATACCAAGTTCTGCGGCTAGGCACATTCACTTAGGCAGAGGCGTGCCAGTCGAGGCGTTGACTTTGGCCGTTGGCTTGGACCTCCACCAGCTCGATGCCTTTGACGGTTCCGTCCTGTTGATACCAGGGGTCTTGGCAGATGCTGCTGAAGGCTTGGCGGGCGGCCTCAAGCGAGGGGAAGTCGCCAACGGGGGTGCTGCCCCAGGCGTCATGCGTCTTGATCCGGAAGGTCATGGACGGAGCTCACGACTGCACTCCAGTGTCCGGCATGCACCCATGCAACAAACCCCCCAGCGTTCGGCGGGAGCGCTGGAGGGTTGTTGTTGGGGGCCTCAAGGGGGGCGGCCCCCGTTTGGAGCGCGGGTTGGTACTCGACCGCCTCCAAAACCGTTATGGCTCTGCGCCTCAGCGAGGAGCCATAGGCACATTCACCGGTTTTAAAAGATGCCGAGCGTCTTCTTCTTGCAATAGCCCGCTCCAATGTTCATCCAGCCGGAACGGCAGGGTTGGCCGTTGGTGGGCGCCACTTCGTAGTAGATGGGCGAGACGCAATGGCTCCCCAGATCGTTGACGTAGCCCAGCGGGCATTGGTTTTGACCGGCCGCCTTCGGAATGCGTTTTTGGGCCCAGCTCGGGCCAGCGGCGCTGAGGACAAGCAGCAGCAGCGCGCCGCTGATCAGGCTGAGGGAAGGGCGTGTCACGGGCCCGGATCGACTGGGATCAAGCTAGGAAGCCTTCTCGGATCTGGCCGCAAGCTGATGGCTGCGGGCGCACTGCAGCGCCTCGAGCCGGGTCAGGCAGATCTCCACGCCGATGAAGCGGGTGATGGCGAGCCGTCCGAGTCGTTCCCGGTAGCGCTCCTGGGGGACCGCGAGGATCACCCGCCGTCCTTGGCGGGTGGCATCGCGGCAGACCGCGTCGATGGCCAGGGAGGCCGTGACCCCCAGATGGGAGACGGCCGTCAGATCGAGGATCAAGGTGGCGTAGGCAGCGCTTTCCTGGAGGAGCTGCGTCAGATAGCGGCTGGCCCCAAAGCTCAGCGGGCCCGCCAGGTTCAAGAGCGCCAGCTCACTGCCAGCTTCCCGCAGCAGCGCTTGCTCCTCGCCAGCGAGCTTCAGGGCATTGGGATCTCCATCGCCGCCGGCGATCCGTTGGCTGCTTTTTTGAAGGGCATCGGCCTGGTCCTTGATGGTGATCACGTTGGCCAGCGAGACCCCGATCACCACCGCGGTGACCAGGTCCCAGAAGACCGTGAGCAAGAGGACCAGCCACATCAGACCCGTGGCTTTCCAGGAGAGGCGTGGGGCGCGCTTGAGGAAGCTCCAGTCGACGATCTCCAGGCCCACATGCAGCAGGATTCCGCCCAGGACGGCCAGAGGGATGCCGGCCGCGAAGGGGCCCGCCCCCAGGGTCACGATCAGCAGGGCCAGCGAGTGGACCATCCCCGAGAGGGGGGTCTTGCCTCCGGCCTGCACGTTGGTGACGGTGCGCATCGTCGCGCCCGCTCCAGGTAGGCCACCGACGAGGGCGGCGGCCATGTTGCCCAGGCCCTGGCCGATCAGTTCGCGATCGGAGCGGTGTTGGGTTCGGGTGATGTTGTCGGCCACCAGGGAGGTGAGCAGCGAGTCAATCGAGCCCAGGACGGCGAGGGTGATCGCATAACCGCCCAGCAGGCGGAGGTCATCGAAGCGCAGCTCGGGCCAGCGCAGGGTCGGCAGGCCCTGGGGAATGGCTCCGAGGCGGGGGAGGGAGCCCTCCGGCAGCAGGGTGCTGAGGGCCGAGATCACGACCAAGGCCACCAGCGGGGCGGGGATCCAGCGATTCCAGCGCCGGGGGTAGGCGCGGATCAGGGCAAAGGTCAGGCAGCCAATCAGCAGGGCCAGGCCGTTCAGGTTGGGGAGTTGTGCGGGGAGCGCCCCCAGGATCTGGGGGATGGTGCCCTTGAGGTTGAGCCCCAGCAGGATCGGCAGCTGCAGCACGACCACGATCACGCCGATTCCCGACATGAAGCCGGAGATCACCGAATAGGGCATCTGCACGATGTATTGCCCGAGGCGGAAGACCCCGAAGAGCACCTGCAGTCCACCGGCGAGCAGCGCCACGGTGAAGGCCACCGCCAGGCCGGCCTCCGGGCCATAGCGACCCACCAGTGCCGTAATGACCGCGGCCATGATCACGGTCATCGGGCCGGTGGGGCCCGAGACCTGGGAGGGGGTGCCGCCGAGGGGGGCGGCGATGAAGCCCAGAACAATCGCGCCCCAGAGGCCTGCGATGGCACCGGCCCCCGAGGTCAAGCCAAAGGCCATGGCCAGGGGCAACGCCACGACGGCGGTCGTGATGCCGCCGGTGATGTCTCCACGCCAGTTCTTCAGCCAGGGCTGGCTCCAGGTCCGACTGAGTCGCCAGACCTTGGACTCGGGGGGCTCACGGAAAGGAGAGCGCATGCTGCAGCCGCGGTCAGCTCCCTTCAGGATGCCGAGGGTGGCCTCGCTGTCAGCCGTTTCGCAAACCGTTGTTGGGTCGGGGCCAGGATCAGCAAAGAGAGGCCCCCGTGTTGGAGAGCGGGCGCAGGGCGATCGCTTCCAGCACTGTTATGACGCCGAGCCGCTGGCCCTCGTCATGAGTGGAAATACCTAATGGCCGTCGCGGTTCACGCTGCCGCGCGGTGGTGTCGGCCGTTTGCGAATCGTCAGCGGGCGATTGCCGAACTGCCGCCGGGCCAGGGTGAAGGCGTGCCCCTCGCTGAAGGCAATCAGGTGCAGTTCTGAATCCCCGTCGGGGAAGTGAACGGTGAGATCAAAACAGGGCACAACAGAGGCCGATCGGTCACATTTCCACGTCGTAGCCATGGGGGCTGGCTGGCGTCAGCTATTCCGGGACTTCGCTCTCTTTCTGGTGGCGTGGCTGATAGCCCTGGGCTTCGGCCAAATAGCGCAACCAGACCTGGCTCTTGCGATCGGGCATCCCGGCTGCACCGATGAGGCCGAGGGGGCCAAAGATCAGCCCGGCCCAAAACCATCGGGCGCCCCGCCTGGCTTTGGCCCGGGCGATTGACGCCGAGATGAAGCCGCAGGGCAGGCAGACCATCAGGAAACCGATCACGTAGCCCATGGCTGAATCCGTTACTGCTCCTCTCTTAGCAATGGGTTCTGGAGGCGATCGGGGGACGCTTGGATGGAGCGAGCGCTGAGGGCCTGGTGCCAGCACTCCAGAACGGTTGGGCGGAACTCGCTGTCTTGGCGTTCGCCTTTGTGGCGTTGCAGATCTGGTGGCTCACGGCCATCAGCCGCCGGCGCCGTCTGGCCAAGCCTTTGACGGAGCAGGAGTTTCGCCAGGTGCTCGAGCGGATTTGGATGCAGCGATCGCCTATTGATCGCTCCTGATGGGGCAGGTCAGGGCGCAGGCGTGCTGGTCCTCGACCATGCGCCGGAGCTCGTGATCCCGCAGCAACAGCATCAGCCGGGTCCCGCCCATGCCGCCGATGGCCGTTCCTGTTTGTTCGCTGACCCATGCGCCCGCCGATTGCAGGTCGGGGAAGAAGTCGGGGCAGAGCCGCATCAGGCGACCGGCCAAGCCGGTGCTGATCCAGCGCTCATGGGCTGAGCGTTTGACCTGCTCCTGGATGTTTTGGGCCATCGACATCTGGAGCCGCTGGAGACAAGGATTGGAAACTCACCTCTTGCCTCCGGACTAATCGGCTCCAGCAGCTCAGGGCCAGGGAATTAATACCTATTTCTTCCGTTTTTCTTCCGAATTGTCCCCGTTTGGGGCGCTCCCCGTTCAGGTCTGCGGCTGGTTGGAGCCCGCGTGGTTGGGGAAGGGGTGAGTGCTGCTGTGGTCTCCGCCTTCGCCGTAGTGCTCCAAGTAGGAGAGCCCCACGGTTCGCAGCATCATTCCGCAGGCGTGCTGGTCGGCGCCGTGCTGCTGCTGCCAGCGCTCCACCAGCGCGATGACGTCTTGATAGCCGTTCTTGAGGAAGTCCTCGGTTGGTTCCCAGGGCACGGTCCTGTTGCGGTCGCGAGACGATCTGCCCACAGCTTCTCAGCAATTCCTGGGGGCGGCATCTCTTGTCATGAGCTGTGGTCAGGCCGCCTCTGGGCACCAGCCCACCTGGCGTTCGCGCCGGGTCAGCCAATGCCTGCACTTTTTCGTGAGGTGTTCCCCTTGGTCGAGCTGCTTGGACTGCAGCTTGCAGCCGAGCAGGGTTCTGCAATGGGCGTCGGTTCCGTAGGTGAAGTGTTGGCAGGTGATGCAGACCCGTCCCGATCGGGAGGCCCGCAGCAGCTTGGCCTCCATGAATTCCCATTCGTCCATGCGCTTGGTGCGTGGTATGCCTGTACTACTCCTGATTGGGGTCCGGCGCAAGCTCCTGGCCGGTGTGGGATCGCTGATCTCAGCAGTGACGGCAACAGTTGCTGATCGTCGTGGCCGTGACACTGGTCGCAGTCGACCGAGTCCCCAT
Organism: Synechococcus sp. LTW-R; assembly: GCF_014217875.1. Lineage (NCBI taxonomy): Bacteria > Bacillati > Cyanobacteriota > Cyanophyceae > Synechococcales > Synechococcaceae > Synechococcus > Synechococcus sp. LTW-R. Next base: position 260,483 of record NZ_CP059060.1, read on the forward strand.
GCTTCGGATGTTGACGTTTGCCGCGAGTCTGTTGGTGCTGAAGACGGCGATGGAGCTCTGGCTGGCTGAATCGCTCCTCAGCTCGAGCCCGTCGTCCCGTTCCTTGGCTTAGGACGGGGCCAGCGCCGCGAAGAGCTCGCGGATGGAGTCGAGGTCCAAATCCGTGTTGATGAGGACCGAGGTTTCAAAGTCCTCCTGGAAATCGCTGAGGCTTTGCCGAATCTCTTCTTCGGTTCCTTCCCCGGGCATGGGCGCGGTCGATTGGCCTTGGTCATCCCGCGACAAGATCCGCCAGAAGGCCAGTACGCATTGCTGGCCTGGTGTCAGGGGCGTTTCGCCGAGGGACCAGGGGTGGTCTGAGGCAATTCCTTTGAGCTCCTGCCAGTTGGCGTGGCTGCTCAGTTGCACATCAACGCCGGTCAGCGCCTGCAGAAAGTCTTCTTCCGACATGGCCCCAAACGCTGATCGCTTTCATGCTGGCAGCATGACCACTTCCGAGAAGATCCTGCGGACCGCTGTCGTCTCAGCGCTCTTTGCGGTGGCACTGGCGCTCCTCTCTCGCCTGCTGTTTGGCGTCGTAAATAACGCGCTCTGGACGCTGTCGTTCGGCGTCCCGACCTGGCTGATCGGGATCTTCTGGCTCATTCCATTTCTGCTGGCCTATGGCCTCCCGTTGGCCCTCTTCGCCGGGTGGACGGCCCGGCTTTGGCTCCCTAGCGACAAACCTTCCAGCGACAAGTGGTGAAGCGCGCACTGGAGGGTTGTTGATGGGGCACGTTGCACCGCACCCCTGATGAGGACGGTCCGTGACGTCGAGCCGTCTCCACTGCAGTCATGGCCCAAGCGCGGCAAGAGCGGCAAGGGGGGCTTTTCAACTGGGTCACAATCTGGTGATTGCCGTCGATCGCGCCGTTGGTGCCCTATTCAGGAACCCGTGTTCAGGAAACGCCGCAGGGTCTGAGTTACCGCATCGTCTACCAACGGCGCGGTGGTTTGCCGATCGATTGGTTGGATACCGATGGCGATCCCCTGGAGGGGGCCGATCGCCTGCGGGCCCAGGAGGATTCGGCCCGCTATTTGGCCCAGAGACGCAACACCTTCACCCGTTTTCTGCGGGCCTTTATCGCGGTGCTCCTGGTGGTCTTCAGCTTCAGTCCGGGTGCCTCACCCTGGATGTTGACCATCGGTCTGCTGATCTACCTGGAGATCGCGATCAAGTCCAAGGAGCGGGTTGGTCTCTACAAAGGAATCGCCCGTCAGATCGAGCAGAGGCTGTTCGCGATCGATCAAGCCAGCCAGTCGGATCCTTGACCCGCAGCCCCTAAGGTCGCGAGAGCTTGACCAGGATTCATGGGTCTGCAATTGCACTCCGCCGATTTCCTGAATGACGATGGGGTGACCTATTGCATCAAGCGTGAATCCCTAGACCAGGACTTCACGATCTACGAGAAGCGTGGTGAGGAATGGGTCGATAGCGGCTTGGATCAGGCGGTTCAAGACCTCAACTTCGGCGAGTTCAAGCGCTTGGGGTTGCTGATCAAGCGGATCATGGATCAGGACGACTGGATCGCCTGATCGCTCCAAGACGGAGGCCGCCCCTTCCGGATGGAAGAGACGGCCTAACGCGCTCGTTCATGCATGGGGAGCACCCGTTTCGTAAGGGAACGAAAGAGGGGGCGGAGCTGCTGAGGGAGGTCACCTGGGGCCAGGTGTCCAGGTGTGGAGCAGGGGTGACTCCTTGGGGCACCTGTGGCGGTGCAGATGGAGTGCCGACAGCTCAAACGCTCACGTTTGTTTGATCTGACGGCCCGCTCACGGTTTGAGAAGACTGTTGGAGCAGGCGCCTTCAGTCAGCTCGCTCCTGACATCTGGTTGGGTGGAGTGTCGGCCATCAGAGGCGTCTCCGATCTCGATGGCCATAGCGTCGGGCGGACCGAGGGGGAAGGCAATCGGGCTTAATGCCCATTGCCCCGGAGACCAAATCATCCAAGAATGGTCGGTTGCATGCCCAAACGCCCGCGTCAGCGACCACTCCCGCTCTGGCTGCGTTGGCTGGTTCTTTGGAGCCTGCGCCTGATCAAGATCGCCCTGGTTGGGCTGACCACCTGCGGCTTGGGCTGGGTCTGGCTGGCGATGTACCTCTACTACGAGCGGTTTAAGCAGAGGCGCCTGCCGGCTTCTGGACAGCAGCGGCGTTAGTCGTTGTGCGTGTGACGTGTTGTTGTCCTCAGCACGGACTCCGGCTGACCCTCGTGATTAATTCGGGCAAAGGCTGCTTGTCATGCTCGAAACCCACGTACTCACCTTCTCGATCAACAAGCCGTTTGAGGAGTGGGTCACCATCTATGACTCCTCTGCTTCGCTTCAAGAGGCCGCAGGGATCCAGAGCCTTTTTCGTGGGGTGAGCAAGGACGACCCAACCAAGGTCTGTGCCGTGATGCAGGCTGAAGCTGGGGTGATGGAGCAGTTCATTTCAGGCAATGCCGCGATGATTGCTTCCTCTGGTCACATCCTGGAGAGCACGGTGAGTCAGGTCTTCCTCTGAGGAGGGCGACTAGAGGCCGTGGACGCCTTCGATGCATTTCGCCCAGTCTTTCGGCTGCCATGGCTTGATCCGCCAGGTGATGGTCTTCCTGGGGACTGCAGCGTTTGCCGAATCCTGGCGGTCTAGTGGTGCCAGGCAACAGGGTTGCGGCATTCCTGGTCCTTCACGGCTTCATAGGCCTGCCAAAGCCCTTCGACTTCAGCGCATTTCAGGTTGCGGTCGCAGACGCGATAGCGACCGTTCCCGACCGCATCAATCGTGGAGCCGCGGGAGGTGCGGCAGATCTGCTTGGGCTCGGCCATTCGTTTACGGCATGAAGGATCGGTCCTAGGGACGATCTTTTCCGTGCGGTCAGCAGTATTTCGACGCTTCACAGGCGCCGTTGCTTACCTGCGCTGAATTCAGCTGGCGTGGATGGAATAAAGCGTGATTCCCATCGCCTTGAGGATGAAGTAGCCCGTGAAGCCGAGCACATTCAGGCCGATCACAAAGGCCCAGACGCCCCACGGTTGTTGCTGATCCAGCTTCATTCCATTGGCCGCGGTTGGGGTCAGTGTGCCTCGCGGCCAACAGCTCCCTCACCGGGAACCGGTGGGGAGTGTTGGTTGGGGGGCCGGAATCGGACCCCCGTATCGGACAACGGGGGAATGCACTCGCCCGTCTCCTCAGTGGTTATGGCCTAGGGACTCCTTTGGTGTCAACGGAGGGTGCCGTTGGCTGCTAAAGGGTCCGGTTGCCCTTCGGTGATGGCCACGGAGCGTTTGTAGATCGCACTGGTGCGATCACCCGCTGATTCCATGGCCCGGCGCATGGACCACCAGTACTGAAGGGTCTCTGCCTCGGTCCACACGGGGGGGTGAAGGTCGCCCATGGACTCAACCGAGGCGGCAGCCGAGATTGATGCTCCCTTGATCAAGGAGGCGCCCCAGCCGCAGGGCGACGGCGGCCTCGTGGCGATTAAAGGAGCCCTGGTGGGCGGCAATCCAAGACACCTCGGCCTCGGTAAGCACCCCTGTGGCCATCGAGCTCAAGAAGACTGCGCCGAGAGACATGAGAGACCTGTAACGAAGTCTTTACATTCTGTCGGGTGCGGCTCGGAGGTGCGAGCGGCCTCAATAGCTGTTCTGCTTCAGGGCCGAAAAGCGCGAGGTCGTCTCCCAGGGGGCGGGCATCGCTTTGTCGCGCGGTTTGCCGGCGTTCTGCAACTGCAGTGCGGCGGCACCAGCGGCGTAGCAGGCGGCGAAAACGGCGATGAACCCCATGGCTCTTCTGTGGTTGCCAAAGGTTCTCTGAATCAACCCGGGTCGCCCGTTCAGCTCGAACCGTTCGGGTGCTTTGGGTATTTCTGCTCAGGGCGATACCTGCATTGCCCCCATTTAGGGCTATCGCAAGCTCCGCGTGCACGAGGAGGCTGACTGCACCGCCGAGAGTCGGGGGCTGAAGGTCATGTCTCCCTTGCAGCGTTTCTGTGGTGGGAGACTTTTTCTTGGAATGCCATCGCTTCAGGTTGCATTTGTCATCCCGAAGCTTTTTTGTCGATTGGCCCGAAAGGACGGAGCGCGGCCAATCTTGAGCATCCACTAAATGCAGGGGTCTATGTACACCATCGAGCTCCTCACACACCAGGGCTGGAGTCGCGCCGAGGCCCATGAGCAGCGCGAGCTCGCCGAGATGCAGGCGATGCTGAAGAGCCAGGCGGATGGGCAGACCTATCGGGTTACCTCGCCCGAGCTGAGCACCCTTTGCGTCTTTACTCAGCAGGGTGCGCGTTGTTGGGAGTTGGATCAGCCGAGCGTGGCCTAATGGGAAGGCCGCTCCTCCCGGATGGAAGAGACGGCCTACCTCGCTCGCTCGCGCATGGAGCAACGGCGAAGGACAAGAGTCGAATGGGCTTGGAGCTGCTGAGCGCGACACCTGGGGCCGGGCTTCCAAGTGACGGGCGATTCGTTCTGCCCGCGGGTGGATGAGAAAAACGCCGTAGAGCAGGGGTCTGCCGTCAGCGCGCTCCGTTGGTCTTCTGAGGTGGCGTGTCGTCCAAGACGCCTCCATCATCGATGCATCCACCATCGTTCGGATCGATGGAGCAGGCAATCGGACTTCATGCCTATTGCCTTGGCGGCGGAGGCATCTGAAAGTGGGCTGTTGGTCCTTCCTTGTGTCGTCGCTCCAATCGAGGCGGTATGGCTGTCCCGTGTAAGAACAAGTTCCTTGCGTTCTGGAATCGCTTTAAAAGCAATCTCAAGACGAACCGCTATCCGGTCGTGCTGGGTGAGGCCGGATCGGCACGCCGAGCGGCCGAGGTCGAACGGATGACGCGGAAGCAGACGCCCCCCATCGACATTCGTTAATTCCAGCCGTTTTCCCAGGCTGAACAGCGAGGATCAGGCTTTTCATTCTTCGAAAGATAGAGACCGATTGAGATCGGTAGTTTTGGATACATTTGGTGAATACTTTGTAGACAATCTGTCAGTTACTGATCACAGATTGGCTGCAAAGCTGAAGATAAAAAGTGTCTCTTTGATGGCGCCCAGCCGGCGTCTCCATATCGGGAAGGGTTTGTTTGCAGAGCCTGTTCTCTCGTTCTCCAATGATGAAATTCCTTCTTCCGCTGGCGGGTGCCAGTTGTTTGTTCCTGGGGCTGCCTGCCCAGGCCAATCCGAACACGCCGATTCCGCTGAACTCCGATGAGTCCGGTGTGGCCTATGGACCGGCAGTGTTTGTTCCTCCCCATGGCGGTCCGCGTTTGACCGCTCGCGCGGTCGGCTACGGCTTTGTTCGCTCCAACACCCTGCTGCCTTTGGGTGGTGCAGAAGTCATCGACAATCCTGTTCCCCAGAATCTCTCTGACCTGTCGGGCTGGTCGACGGAGCAGCTCCAGGCTGGTCTCCAGCAGGAGTACAGCGTGGATGTGGCCGCCGTGGCTCGCTTCCTGTATTCCCCCAAGGGTGAGCAGTTCCTGAAAGAGAGCATTCAGGAGAGCAACTACACCCCCTACTACAGCCAGCAGAACAGCCTGCAGGCCGTGCGCAGCGCCATCATTCTTGACTCCCTCGACGGCAAGCTCTCGAGCTACGGAATGATGAAGATGCTTCCCACCGACCAGCGCCTCCAGGGCTCGATGAAGGTCTGTGATGTGAACAGCATCGAGAACAGCCAGCAGGCCACCTCGCTGCTCAGCTGGTACATGAACACTCCGGCTTGCATCGCGGCCTACACCGCCGAAGCTCCCGAGCCGGTCCAGCAGCCCGTTCGCGGCCTCTGGTGAATCCAGCTCAGCTTTGAGTCAATCAAGCGCCCTCGCGGGGGCGCTTTTTTGGCAAGAAGCGGCTTCCGGCGGCAAGCCCACTGCCAGTGCCGCTACAACGAGTTCATGAAACGACTTTTCGGATTGCTGGTTTCTGCGATGGCGTTCGCTCCAGCGCAGGCTTTGGCGAATCAATCGGCCAATCAGGACCTTGGTGATGGGCGCGTAATGACCCATAAAGGTGCGGTGGTTTTAGTGGTCACCAAGCAAGGGGCCTATCAATACTGCTACGTCAATCCGATTGCTCCAGTCCTGGCGGAGGGCAGGCTGAACATCGATTGCACCGACGACAAGCCGCTCGGTCTCGGAGGCTTTGAGCACAGGCTTCTTCCTCCATCCCCCTAGCCAGAGGCATTAGGTAGACGTACCGATTGCAACGTCGACGGGCCCCAGCACCATATGTTCATCGGGATACTCCGATGGGTAGGGAGAGCAAACCCCTGGACTGAGCGCCAGGGGTTTTTTGTGGCCTTCACTCCAAGCCAAAGGAGTCTTTGATCGAATCAGACATGAGAAACCCCCTGATTGCTCAGGGGGCGTGTGCGCGAGAGACGCGTCTTACCTCTCGTAGGTGTTGCCTCGGTAGGTCAGGTGAATGGTGCTTGCGGTCGCGTCTGCCAGACGTGCGTTGTAGACGTTGCGGCGATAGGTCAGCTCAACAGGCGCTTTGTCTTGGACAGAGTTTTTCTGGGTATAGGAATTACCCATGTAGGTGAGTTGCATGATGAGTTCACGAGTTAGCCCGAGTCCCCGTTCCATGACTCAGGTGAACTGCACCTTGAGGTGATCAAGGCGAACGTTTGCGGCTAGTGCCAGCCCATGTATATCGATCGAACAGGCCAATGGAGAGTTCGCGCTGTTACTCAGGGTTGTATTCGAGGAAACCTTTAGATTCTCTTTATCTGGAGATGTCGTGCGGCTTGGTCGTACCTACCCGGGTGTGGGCTTCTCCAATGAATCCTGATTAGCGCGTTTTCTCTCGTTTGAACGTGTAGCAGCCCCCGTGGTAGCCGGTGAAAGGTTGCGAGTAGGTCACCAGCTCCCAGCCGTCGTCTCCCAGTTCGTTCATGACGCCAGCAAGCGTGATGTCAGGCCGGGGCCGCGACCTGAAGATGATTTGCCGTTGATCCAGCCACAGTTCCTCGATTTCTCCGGTCCAGCTTTTGCCGCGTGGGATAAAGCGCAGTTGCGTGTACTCCCACTTCATGGCCGATCTACGGGAACAGGAGATGGCATCTTCTCACTCTCTGCTGATCCCTAGTCCTGGTCTCCCCCGGAACGGTCATCCATGCCCCGTCGAACCAGGGTCTGCGTGACCCAGAGCAGGCCAAGGAACAGTGAGGCAACCAGAAGCAGGGCCATGGACGAGGCGGGGGCTCCTGTCCATGTTGGCCGTCGGTATCGGCGCTCTACTGGGATAGGCCGGCAAACGGGATGACACCGGGTCCGAGGCGAGGCCATTGGTCTCCCAGGTTCGGTTGTTTATGGCGCCACGTTCTGGATGTTTAGCAGCGTTTTCCCATCGGCACTGACCGCCACTTCTGTCAGGAGGGTTGCTGGTGATCCTTCAACCTGCCAGCCGGGGGCGCCGCCGCTGAACTTGAAGACAAAGCCCAGCGCATCCGCTTGGAGTAAGCAGCGTTGCCGGACCAGCGTGGTCGAAAACATGCAGGCTTCAGGGGTGTACTTGTTCAGACCGCCGTTCAAGCTGATGGCCTTCGTTCGAGCCAGGTTCATGGCTCGTTGAAGGGATGGACCTTGCTTCTGCATCTGCTCGATCTTGTCGAAGGTCTGCTGGACGCTTTGGGCAAAGACAGGGCTGATGGCGCTCACACCGACCGTGAACGCAGCTAATGCACCAAATGCACGACGTGCAGTTCGCATCTCATGACTCCTACAAGATGTCATGGGGGAACTCTGGGGTGGTCACGGGTTTATCGCAAGTGGAGTTGCTCACCACTTCAGGGCGTGCCATGTCCCCTGGGTTCATCATTGAGCGATGACCCTTGGCATCAACACACGACCCACGGACGAAGAGCTGGCGAGCTGGATGCCCAATACGCCCCATTCGAGCTGGGCACAAGAAGGACATCGAGGTGCCGGCAGCAAGGAAAACGACCCCATCTGCCGCTGTGACTTTTGCGCGAAGCTTCGGCGCGAGTTCTGGGAGCAGCAGTCCTGGATCCCGTAGGACTAAGCCGCGAGATCGCTGTGTGTTTGACGACGGCGACGCGCTGGGCGTGGACGGCCCGTGGCTTCTTGTTTGAGGTAAACCTTCCGGCCGTTGGCATTGATCCGATAGAGGCCACCGCGCGGTCCCTTTTGGATGGGTCCTTGATTGCCGGCCTGGATGGCTCGCTTTGTTCTCTCTGCCAGTCGGCCAGACGGATCCGTCAACGCGGGCTGTTGCTCATTGAGCCAGCCCATGGCCTTCAGAAGCTTGGTGAGTAACGAGCGACCAGGCACTGCTCAACAGCTGATCAGTTCAGTGTCCAGTGGCGTCAACCACTGATTGGCTCACTTGTGGCACTTGGCCCGAAAGCGGGTGGAGCTGCTGGTGGCTTGGTGTTTGGTTTTGCGTCCACTGACGCGCTTGCGCCACATCCTGAACGACGAGGCTTTCATCGACTGACGCATCAGTTCGATCACCTCCTGTTCAGAGAGTCCAAATTGGTGATGGATGGCCTCAAAAGTGGTGCGGTCCTCCCATGCCATCTCGATGATGCGGTCGAGTTCCTCCGGTTCAAAAGTCCGCATCGCTTAGCGCCCAGTTGCGGTGACCAGAAGGCCACTGCGTGGAGTGGGGCTGGGCACCAGCTGGAGCGACAGATCTTGACCAGGCACCAGCTGCAGCTGGACTTGCCGCAGCAGGCCAACGGCCATCAGTCTGATTTCCAGTTCGGCGAGGGCTTTGCCCAGGCAGACCCTCTCCCCGCCACCAAAGGGGAGGAGGGTTTGATCAAAGGAGCCATCGAGATGGCGCTGCGGTCTGAACTCCGAGAGATCGGTTCCGCTCTTGGTCCCTGATGGCGTGAGGGCCACCTGGATCACGCTTTTTTCGGGAACGGCGACTCCGGCTAGCTCAATGGGGTGCAGGCTGCGGCGGAAGAAGCCCCCCACCGGTGGTGTTTGGCGCATCACCTCCAGCACGGTGGCGTCGAGCTTTTGCGATTGCGGTGCTGTGGTCGCTGGCCATGGGCCGCAGATCAGATCGCTCTGCAGCCAATGCAGCACCTCGGGATGCAGGAGCAGCGCGCGGAAGAGACAGCTCAGCGAGGAGGCCGTGGTTTCGTAGCCAGCGAAGAGCAACAGCAGCAGCTGCTCGGCCAGATCGTCGTCATCCAAGGGAATGCCGGCTTCATCGAGCCCGCCACTGATCAGATCCAGGCCGCCTTGGTTGCTGCCGGCTTTCAAGACCGCCTTGATGCGGTTCAAGAGTCGCGCGCGAGCAGCCATCGCTTTGGCAAAGGGTGTGCCGGGGATCGCCAAGGGAATGGAGAAGAGGGCCTTCGTCCAGATCTCAAAGTCAGCAAAGAGCGCGTCGCGGCTGCCTCGATCCAGCCCCAGCACCGTGGTGGCGATCACCGTGAAGGCGAAGCGGCGCATCTGCCCGGCCAAGGGGATGGGGCCGTCGGATGCCTTGAGTTCCTCGGCGAGCTCATCCACCAGCGCTGTGATCGATGGGCTGTAGCGCGCGAGGGCTGCGCTGGAGAACAGTTGACCGACGACGCGCCGACGCGCTTTGTGGCCGGCGCCGTTGCGGTTGGCGAGTGATCGGCTGCCCAGCAGCTGTTTCACGCTCTCCGGCCACCAGCCCTCCAGCGCCTCGCTCTGGCTGAAGAGATCGCTTATCGCGCGCTCACCGCGGATAAACACGATCGGCTGGGCCAGCAGCTTGGTGGCGAAGACATCGCCATAGGTCTCAAAGCGCCGTTGGGCGAAGCTCGGATCGCTGAAGAAATCCAGGGTTTCCTTTAGGCCGCTCACCGCACCCGTATTGGGCAGAGGCTTGGCAGGCATGGACCCAGGCGCGCGGAAGCGGTCAACTTATCGAGTTCAGCTGGGCTCTGAGCTGGCGCCAGACGATCAGCAGGTGTTTTGGTTCTCTCTTCGGTCGAAATGCTGCACACGCCTTGTCGGCGGGGCTTCATGCCGTTCGCCCATCAGGGCCTGTTGTGGATTGGGTGGGGCGAACTTGCGATTCGCCCCGGTGAGCCGGTGCCTTGACAAAGAGATATCGGCTCCTTGCCTTTATGGCGCAAAGCACATAACAGTGCGAGAGGAGTGTCGTAATCGACACGTTTAGAGCGCAGAAAAGCCCCTGAGAGCGACTGCAGGGGCGCTGAGCGATCTCTTCGTCAAGAGCGCCCGTTGATCTTACGTCTAAGAGTGATTCTCAGAATCATTGCTTTGCTAATTGTGAATTGGGGTTGCTTGCGGATCCCGCTTGGTCACCTGGCGTCGATGCGTTGATAGGGACTGTTCCTGGTTGTGCTTACGGTTATGGGTGATTTCATCTGCTGTTGAGGTCGCGTATATAAGAGCGAAGACGCTTGCCTCGCTACTTGCTCTTTCTGTGGAGGTTGGTCGGCTTGTGGCTTTGAAGCCGACAGCAGTTTCCATAGTCTTCTATAGGGAATTCATGTAATACATCTCTGCTGTGTCCAGAGACGATTCTGTAGCTTCGTCCGGAAACCCAGCACCTGGCTTTTGTTGTGGTGTACGCGCTCCACCAGGCGTGTCGCACGACCTCGTCAATCCATATCTGATTGGCCGCATCAAAGCGCTGAACGATGATCATTGTCGCAGCTCTCGATGGACAGTTTCAGAGTCCCCTATTGATCCAGGTGTATCAAGTCTTTTAAAGGCTGGCTTCGGGATCGCTATACGTTTTGCAGGGTTGGAGAGACTCTCTTTGTAATTTTGACTCCCCTCTTCTCGTCCGGGTGTCGCTCTCGCTGCCTTGATGCCGCCGGATGCATCCACGAACTGATCATTAATCCAAGCTGATTGTCGCGTAGGTCACACTCTTAACCATTGTCTTTGTCTTGTTGGGGCTTGAGGTTTTTGACGGGCTGTCGCAATTCTTGCTGAATCTTCGATGCGGCGACGCGGTTATTGGCTTCTCATCTGCAGATGCTGTTCTCGTCTTCAGCTTGAAAGTAGAAGAAAATAAGCGACTGAGGAGCAATGGCTACCAAATGCAGTGTGATCCCTCGGACATGGTCGGTTTGCACGACTGTTTCAGGGGCTGATCTGCGAGAGGGTTTGAATGACCGTCGTCGCCTCGCCGTGACCAAGTTCCACAAAGATCAAGCCGAGCTGACTGGATACACGCTCGACCGTTGGGATTTGCACGGCGTTCCGTGCGGCTGTGCCGATTGCATGGCTGAGTACGAGATCTTGCGCATGATGCAGCTTGCTCAAGACCAGAAGTTTTTGAGGAATCCATCCTGAGCATGGACCCTGAAGAGGTTATGAGCTCCTCGCCTCTGGGTGGCCTCTTGATCGATCTGAACTAGAGCAGAGTCTGAAGGACAGTGGGCAACGCAGAAGCTTTCTTCGCTTCCTTCGCCCTCATCCATGGACCGACAACAGTGAGGATGACCACCCTGGTGTCGTCTTCGACGTTTTTCGCTTCAACCGATGCCCCGATTCATTGCTCAGCTGCGGGGAGTGTTGAGTTAGGGGAGCTTGGCGCTCCCCCGTCTCGGATCACGGGGAATCACTCGGCCGTGTCCTCAGCGGTTATGGCTCTTGGTGGCTTAGGACTGCAAGGGGAACCCGTCGCGACTTCCCCAATAGGGAGGAAGTTGTTCGCCTCTATTGCCTTTGGTATCGGCCTCCGGGACGTTTCGGCTCAAGTACAGGGCGTTGGCATAGCCCTTTACGACAGTGCATCCAGCAGGACCGCATACGCGGTATTCGTTGCGCCCGAGAGGCTGAAGTGTTCCTTTTCCTGGAGCTGGTTCAGACGGGACGAATCGGAGATCCATCAAGACTTTTGCAACCGAAGCCAGCTCTAACGCCTCGGCACGAGACCGACCTGAGATAAGTGATACAGATTTGCAATTGTTTGCGTCCTGCGCCTTGCTCCTCTGGAGCGGCGGCGCTTGCCGCTGGCAGCTCTATGGCTTTAACGGACTAGTGCACCTGAGCTTTGCGATCAGGTTTGTCGTCGCAGGTAGATTCGCCGATCTGCTCCAGAACGTCTCCGTCGCTGGTGAGCAATCGATAGGCGCGGCCTGTGACGCGTGATTTCGCCAGTGCGGTCAGGTAGGCCTTGAAATGATTTCTTTTGCTGCCCTCGTCTTGCCAAGACTCATCGCTGCTGGAGCGGCTTTGAATCAAGACAGCCATGGTGCGGACGGACTTGTTTCCATGACATAACGATGCCTCGTCGTCATATTGAGAGAGGAGAAATACCGATCTGCTTTGGGATTCATGGTTCAATCGGATTCTCAAAGTGGGTGTGGGAGGAACAGTTGTGCTCCTGTCGTTTCTTGATTGGCTAATGGAGACATTGCTTGCAGGGAAATCGAGACTTGAGACGATCGGCACAGCACAACGACCTATCGCTGCATGCCATCGCCAGGCTCTGAATTGAGCGTCGCGGATATCGAGCGGCGCCAACTCGCTTTGCGTGACTGTCCAGACCTTCTGGCTCTCCCTCGCTGCTGCAGCGACCTGGTCACTGACTACCAAAGTTCGGCGCAAGCAGGTATGGATCAACGGATTAAGGGCGGCTCATAGGAAGACGAGCCTGCCCCTTAGTTCCTACCGAACACCTTGTGTTTTGTCGGTGGTCGCATGCTGCTGATAGTGCTTGCCCGGGCTCTTTTCCTTGGGAGCCAATCAGTATCCACTGCATGTAGCGTTTCGTGTAAAGCGACACCTCCTGGGACGCTGTGCATGGCGTGATCCCAAGGAGATTCCGTTGTTTTTACCCAAGTCAGTGGCGCCGATCGACCTTGTGCATCCCCTCCACTGAGAAGCTCGTGTTCTCCATCGAAAGACTGACCAGCAAAGGCTGGAGGCAAACCGAAGAACATCCCGACCACGATCTTGCCCACTTGCACGCACGGCTGAAGAACTTCGCGGATGGTTCCACCTACAGAGTCATCGACCCTGACCAAGCCATGGTTTGCCTGTTCTCAGGCGGCGCTACGGAGTGCTGGGCAATGGACTCCGTAAAGGTGGGGTGAGTCCAGGTTTGCTTGGGCGAAGCGGCTCCCCCGACTTCAATGACGACTCGACAGAAGGCTGTGGTTGTGGCCGGGAGATGCTGGCCAGCGTTCGGTTCGAAGCAGTTCAAAGCATGTCCACTGGATGACGTGCAATTAGGCAACGGCTACTTAGCTCATAGCGGTCGACGGCGCGATCACCGATCTATGTGCACGCTGTAGGAATGGAAGCAAGTTTCAGCACCCGTCCGAGCGACGAGGACTTAGCTCTTTTGTGGCCAAAAACGCCCTACACCTGCTGGATAGGCGACGATTTTGTCTGCAGATGTGATCGCTGCACGACTCATCGGCGTTGGCGCTGGGAAGAGGAAGAGGAGTAACGCGCAACAGCCCCTCCGGCTTCAAAAGAGAAGCGCCGGAAGGGTGTTGTTGGCGACGGGGGCACCCAGCCGCTTCCACACGGATCGAGGAGTTCAAGTCTCGTCCTCTGGCGTTATGGCAACGCCTGCAAAATCAGGCAACAGCTCCCCGACCCACTGCTCAGTAGCGGGGAGTGTTGAGTTGGGGGAGCTTGGCACTCCCCCGTCTCGGATCACGGGGTTCTCTCGGTCCGTGTCCTCAGCGGTTATGGCCTTGGTGTTGCCGTCAGCGCAAGGGTTGCCACATCCACAATGGAGAGATGAGCAAAGTCGCTGCTGCTGTGCTGCTTGCTTCGTCTCTCATCGCCACAAGCGTTCGAGCCGAAGATCCTGACGGTAACTACACCTTTGCCACGAAGGAAGAAGCCTTGCAACGGGCAACGGAGATGGGTTGCGAAGGCGCCTACCAATGGTTTGGTGTCTGGTCTCCCTGTGAAGAAGACGGTGGCGAAGACGATCACAGCGGTCATGACCACAGCCACTAACCCACTGGTCAGTAGCGGGAGAGTTGAGGCGAGGGAGGCAGAACTCACCCCCGTCCTGACTCAGGTAACGGCACTTGCACCTGCCGTGCCCTCAGCAGTCATGGCTCCGGTCGCCCCGGGAGTGCAAGCCCACAAAAAAGCGCCCCCTCTGGAGCGCTCGTGTGGTGTGAGGAGGAACTAAAAAGTTCCGGCGCAGTTATGGCCTAGGCGGGGCTGGGGTTGCATTTCAATAGTCGTCGCCGTATTTCACCGAAGAGGAAGCATCCATCAGCTCGACAGTGGTCTGGTAGCCGCTTTGCACGGTGAAGTCATGCTGGACGGCAACGTCCTGAAGTGCCTCGACGTCGAGTTCAGGCGCTGTAATCCAGCTGAAGCCCTTGCCAAAGGTGTTGTCTGGGTTGACCACGTACCAGTGACAGGCCGTGTCGGGCACAGCCACGGAACACTTGGTCCAGTCGTTGTCCCACTGGGGGACTTGAACAAAGGACAGTGCGGCAAAAACAACGCTTAAGAAACCGGACAGCATTCACATATCTCCCAGGGACGAGACCCTAGCGGCTTTTTGGGGATGCAATGACTCTCAGATCACCCTCCAGTCAAGTGAAGGTGAGACGTGGGGCGAAATGCACTTCGCCCCACGTCTCAACAATGGCGCTTGCGGGAACCGTCTCCAGGGCACTTATGGCCTTCGGTCACCACAGGAGTGCAAGTCGAACCAACGGGAGACGCATCACGGCGTGTTCCTCGTTCTTTGTGCACGATTGGTTTATGGCAGTAACCCCGAACAGCCTCCACAACACACCAAGCGACGACGACCTCGCACTCCTCTGGCCTAAGACCCCTTATGCATGCTGGTTAGGCGAGAAGTCAGCTTGCCGCTGCGCTCTATGCACTGCTCACCGTCGGGTCCGCTGGGACAGCCAAGAGCATTAACTCCAAGCCGCGTTTTCGCCCAGGGCGGCAAACCTCCCTATTTGGGGGCTATCCCAAAGGGACGCGGCCGCTGTTGAGTGAGGTATGGATCAATTCAGCTCGCATCAACTGAGATCTCTTCGGTTGGATGCGCTTGCCCGTGATCATCAGGTTGTTTCAGACCTGAATGAGGGCATCACCAACGGGCCCGACACTTTGGTGAAAGAGCTGATGGAGGTTCATGGCTGGCCTGCTCATGAAGCTCTCGATGCTGTTCATCGACTTCAAGAAAAAGCGCTTCAGGGCCCAGCAGGACTTTCCCTACCTGGGGTGAGTAGACCTACCGATTGAAACGGCTACCAGCGCCGGCACCATGACCCCATTCGGGAGGAAGACGCCCGGGTAGGACCTCAAACCGCGGAGAAGCCACCGCGGTTTTTTCATGACCAGGTCGCGCTGAGCCAGGACTAGTCCCACCCCAACCAGGGCCAAGCCCCCCTCCCTCGGAGCAGGTGCTTTGGGGCCCGCCCCTTTGCCCTAACCCCTGTCTGCCTGTCTGCTTGGACCAGATCAGCTGCGGTGCAGGCGAAGGGAGCAGACAGCGCCCGTGACCGCTCCTGTCTCGTTAGGTGTACTGATCGCGACAGCATCAGCGCGACTTCACGTTTCTTAACGGGATCCGCCAAGATCTCCCAAGTTGTTTGAGGGCCATGCCTCTCTCAAATCCTGTTGAGTTGGTCACGGCTTTTTTGGCTGCCACCATCGCCCTGTGGTTTGTGGGCCGCAGTGTTCCATGGGCGGAACTTGAAATCGAGGGAGCGAAGTTACCCCTCTCAGCCGCCGTTCTGAGGTACTTAACTCGGCCAGGGCTTATTGCATCAACAGGGTTACTGCTGCTCCGACTAAGCATCGGTCTGTTGATGATTCACCACGGTCAAGAAAAACTCGCCGATCCACAGCAGTTCGCCAACACCTACGTTGCGTCGCTGCACCTGCCCTTTCCTCTGTTCTTTGCCTATGCAGCTGGTTTTTCTGAGTTGCTCGGGAGTTGGCTTGTAATCCTGGGTTTGTTTACTCCCCTGGGGGCTCTCGCGCTCACCTCAACTATGGCCGTGGCGGCCTATCAACACATCCTCACAGGTGGATTCAATATTTATGTGTTGGAGCTTGTCTTGCTGTACCTAGGAGGCAGCCTTGCGATCTTGCTGACTGGCCCCGGTCGTTTCTCGTTTGATGCAGGGATGGCTCCGTTTTTGCTCAACAATTCTGTTGGCGCCACCCCTAGTGGTGGAAGTGGACTGCAACTCTCAGCTATTCCTATTGAAAAACCTGAGTAGGCGTACCGCTTGCAACAGCTACTGGAGCCGGCACTATGACCCCATTCGGGAGGAAAATGCCCGGGTAGGACCCCAAACCGCGGAGAAGCCACCGCGGTTTTTTCATGAACGACCTACCTGCAGAAGCAGATTGTTCGATCTCCCGAAGCTGGCTAGAAAAAGATCAAGCCTCCCAAGAAGCCATGAGCAACGCACGTGATCTCATCAACGCCCATCTTTACCCTGTGCTAGCGACAGCTGGCACCATTTTTCTTGCAATCGGAATGGTGAATGCCATTCAGGTCAATCAAAAGATGTCCGCTATTGAGGAAGAGGCTAAGTACTTCAACCACTGTATAAAAGCTCATATCGAGGAAAACCCCAAATACCTGCTAGATGAGATTGTTGTCCACTGCAACGGCAGCTACAGAGAACCAAAGACCTCTTTGGCTCAATAGTAGTTATCAACGAGAAGTGCGGCAGCAGTTGAGCACGAGGAAACAGCGGAGTTGAGTCACGGCGGTCTTTTCTTGACCGTCTGCTTACTGTGAAGGTGGTCAAACCTCGGAAATCCGAGGGCTTGCAAAGGCTGACTTGATTCTTGTGCTGACGCGATGCTCACTTTTGTGCGCACAACACGGCTTTTCCGGCTTTATGTGCATGATGCAGAAATGGCAGTGAATCTGAATACCGCTCCAAGCGACGAAGACCTGGCGATGCTGTGGCCGAACACCCTCCACACCCGATGGGGGCAAGAGGGGTTCATGAGCGGCATCGGCGCCAAGGACGACGACTTTGTTTGTCGCTGTTCAATGTGCGCCAAGATCCGGAGCGACCGTTGGGAGAAGGAGCCTGGCTGACCAGTGAAGACTTCAAAGCCAAGAGCCCTCACCTACACGGAAATGATGAACGGGGGGAAGCAGCAGCTCGACCCAGAAGCTCATCAGCGGGAGCTTGACCTCTCCAGGCGGACCGAAGCCTTGGAAGAGGCGGGGGCATATCTCGCGCAGTCCCTCGATGAACAGCATCGATAACAGCACCATGACCGAATTTTCAGTCGCGAGGAGTTTGGTGGAAGCGCTTTTGTGCGATTAGGCAAGCCTAGATTCGTCCCACCTTTTCGTAATCCATAGGTTCGACCAATAACAAAAAGCTGTTCGACGACTTGCTGCCTTCTCGTCAGGTGGATTGACGCTGGAGGTCCTGATCCATTGGAGGTCTGCAGCCATCGACCGTCTTGAGATACCGCCGCCGTTGTGGACTGTCCTGGGGATTTAGCTCCGATGGGTCGACATGCCATCCAGAAGCAAGTCGCTCATCGACCTCTTCAATATCCATTGTCAGCTTGCTTTCCTCAGAAATTGCTTGTCCCTCTCGGTCTGCATCAGTTGCAGGTTCTCGTATTCAGCAGTGCACTCAGAGCAGGTACAGGGAACACCGTGCAGATCCCAGCGGTCCAGCGTGTAACCAGTTAGTTCGGCTTGATCTTTGTGGAACTTGGTCACGGCGAGGTGACGAAGGTCAGGTGAATACTCTCGGGTATTAGATCGAGAAGCAGTAGTGCAAACCGCCCATGTTCTGGAGAGCACATTATTTTTGGTAGCCGTTGCTTCTGGTTCGCTGCATTTCTTCCACTTTCAAGCTGAAGTGAAGGTTTTTGTAAACCTGTTGCCTTGATGCAAGAAAGTGCTTAACAAGAGAACTGATTTTACGTCCCAGAGGCCATGCATGGGTTTGACATAACCGCCCATACCCCTAGCGGGGAGAAGCGTATTCATTTTGTGGCTATCAACGAGGCGGTTGCCTTGGGTCTTGCAAAGCGATCCTTCGGCGATCATCCCCTCACGATTCGTAAGTACTACGGACCCACCCGGAGAGAGCGAGAAGCCCTCCTTCATCCGGACTAGAGCAACGACCACCAGATGGAGAAGTAACTGCGGTAATCCTGCTCCTGTACAAAAAAGGTGCTCTGGCCAGGCGGTACCCCCACGGAGAGATACGCATCAATCTCGTTAGGCCACTTGAATTTGGCGAGTTTTCGTATTGATGCAAGCTGAATACTTCCTATATCGCAGCCTCCTGTCGGGGATTACCTCTCTTTGTCAAAAGTGAAGGTTGTTCATAGGAAACGGGTCTGTCCAGACCCCAAAGGCACACATCTTTAGTTCTTGACCACTTGGCACTTGGGCCAGCGGGGGCACCAACCTCCGAAAGCGCAGGATGCTCATAACGCCGGCAGCGTAGTTCCGATAACTGTGCCTACAGCAATCGTCCCCATCACAAGCAACAGCAGCCAGTTCACAGCTCAAGCCGCCTTGCCATTTGCTTGTTGCTGCTCTTTTTTGAGCTTTTGCCACATTGCTTTCTCAAGCACTGTGAGCTTTGGGGACTTGTCATTGAGTACTGCCCTGGCACGCTCTTTCGCAGCCTGAACGACCCGAAGCGTTGGATCTGTTCGATCGAATGCCATGTCCTCGTGATTGACGAGAAACGCAAGGTAATGACGTCATGACTTCCTGCAACTAATGACAGGGACTCCTCACCAGGTTCGCCCCATAGATAGCGCTTTGATGCAACCGACACCGTTATGGCCACCATTGGTTGTGTGATCCCAAGGAGATTCCGTGTTTTTTACCCAAGTCAGCGCCGCCGATTGACCTTATGCATCCCTCCCACTGAGAAGCTCGTGTTCTCTATCGAAAGACTGACCAGCAAAGGCTGGCGACAAACCGAAGAACATCCCGACCACGATCTTGCCCACTTGCACGCACGGCTAAAGAACTTCGCGGACGGCTCCACCTACAGAGTCATCGACCCTGACCAGACCATGGTTTGCCTGTTCTCTGGCGGCGCCACGGAGTGCTGGGCAATGGATCACGTGAAGGTCGGTTGAGTCCAGGTTTGCTTTGTCGAAACGGCTCCCCCCCCGCTTCTATTTCGGCCGCAACGCCAATGCAATCATGCACCGGCTCCCTGCTCATAGAGGTCGACGGCGCGATCGCCGATCTAGGTGCAAGCTTCGGGAATGGAAACGAGTTTCAGTGCCCGTCCGAGCGACGAGGATTTGGCCCTTTTGTGGCCGAAAACCCCCACAACTGCTGGATAGGTGGCGACTTTCTGTTGCCTTGCAGGTGTGAGCTGTGCGCTGCTCACAGACGCTCACGCTGGGAAGAAGAAGAGGAGTAGCGCTAACAGCTCCCCAACCCATTGCTCAGTAGCGGGGAGTGTTGGATTGGGGGAGCTTGGCACTCCCCTGTCTCGGATCACGGGGTTCTCTCGGACCGTGTCCTTAGCGGTTATGGCCTTGGTGTTGCCGTCAATGCAAGAGGGCAGGGACTAACGGCGATTCACCCCCCTTGAGCCGCCATGCCTTGACGAAGAGATTCTGGCTCTTGGCCTGTATGGCGCGCCGATCACCGCTAGCGCGAGAGGAATCACACGTTCAGGACATTCGAAATTCAGAAATGCCCCTGAGAGCGACAGCAGGGGCGCTGAGCGATCTCTTCGTCAAGAGGCGCTGTCCACCCCTACCTGAAGATTCGTAGTCAGTACAAGGAGCATTTCCTACGTACTATCTCGACATGGCTGGTCACCACGCGGATTAAGAGCTTTGGCGGCTTAATCAAACGCAAGCTTGCCGGAATTCAATTTCAGCAGATCATTCCCAGGCTATTGCTCTGCACCGATTGCAGGGATTCGTTCAGTCACATATTTGCGTGACGAGCTCCAGCCGACCTTGCGTCCATCGGCTGGGTTACTCGCCACCGCCTTCCTCTGCGTGTCAGGCGACATTTCCTTTCTACCAAGGGCTGATACTTGGAGCTATGTCTCCAAAGTGACAAGTGAAAACTTCTAAAGATTTAGTTCAGCTTCCTTCCTTGAGTTGACGTTCTAAATGTATCGGTCATTGCATCCAGTCAGGCTTGCCCATTCGAGTCAAAAGAGAGCTTTGCTGTTGGCTGGCTCAGCAGTCACTCATCGGGTGCTCGTCGCCTTCTCTAAGGAAGACGTGGCAGGAAGGGTCTGGCTCCTTTGCCGCCTTCTCGAGGACGACCGCTGCTACTGCCCAGAGGAATAACAGGATGAGGACGCCATCGGTGAGGGGGGGCATAGCCTTTCCGTGTCTGCTTTTGGTCTAGCCCCATTTGTGAGGCGCATGCCAATGCAAGTTCTTCCCTTCATCAAGGCTCGGTTTCCGCAAAGCCTCAGAGCTACCCGGTCCAAGAGCACTGGTCGGCGTACTTCCAGTAGATCACTGTCTAACCACTCCTGACCATCTGCTGCTGGACGTTGGTTCCACCCACGAAGAGCTCTCCCACGGTGCGCCTATACCGGTCTATCGTTATCCGGCGGAGGAGACGGTCCTGCCCAGTGCCAGAAATCCATCGGTATTTAGTCGAGCCTCTTTCTTGGCGTCATCTTGAGACCCATAAACGAAGTGGCTGTGATTAGCGCCAGCAGGAAAAGGAGTTCCATCGTTCTAACCAGCAATACTGTCGTATCGATAATTCATGCCCCCAATTGAAGTGCGTAGCTACCCATACCGATTTGCTGTCTTAGGGATTCTTGCCTACAGACATCAATCAAGACTCAAATAGTGTCCATTGATACGACACGTCTTTGCCGACCAAGGTCATGACAGCTTTGTCTTTTGCAGCCCCTTTCTCATGGCCATATCAAAAAGCACGAGAATTACCACTACTCCGCATGGGGCGTCGATTGACCGAATCGCAGAAGGAAAGTTCCTGGTATGTGATCAGGAGAAGAGCTGCCATTTCGTCGACAGTCTGTACCGTGCGGAGGAGTTCCTGAGCTTTATGGAAGCTGGTTACCAGTTTCCTTACGCGACAAATTTCCGCTCAGCCTCTTACAAAGACTTTGTCTGAGATTGAATCGATCCATCGAGATGCTTGACGAGTAGAAATACTTATTGCAGTAGTTGCTGTCACTGCTTCTAATCGCTCAGCAACGGCGTGGGTTTGCCGGCGTCATGGGAGACCCGAGCCTCTGGAAGTCGAACGCCAGGGGCTTTCCTTGACCGCCTGCTCAATGTGATGAAGGTGGTCCATTGCCTGATAACCCCTTCTGGGAAGTGTCTCAACTTTCCCGCTTGATATTTCCGGGCGCGGAACGGGGCACAGAACACCGCTTTTCCTGCTCTATGTGCATGATGCAGAAATGGCAGTGAATCCGAATACCGCTCCAAGCGACGAAGACCTGGCGATGCTGTGGCCGAACACCCTTCACACCCGATGGGGGCAAGAGGGGTTCATGGGCGGCATTGGAGCCAAGGGCGACGACTTTGCTTGTCTCTGTTCAATGTGCGCCAAGTTCCGGCGCAACCGTTGGGAGCGGGACGCTCAGCACCCATTGGCACAGCTCCCCGACCCACTGCTCAGTATCAGGGAGTTTTGAATTGGGGCGACCGCGTCAGGCGGAGCCCCTGCAAGGAACTACGCGTAGACCTTGGCGATCAGCGGACCAGCTTCTTCGTCAGACAGAACGGGAGTCACCTCCCAATCCAGGCACTCAGCCCACTCAGCCGCATGCTCGTAGCAGGCAGATGCATCGTCCGCCTCCACAAGAATCCAACCTTCTACCGAGCCAGGCGCGTGGAAGCGTTTCCAGGACTTGCACGCGGGGAAAGGCGCACCTGTCGCCATGAACTTTTTGGCGGCAATTTCGTGATAGCCGGTCTTGAAAGACCAGTGCATCAAAAAGGTCATGGAGAAGTGTCTAACCAACCCACAGTGACCGCAAGGGAGCGAATCAATGCGTAACAACCGCCACTAGAGAAAGTATCTGCCTCTGGACCAACAGCTCCCCGACCCACTGCTCAGTCGCAGGGAGTGTTGAGGTGGGGGAGCTTGGCACTCCCCCGTCTCGGACCACGGGGTTCTCTCGGACCGTGTCCTCAGCTGTTATGGCCTTGGTGGCGCTCATCACGCAAGAGGGGAGGGGTGAACCGGCGATTCACCCCCTTGAGCCGCCATGCCTTGACGAAGAGATTGCGGCTCTTGGACTTTATGGCGCGCCAATCACGGTTAGCGCGAGAGGAATGTGACCTTCAGGACATTCGAAATTCAGAAAAGCCCCTGAGAGCGACAGCAGGGGCGCTGAGCGATCTCTTCGTCAAGAGGCGCTCTCCATCCCTACTTGAAGATTCGTAGTCAGTACAAGGAGCAGTTGCTACACCCATTCACGACATGGCTGGTCACCACAAGGATTACGAGCTTTGGTGGCTTAATCAAACGCAAGCTTGCCGTAAGCCAAGTTCAGCAACCGATCCCCTGGCTCTTGCTCTGGAGAAACAGCTCGACAAGCGCTGACGATGCCGATGTGGAAAAGGGGCGGACCGGTACCCGAGGGTTTCAGTCGATGAAAGCTTTACTGCGATGCAGAAATTTAGCCCGCCTACTAATACCATCACTTAGGAGGTTTCCTCAAAACTGAAAGAGTATCGACACTCCTATGTGGTCAAATTTCACTTTCCTGGCTTGTGTAAGTTCCTACGGACGCATTGTTGTTTTGAGTTCTATTCACGTCGTTTAGCTCAGATACACCGGTTATGACGGATCAGTGGGAACTCAACCGAATCAACTTTGAGGGGGTGTGGCAAGGGAACAGTCATTGGTATGTCCGTCGAGACGATGGCGAGCTTGATTTCCGGCAACCCACCAGCGTCGTGAGCAACACCCGGTACGCAATCAGCTTCGAGGATGCCGATAATGGTCTTTGGGAAGGCACTGGGCTGTTCTTTGCTCCTGGTGGTGCAGCGCAGTATGCCTTGAGTCGATCCACTTACAACGCTTCAGGAGCCTGCTGGCAATTTGCAGGTGCTGGGGGCCAGTCGAGTCTGGAGGTTTCCGATGATCTGGGCCGGTTTGGCCACGAAATCAATTTTTTTCACGGCCGATCGCGCTCGATGCTGGTGCTGCTTTGGAAGCAGGATGGCTGTGATTGGCGTCTCAATGCCATTGGTGCGGTTGCATTCCGTTGTCAGCTCAGTAAGGAGCTTGAACCGTCAAGGCGCCAGGCCAACTCGATGAGTGCGTTATTGAAGCCTTTGGATGGATGCTCTGGAGTTGTCGAACGCTTCAATCCGTTTTCTGGGGTTGCTGGCTTGTCATCAGCGCCTGAGTTTGTCCGGTGGGATCCCGAACCCTTTCTTCAAGCAGAGCTACAAGGAGTGTTTAATGATGGATTGGCATGCGGTGTTCCTGAGCGCTTGCCAAATGGTGGCTTTCGCTTGGAGGTCGGATGTTTGCAGCCTTCACATTTTCAACAGCTGCGCATCGACTTTGATGAGCATCACAGGTTGCGTTGGTGGGAACGGCTCTTATTCGCTCTACCTTGTGCATCCTGAATAGCAGCACTGCAATCTGCTTTTGTCGACGAGGCAGAGGCTAATGACTTAGTAGAGGTTCTGCTCGTAGCAGGTGTAGCCTTAAACATAGCTTATAGTTCCCAGGGTGACTAAATAGTTTGTATATGCTATCTTGAGTACTGCAATATTGCTAGCGGGAGACGTGAAGCGACATACTTGCAAGACTTAATACGTGTGGCGAGGGCTAAAAATGCGTAGCAGCTACTTCAACAAACATTTTTGGCGAAGAGAACTCAAAGCCGGCGTCTTTTATCTTTTGATTAGACACGAGGGCATTTGATACTCTCATACCTGGAAGATTTGTATTTGCCCACAAAACTGGAGGGAGTCCTTCTGCCTCGCAAACCTTGTTCGAAAGTTGACGACGAGTAAGCTGGGTATCATCAACAATATTGTATATACCCCGCAATTTGTTTTCGAGGGCGAACTTAATCGCCCTCGTTATATCGACTATGCTTGTCCATGACTGCATGTCATCTCCGTTCTTGGGTATCTGACTGCCAGCCGCCTGCTTTATCAATGAGACCATATCACGTCCTGGACCGTATATTCCGCCCAGCCTCAATATGCAGGAAACAACGTCCTGTCTGCCCAGATTTAGAAGCATCTTCTCAGAGTCGATTAGCAATTTATTTACCTGATGGCTGCAGTCCACCTCAGTAGACTCGTCTACCATCTCACCTCCACAGTCACCGTATATTCCAGCAGAACTTATATATATAAGCTGCAGTGGGGTGCTACTCCTACGATTACGCAACGCATTGGCAAGGTTGCTTATCCCTTTTCCGAATAGCGACTCATATCCTTCGCCATTACGAGTTGGAGCTGCTGAGACAAGGAGTGCGTCCTGATGCTCAAGAAAAGAAGAAGGAAAGTACTCATCTGAAATGTCCAGCAAAAATGCCTCATCGACGATGTCACGAATTCCTATAAGTCCCTGCCTTGATCGGGATGTACCAGTAACCCTGTATCCAGAGTATCTAAGAGCGGTTGCAGCGTCTCCACCAACATATCCACACCCAATAATGGCAATACTTTTAGTCATCTCAAAGAACTACTAATGGGAAAAAATAATTCGGTTGAAAACTTGGGTGTTTATTTGCTCCCTAGGTTTTGGGTTGACTCTGAGATAGCCCAGTTGGTTACAGCTTTTTGCTGGATCCAGGCCCTCAATAAAGTCTTTGCGAGTTTTTGCAAGCTGTCGATGTCTTCAGTTTGGTCAATTTCGCGACTAAAGCGCTCTATCTCAAAGTGCTGACTGGTTGAGAGCGATAACTGTTTCATGGAGTACACCAGGCACACCTGAAACATAACGTGATCAGAAGTTGCTTGTCGTGCAAATGGTATTAAATGCTGCGCTCTTGGTTGCTGCATCAACATCCGCAGACACAAACTGTGTTTAGCAGCCTTACGCATTGCGCGCTTATGGACTCGAAAACAGATTCTTATGGCCTACTTTGTCAGTAGCTGTAGGGCCTTTATGCATTTCGAATGGGGTCAGCACCTAGAGCTTTCGAAAGAAGTAGCGGATGCCTCAGACAGGCAGATGGGAATCTCTCTCGCTTTAATGGGTGTAGCGCTAACTCTCCTCATGCAGGATCTTTTGGTGCATGAGCTTCAAAATCGTTCTTAAACGGCTTCGACAGTTTATGACCTAGTGTCGATGTGATTTCGTTGATTCTTTCGGTATTTATGACTACTCTTTCTTTTTGAGTGGATGCTCTCTTTTCCACATCTATTAGAGATGCATTTCTCGATAACCCCCGTTTCTGTCAACTGCGCTTGCAGTAACCGTCTCTAGAGAGTTGCGTCTTTGGCGGTGCTCGTAACCCAAGGGATGGTGCACCCGCGAGGAAGATTCTGGAGCTAAGTCCCAGAAAGATTCGTGCGATGCACGATCTTTACCGTCTGAACAGCTCCTCAAATGCGAAGCAGGTCCTGCGGCTTCGGGAAGAAGCGACGTGAGGGGATTTCTCGTCGAATGGGCGCTGCTAGCCATGGCTGGATGGATTGAGCAGCCCACGTCTCATCCTGTGGAGTTACGGCATCGCCTGCGAAATCAGGCCATAGCTCCCCGACCCACTGCTCAGTAGCGGGGGGTGTTTTGGGGGAGCTTGGCACTCCCCCGTCTCGGATCACAGTGCCTGCGGGGACCGTGTCCTCAGTGGTTATGGCTCTGATCGACCTAGGAGTGCAATGGCTCAGCCATTAATCAGACCCTGCTGTAACCCAGCATCGTTTTGAAGATTTTTAGTGGGAGCCCGAACGACTCCATCAGAGCCTTGCACTCATCGCCGACAGTTCCGTAGACCTCAACGCTGAAGCCGTCGCCAAGCTCTGCATGCTTCTGCAAATACTCCTGAACGGGGGGGTTTGAGACATGAGCGGCAAAGGCTGCATCGTTCGCATAGACCTCTGACCAGACGAATGCCATTGGATCATCTGGATCTTGATCGAAAGTGTGGTGCAGCATTCCGGGTTCGCTCGCTTGAACTGCAGCATCGGTAACACGTGCCAACTCCAAGTACTCATCAACACGTCCCTCCTTGACGTGGATACGAGCCAAGAGCATGAAGGGGGTGCTGTGGTCGAAAGCCGCCATGGAATCAAGAAAAAGCCTTTGCTCTCCAACCTTGACAGGGTTGAGCTGTTGTCAGGGGCGCTGCTGGGGCTGAGCTTGCAGTCCGACCAACGCGTCCAGCTCACGGACGATGCCGACTTCGCCAAGGGCACGACTGGCATCCGAGCGCTGCAGTCGATCGATATCGCCGTCAGACACCCTGAAAGCTTCGCTGCGATGAAGGACGCGATTACCTGACGTTCAGGACTGGGGCTGGTTTTTTAAGTGCATGAGGTGGCCTTCGGGTCGCCTTTTCTCTTGCCCTTTGGCATCGACAATGGGCATTCTGGCTGCAGCCGCTTAAAGGCCTTGCTTCGTCTGATCATCGGGATCGGAGTCATCCTGCTGCCTCTGCAGTTGTGGTCGCACCCAAAGGGCATGTATCCATCACGCGCGGAGGCTGCCACAAGAGCTCACGAGCTTGGGTGTGAAGGCACACATATGAATGAAGGGAAATGGATGCCATGCCTTGACGAGGCCTCGCTCCACCAAGTATTGCGAAAACAGTGAATCTTCGACGCATTCATCGAGTGATCGTGCCTGTTGCAGCGGTACCACTCCTCATTACTTCCCTTTCAGGCTCTGTCTACAGCGGCCTGCTTGACCAAGGAATCGATGCCTTCTGGCTGCTAAAGCTGCATACCGGTCGATTCGGACCAATTAACTTGCAGCCCTACTACTCAGTGATTCTTGGCTTATTAAAAATTGCCTTGATTGTCTCTAGTGTATCACTGTTTCTGCCTAAACGAAGAAGTCTAAAAACTTCTGAGTAGGCGAAGGTGGCTTGAGCTGGGTCCTTCTAACCTTGATGCATGAGGGTGATCCGAAGGCGCACGATTCATCTACCGTCAGTGCAAAATTCCTTAGGCTGGTTTAGGCGCTGAGATTTAGCGAATAGTGGCCATTAAGAGCATTGCAGCAGCTGCAAGAGAGCTTGGATATCGGAGTCGCTCAAGCCTTCAGAATTTGATGGATGACGGCTACCTGGATGACTTCATTTCACTGAATGAGAGGGGGCATCGGCAGCTGGAGATGAATGGGCTACGGGAGCGCGTTGCTCAGGTGGTGAATTGGAGTGACCGGAACGTGGTGGCCAAGGAACGGCTTAGCCGCGTTGATCTGGAAACGATCCTCAGGATTGGGGACTACTGCAACGCCTTATGTGAGCGGTACGGGTGGAAGACGCGTCACACAGCAGCGGAGTGGATGATGCTGGAGGAAGCAATGCACAAAGCAAGGCTGGAAAAGCTTTCACCGCCTGTTCTCTGATCAGTATTCGGTGTAGGTCTCGTCGTAGATGTCTTTCAGATTCTTCCCGTTAAAAGTCCAATAGGGACTGGGTTGAACGGCCCACTGAATGTCCATCAGCTTCTGTGTCAGAGCTGACAGGGAATAGACGTCGGCGTTTTAGCGAACATGTCGCGGGTCCTCAACGAAACAAGTTTGCCCATCGCGGAAAACAAGCGGGCTCCCGTCAGGGATACCCATGTCGGAGAAATTCATCCGCGGCTTTTTCTGCCGCTTGAGTTTTTCGGATGAGGCTTTTGCTTCGGTATCAACCTTCTCCGCTTCCCTCTGCATGGCTGGAGTGATGTCCTCCAGCTTCATCAGATCTAGCAGCCCGATTGCTTGCTCAGGCTCGATGCTGAAGAACTCCCGCCTTGGGTTCACTCTGTAGGGCCCGAACGCGTTGTGGAAGGCTTTCTCAACCTTGTCCATATCCGCGACCCTTGCCGCGTAGGCGCACTCAAACGGCAAGGGCACGCCAGTTGTGTAGAGGTCGTTTAGGCGGGCCTCAACCTCACGCCCTGTCTTCCCGATCTTCACCATGCCAGGCATGGCGGGATTGGTCAGGACGTAGACGATGCCTTCGCTCATCAATAAACGGCTTTCACAACCAGTTTGCCCCTGAGGTGCTGCCTGCGGTGCAAGCCAAGAGCTAACCGGACCATCATGCGGGCATGATCCAGAAGAAGAATCTCGGCAACGCGGGCGAGTTCTACGTCCTTGCGCAGCTTGCTCAGCGTGGGTTTGTTGCAGGTAAGACCGACGACGGTCAGACCCTGATCGATGTCATCGCCACGGAACCGGAGACTCTCCAGACGGTCAACATCCAAGTCAAAACAACTAGTTCAACCGCCAAGGTCTCGAGGTGGATCATGAGTTCTAAGAACGAGCTGGTCTTTGATTCGCTTTGGTACGTCCTGGTCAGGCTTACGGACCCCGACCATCTACCGAGCTTTTACGTTTTTCACAGCAACGAGATTGGCCCCTGGCTTCAAGCCGATCACGTCGGCTGGCTGGCCGGTGACCCAAGTCGCAAGGACAGCAAGGTTCGAAACTTCAGGCCTACAGGAGAAGAATTGGCGGAGCGAGAAAACGCCTGGGACCGGATGTTTGGGCAAGCCGGTTCAGGCTCTTAAAAGGGGTGGCGCATCCACTAGGACGAGCCTGGCGGTAAGGACCGACCAGATTCGTGGGACGCACAAGCTTTAGTGTGTCCGCGGCCGTTCAAGCGCGCAACGGCGCATGACCTGTTGCTGCCGATCCAGAGGATGGGCTTTGCGTGCCTTTTGCATGCCCAGCTTGATGACTTTCGCTGAGAAATCAATCGGGGCGACAGGATTCGAACCTGCGACCTAGTGCTTCCAAAGCACTAGAAGCATGTGGCCTCTGACTGGCGGCTCTTGTCATAGCAGGCTCTTTGGCCCGCTTTGTCTTGCCATGTCCTGTCCACTTAAGTAGGTTTTGCCCACGTTTTGCCCACGCGTGTGCCCGAGGTTGTTCACTCTGACGCTTGGGCTATTTCCCTGCGCCAGCAGGTGAGAGGGCTTGCTCGTGGCTGGACAGTGGAGGAAGCCCGTGGTCGAGTGCGTCTCAAGGTCCGCTGCGACAGCACTCCAAGTCAGTCAGTAACCCTGCCGTTTGCCTGGTCAGCAAACGACGCGGGAGATGTCTACGTGCGCGTTCGCCACATCTACAAACTCGTCGCCTCGGAGGGTTACTCCCTCAAGCAGGCCGCAGAGGTTGCTGCAGGCAAGGCCCCAAAGCTGATTGAACAGCTCGACTGGAGTGGGGCTGTAGAGCGCTTCAAGGATCAGAAGCTCCACCATGGAACGGTCATCAAGCCAGCCACCTGGGACAGCAAGTACGTCCCGGTTCTGGGCGATGCAGTGGCGCTCCTTACGGGGAAGGATCAGCCCACAAGCCCTGCGGAGCTGATTGATCGCTGCATTCGCTCCTGGGCCTCCGGTAGCCGCACCAGGCAGGAGCGGGCGCGAAACCTCTGCCAGTTCCTTCGCTACTGCGTCGCAAGACAGCAGTTCCCCGAGATCTGGCAGCCCCCTATCGACCTCAAAGACCACATCGGGCGTAAGCCGCCTGATGCCACGAGCCATAAGAGCGACCCGCTCTCTGATCAGCAGATCCTCGATTTGCTGACTTCGTTCCCTGATGACGGACCGGGGCGTCGCTGGTCTGATGCCATTCGTCTGCTCGCTGAGCTGGGACTCCGCCCGATTGAGTTGCTCCACCTCAGCGTGAAAACCGACCGCAAGACCGGTGAGGCGTTTTGGTGGTGCAGTTACGAGAAGCGAGCTGGAGGCGGTGTCACGAGACCTCGCCGTTTAGAGCCGCTCCCGCTGAAAGGCGATGACGGCGAAGTGCAGCAATGGGATCTGATGCAGCGGTGGAAAGCCGGTGAAATCAATCTGCCGCCACTGTCATCAACCAACGGAGTAGCCGAAGCAATCAAGACCTACCTGGGGCGCCGGGCCGGGTGGATTCAGCTGCGCGGGGCCGTCGAAGCCAATGGTGAGCGAGTAAGCGTTTACAGCTTTCGGCACAGCTTCAGTGTGCGGGGGCATCAGCTCGGGATCGATTCCGGCGCAATGGCTTTAGCGATGGGGCACAGCCTCGAAACGCACTGCCGCAGCTACCCCTGGGCGACTGAAAGTGGGGCTGCTAGCGCATTCAAAAAAGCCCGAAGTCGTGCCTAGACCTTGCAGGTCAGGATTTGGTCAATAGATTGCCGGGCACTGATACGGCAGGTGCCCGCAAGGCCACGCTGTCGATGACGTAAGTCACTGGGCCGCAGGTTCACCAACTGCGAGAACGAGGGTCAGGGCTCCTTGAGCGGTGGTGTTCACGTTCATCCTTTTGATGGCCAGGCCCCCACGCAATCACCGCTCCCTCGGAAAGAAATTTCGCAGTCCTGAGGCTGCGAAAAACATTTCTGTTGCCAGGAATCTCTACAACAGCATCAATCGCGATAGTGAAGGCGACTACACGCTTCTCCTCGAGAGCGTGAAAGGCTTCTTCGGTAATGAAGTGGTGGCGGCCCTCAAGGGGATGGGCATTCGTTAACCCCCAGTAATGCCAAACCCGTTACCCGCATGGGTCTCGCAGCGCGCTGCCGCTGATCACCTTGGCCTGAGCGAACGCACACTTCTTCGTTGGCGTACGGCCGGCCTCCTGAAGCCTGGCGTCCACTTCCGCCGCAAGTTCCCAAACCCCAAGTCAGCTGTCCAGTACCACCTAGAGCGGTGCGATCAGGTCATCACCGAGCTCACTGCTCGTGATCACCGCACCCTTGAGCTTGCGGAGCAATCAGCATGAAAAAAGCCGCCTTCGAGGGCGGCTGGGGTCCAACTCATAACCCCAGACTAAGCCCGCCTAATTCGTGCTGCATTGCTCTCCTCGTACAAGCAACCGTGAGGGTTGGAGTGCAGATAGCTACTTGCGAGTAGCTGAGGCCTTTCATTTATCGAATCCACTGGCGTCCCTCAGGTGGGTTCAATTCGCCAGGGGGGTTTCCTGATGCAGTTCGAGAATGAACAGGAGCAACCTGTCTACGAACAACACATACAACGCCAGCGACGCACATCCTCGAATCCCCTCACCCAACCCGACTTCGCCCCTAGTGGCACCGGAGTAGGGAAAGTCCATTCCTTCAGTGAACTCAAAGCCAGTAGGCGACCTACTGAATGGATTGTCGAGGAGATCGGCGCACGTGGTGCCTGCGTTCTGCTGGCCGCGGACAAGGGCTCTGGCAAGACATCACTGCTCTATGCCATGGCTACGGCCATCGCCAGGGGAGACCATTTCATGGGCCAGCTCCCTACGACCAAAAGCAAGGTTCTGGTTGTTCAAGGTGATGAGAGCAGAACTAATGCCCTCGACAAGCTTGATGCCATGGGCATCGACGCTGAATTCGACTTCTTGTTCCCAGACGAAGTCTTGTGGAATGGCCTGGAATTAACCAAGCTTCGCCGCTTGGTTTCAGACGCGGGCTACAAAGCCGTCCTTGCAGACAGCGTTACGACCCTTGTGGGCAACGGTGCTCATGGCGTGCGGATGAACGCTCCGGAGTTTGCGGCCCCTCTCTATGGGCTGAACCAATTGGCTGGGGAGATGAACTTCATGGCTGTCATCGCGTCTCACCTTCGCAAAACAGATGGTCAAACCACAAAGCCAATCTCCACCGATGACGTATTGGGAGCAGGAACCCTCACTGCTGCCGTAAGCGACGTCTGGGCTCTGGCCAGGTCGCCTAAACCTGATTTTCCAGATCACTTTGTTCTGTATTGCCTTGGCAAACGCAATTGCCAGCTCGGCACGGATTGGAACCTTCAGGGTTCTCAAGAGGATTTCAGCTGGGTTCTACGGAGCGTGGCTGACCCCAACGATCTGCTTCCTCAAAAGAGGCGAGAGCTCAAGGACAAGATCCTTCAGCTTCTTTCCACAGCAGATACCTGGCTCAGTGCTTGTGAGATATCGGCAGAACTGGGTTGCAATGCCGAGGTTGCCCGGCGTTGCTGCCGAGAACTGAGCTCTCAACAGCTCATGAGCAAGGTCAAAGCTGCCTCTACGGGAGGTCGACCGGCCTGGCTCTATGGGATTGGGACTTTCCCTACCTAACCCCCACTAGGGCACAGCAGGACTTTCCCTACCCAGGGTGAGTAGAGGTACCGATGGCAACGGCTACCGGTGCAGCTTCACTTGGTGCGTTCGAGACATGACTTGGGGACTTCAGGCTGGGGGTGGCACCCCAGCTTTTTTATGTGATCCCAGTGGGATCGTTTTTGTCAACAGAACCAAGCGTGGTAATGCCCATAGCCGCCCACGCTGGATAGAGCGATAACGACATCGAGCGCGACATCTGTGTCCGTCGCACTCACTCAGGGAGGTCGTGTTCACTCCCGCAACGGTGTCCCGGCCCCCTCCCCCATCTATGCCGGGATGCTTGTTGTGCCTTGAAATATGAGCAGTAGTACTGATTGCTTTGTCTGCCAGCCTCGGCACCATGCCCCTATTCGGGAGGAAGACGCCCGGGTAGGAACCCCAAACCGCGGAGAAGCCACCGCGGTTTTTTCATGAACGACCTACCTGCAGAAGCAGATTGTTCGATCTCCCGAAGCTGGCTAGAAAAAGATCAAGCCTCCCAAGAAGCCATGAGCAACGCACGTGATCTCATCAACGCCCATCTTTACCCTGTGCTAGCGACAGCTGGCACCATTTTTCTTGCAATCGGAATGGTGAATGCCATTCAGGTCAATCAAAAGATGTCCGCTATTGAGGAAGAGGCTAAGTACTTCAACCACTGTATAAAAGCTCATATCGAGGAAAACCCCAAATACCTGCTAGATGAGATTGTTGTCCACTGCAACGGCAGCTACAGAGAACCAAAGACCTCTTTGGCTCAATAGTAGTTATCAACGAGAAGTGCGGCAGCAGTTGAGCACGAGGAAACAGCGGAGTTGAGTCACGGCGGTCTTTTCTTGACCGTCTGCTTACTGTGAAGGTGGTCAAACCTCGGAAATCCGAGGGATTGCAAAGGCTGACTTGATTCTTGTGCTGACGCGATGCTCACTTTTGTGCGCACAACCCGTTGCCGGGTCACTCAGGTTGCGGCAATTAATTTCACCCACGGAGTCTGTGCATGGAGTCATTCTTGCGGATCAAAGCCTTGCAAAGATCCGATATACCAATAATAATCGGATGGGCCCGCAACGAAGGATTTGCTCCTGGCAGGGGTGATTTTGAGATCTACAGGAATACAGACAGACAGGGAATGTGGATGGGATGGATTGGGAGTAGCCCTGTAGGCTGTATCTCAGCAATTAGGTACAACGAAGAGTACGGCTTTGTTGGTCTCTACCTTGTTGCAGAGAAGTGGCGGGGGCAGGGTTATGGGAGGGCACTATGGAATAAAGCAATTGATCATTTGTCTGGTCTTCCGTGTATTGGCCTGGAGGCAGCTGAAAGCATGAGAGCTGTCTACCAGAGGCACGGATTTCAGCCGTCCTCCACTACGACTAGATGGCAGCTGATTAGCGATGGTTCAACCAGGAAACCAAGAACGAGCCTTAAGGGCTTCAATCTGGTTCCGGGCAGTGGGATCTCGGAAGCTGAGGTGCAAATGTATGACGTTCATCGCGAGCCTAGTCCTAGGCCGCATTTTCTCCATCTTTGGCTAACACATAAAGCCGGATCTGTCTTCGCGCTGGCCGATCAGGCTGGCAAATGCCATGGTTTCGGCCGAATAAGGCCAAGTCTTCTACGCAAAGGAGAGGGCTGGAGAATTGGACCACTCATGGCAGATACTCCTGAGGGCGCATCACATCTCTTGTCCGGCTTAATAGCGAAGCATGAGGGTGTGATATGGATTGACTCGCCTGGACTAAATCAACAAGCAGACCAGATACTCGAAGAGTCAGGATTTTCGCCTATTGGAAAGACTATTCGGATGTATAAAGGCTTTCCACCTTCAGGCAGCATTGATGAGGTCTACGGATTGGCCTGCTTGGAACTTGGTTGAGACTTGAAATCCAAAAAACAGCAATTCGATGGTTCGTCGGGAGCATTAACTGCTGCCGCAGCACGAGCTATTCTCGGGTTCTAATTGACGGAAAGTGAGAGCGTATCCTGTAGGAATGTCTGCTGACTTTGCATTGATCAGTTTGTTTTATTCTGGTCCGTTTCTTCTTCAGCAGCCCGTTGCTCTTCCTCCCACGCATCTATGGCCCTTGTGGAGATAGTCGCAAGCAGTGATCCGTCTGCACTTCTGAGAAAGACTGATCCAACACCAAGGGAACTCTGCTCAGTACTTACAGACTCTCTGCTTTCAACTCTTCCAATTTCTAATGCGAACAAGGTCGCCTTCTCTACTAGTGAATTCATGCTCTGTTGATGATGTGGTCCATGGAAGACGAAGGCCGCCCCTCCCCGGTGGAAGAGACGGCCTACCTAGGTCGTTCATGCATGGGATGCACCCACTGCTTGATGGACGAAAGAGATGGATGGAGCTTCTGATCTCGACGCCTGGGGCCGAGCTTCCAGTTGGCGGGCCTTCTTACTCCTTAGGGCACCTCACTGGGTGCGGATGGAGTGTCCCCCGGCAGAACCGAGATTTAGGACGTGCCCGTGGTGGATGAGAAAGAACTGTGGAGCAGGGGTCTGCAGTCAGCTAGCTCACTGATGCTTCTGAGGTGGAGTGTCGTCCAAAACGCCTCCGAGATCGATGAACCCACCATCGACCTGATTCGAACAGACGGCAATCAGGCTTTATGCGCATTGCCTTTTATGGCCAGACCTCCGATAGTCAGGACAGCGTGCCTGGAGTGGGAGGCCGCTCAGAGGCTCAGATGAGCGTTCCCCCTTCAGGCACGCTGAAAGCTTCGCTGCAATGCAGGACGCGATCGCCTGACTTACTTGTCTGGGACTGGGTTTTCAGTGGATGAGGTGGCCTTCACGTCGCCTTTTTCTTGCTCTTTTGCATCGACCATGGGCATTCTGGCTGCAGCCGCTTAAAGGCCTTGCTTCGCCTACTCATCGGGATCGGAGTCAGCTTGCTGCCTTTACAGTTGTGGTCGCACCCAAAGGGCATGTATCCATCACAAGCGGAGGCTGCCAAAAGAGCTCAAGAGCTTGGATGCGAAGGCACCCATATGAACGAATGGAAATGGATGCCATGCCTTGATGAGGCCTCGCTCCACCAAGCATTGCGAAAACAGTGAATCTTCGACGTGTCCATCGAGTGATCGTGCCTGTGGCAGCGGTACCACTCCTTGTTACTTCTCTTTCAGGCTCTGTCTACAGCGGCCTGCTTGACCAAGGAATCGATGCCTTCTGGCTGCTAAAGCTGCATACCGGTCGATTCGGACCAATTAACTTGCAGCCCTACTACTCAGTGATTCTTGGCTTATTAACAATTGCCTTGATTGTCTCTGGTGTGTCACTAATCTTGCCTAAACGAAGAACTTAAAAAGTTCTGAGTAGGCGAAGACGGTTTGAGATGGGTCCTTCTAACCTTGATGCATGAGGGTGATCCGAAGGCGCACGGTTCATCTAGCGTCAGCGCAAAATTCCTTAGGCTGGTTTAGGCGCTGAGATTTAGCGAATAGTGGCCATTGAGAGCATTGCAGCGGCAGCACGAGAACTCGGATATCGGAGTCGCTCAAGCCTTCAGAATTTGATGGATGACGGCTACCTGGATGACTTCATTTCACTGAATGAGAGGGGGCATCGGCAGCTAGAGATGAACGGACTACGGGAGCGTGTCGCTCAGGTGGTGAATTGGAGTGACCGGAACGTGGTCGCTAAGGAAAGGCTTAGCCGCATTGACCTAGAGACGATCCTCAGGATTGGGGACTACTGCAACGCGCTATGCGAGGAATACGGTTGGAAGACGCGTCATACGGCAGCGGAGTGGCTGCTGTTGGAGGAGGCAATGCAGAAGGCAAGGCGTGCTGTGTAGCCATGTCAATTCCCCGACCCACTGCTCAGTAGCGGGGAGTGTTGAGGTGGGGGAGCTTGGCACTCCCCCGTCTCGGATCACGGGGTTCTCTCGGACCGTGTCCTCAGCGGTTATGGCCTTGGTGTTGCCGTCAATGCAAGGGGCAGCCAAAAAGGGCCGTCAGGCCCGCAAAGTTCATGGTTAGAACTTTCTGGGGTATGGGGTCTGACCGGCCATCTCCACGTCAATCTCGCGGCAGATGTTCATCCAAGCGTTCAACCCAAAGTTCACGCCATTTGGTCCATCAATAAACTCTTGAAATTCTTCAGCAGAAATGCCGTCCCTTACTTCCCAGATACAAAAGGCAGGCCCCTCGGGGCCAACTGGACAGAAGGAGTGGTTATAGAAGCCGGCCTCCAAGTTCATTGCTACGGCAGCGTCCCAGCCACCGCCGGGAGCCATAGCCGCTTGTGCTTTCTCCCACCATGAATGAGCTTTTCCTGCTCGGAATTCATGGTGTACGTGGAAAAACTTAGAGGCCATCGAGCGGTTGCAACTGTGTGATTATCGCCCTTGGACGGTAGGAATCAGGCTTAGGCATCCGCCGGAACCGTGTCCTTGGTGGTTGTGGCCTTGGTGCCGCCGTCAGTGCAACGGGGTGGCGCATCCACTAGGACGAGCCTGGCGGTAAGGACCGACCAGATTCGTGGGACGCACTAGTTCAGTGTGTCCACGGCCCTTGAAGTGTTCAACGGCGCATGAGGTGTTGTTGCCGATCCAACTGCTTGCTTTTTAGGGCGTTTGCCCACGCTAAAAAGGCGTAATAGCTGAGAAATCAATCGGGGCGACAGGATTCGAACCTGCGACCTAGTGCTCCCAAAGCGACAGCGTGAAGGTCTGAGACTCCAGTAAAACCCTGTCCCAGACTGCAGTGATGGCAAGGGATAAGAGAGAAGAGACTCCAGCAGATTCCAAGGCGTTCCGGGCAGTCTTCGCAAATTTTTCGCAAAATCCGGTACGCTTCCGACCCAGTGGCCCTTTTTGCGAAAAACCGCGAATGGGGAGCGCGGAGGCTGAGTCACGCCCATTCATGTCTGAATCTGATTTCGAGGCCGCGTTCCGTAGGGCAATCAAACGGACGTGCGGAGCTGGCTGGTATGTCCGCGAGTCATCCGGTCGCATCCGCCTGGACGTTCGAGGAGAGAAGGGCTTGACCCTGGACCTCAAGTGGAACCAAGAGGGCGCCGATCGAGCTCTCCCCCGTATTCAAGAGATCTTTAAGCGCTTCGCCGCTGGAGCCGCTTCCTTGGCTGAGGCAGCAAACCTCACCAACACGGCTAGCAGCGAGCAAGACATTGACCTGCAAGAGCTGGTCGAGACATGGCGAAGGACAAAGCCGAACACCTCTGACGCGACATTCGACAAGGACCACCGCCCGTCAATCAACAACGCGCTTCGTCTGCTCGCGAGCAAGAACCCGCCCCCTGATGGCGAGAGGTTGTGTGAGGCGGCTCTCGCTCAGTGGAGTGGAACCTCTCAGGCGCTCAAGCGTCAGCAGCGCTCGCTTCGTTACTTCCTGGAATGGGCGGTCAAGAGAGGAGCGCTCAAGCCGCGCTATCTCCCCGGCACTCCCCTCACGATCAAGGCTCCCGACAAGAAGACCGGCTATCCCCTCTCTGACGCTCAGATTCTCAGGTTGCTCGATTCAATCCAGACCGAGGTCACCGGGAACAGTGGTCACAGCTTGCGCGATGTGGAGGCAGCAAAGCGCTGGAAGTTCGCCATTCAGTTGGCTGCCGTCTACGGGCTGCGGCCAGAGGACCTGAATTGGTTGACGGTCAAGCAGGGACCAGAGGGACCTGAGCTGTGGTCGATGTACCGCAAATCCAAAGGGGGCATCCACGGCAAAAGGACGAAGGAAAGGCGACTCGCTCCTCTCTTCGTTCGTGATTTGGACGGGACCCCACTGGACTGGAACCTCTTGGGTCGCTTCCAGCTCGGCGAGAAACTCCCGTCCCTTGGCCCGACTGGACTTGGCAAACCCATGACTGACAAGAAAGGAGAGCCTGTCGAGTCGGTCGCTGCTGATCGGCTGAAGACGTATCTGAGTCGGCGGCCTGTGTGGAAACAGCTAGTGGCAGAAGGCGCGCTCTTAGGCGAGACCTGTACGGCCTACTCCTTCCGCCATCGCTTCGTGAAGGAGAGCTATGCCGCTGGCTTTGATCGCATCCAGATCAGTGAGATGTGCGGTCATACCGTTGACGTTCACGATCGGAACTACGCCCGGTTCCAGCCAAGTGGGACTGCCAAGGCCTATGCCAAAGCGAACGAAGGCGCGGTCATGGCCGTCTGATTTTTTTCGGCTGCTGTGTTTTCAAGCGCTAACTGGATAAGCACCAAATAAGGGGACTGATGGGCTCAAGGGCTGTCTCCAGCACGATTCGTGATGTCTGCGCATCGATGCCAGCAAGAGCCTGGAACTGGTCTGGACAAAGCTCAACTCGCGATAATGCGGAGCTTGATCTCATTTGTCTCCTAAAGAAATCCATGAAGGCTTCGCGTTTTGGGCACCTGTGTTCAGCTGCCTTGCGACAGAGCTTGGTTGGAGCCTTCGTGGTCGTCTCGCTGCTTTCGGCGATTCAGCCGGTTCAAGCGCACGGTGATGTGGGAGATGATGCCGCGATGCCCGTCACCAGTGGTGCGACCTGGCCACAGATAACGGTGTATCGATCGGCGAGTTGCGGTTGCTGTACGTCATGGGTATCCCACATCGCTTCAGCGGGATATCGCATTGAGGACCATGTCACCGAGGACATGGATGCCGTGAAGAAGGCGCGTGGTGTCAGTCCGCAACAGGCTTCTTGTCACACCGCTGTGGTGGAGGGATACGTGATCGAAGGGCATGTGCCTGCTTCTGCGATCCACCGTGTTTTGTCGGAACGGCCCAATATCCGTGGCCTGGCAGTTCCAGGGATGCCAATGGGTTCCCCTGGGATGGAAGTGGCAGGCGTTGAGGCTGAACGTTTCGAGGTGCTCGCTATTGCCCATGACGGAACAACCTCCGTCTTTGCGCGCTACTGAGCGGTTTCAGGGAGACCGCTACAGAGAACGAGGTGTCATCGCGATGGCTTCAAGAGCATTGCCGCACCTGAGATGGTCACGATGACGGTGAGCCCACCCAAGAGCATTGGATAGACGGGCTGAAGGTTCAGAACACCGAAATTTCCGGTGTGGATCTTGAGCAGCCAAAAGGCATCAATGCCTTGCTCTAAGAGCAAGCTGTAGAGAGATCCCGTGCCGGCGGTGATCAGCAAAGGCAGAGCGGCTATTGGAACCAGCCAACGATGAACCTTGCGTGCTCGCCTTGAAAGTTGTCGTTGGCTCATTGCTTGCGCAGTTGGCGGTGGAGTTCACGCTCATCCACGCAGGGCATCCACTTCCCGTTGTTCTGATGCACCGACTTGCAACCAAGCTCAACGGCACGTTGCTCTGCTTCAGCTTTGGATTGGTAGATGCCTTTGCCGTGACCATGGCTTGCCACCGGGTACACAGCAAAGGCAGCAATGACGGCATACGGGATTGAGCCCCAACCGATCATCCTTTTGATGGAGGCATTGAAGACGTTGGCTCTCATAGGGCAAAGAGGTCGTCAAATTTGTAGTAAGCAGGTTTATTCAGTCCTCCGCTTTGCAGCATCTTGCGGAGTTCGATGATCTCTTTGCGCTGGGCGACGATGATCTCGCGCGCCAGGCGAAGGACGGTGGGGTTGGTGGAGTTTTGCCGAGCCTCATGGGCCATCTGAAGGGCGCCTCCATGGTGCTCAATCATTCCCTCTAAGAACCACTGCACCCTGTTGTCGCGCGTTGGCTTCGTTCCCGACATGCGCATCGCGGCAATCACATCAGGACTCATGCGCACCAGATCTGCCATGGAATTGGGGTCCCCGTTAGGGCGCAATGCCACGGGATAAACCGGTGCATCCGGATACCAGGCTTTGCGCCATTGGCGCATCGCCTTGATCTCACGGGCCTGCTCGTTCCAGATGCTGTTTGCCAACGCCCCCACTCCAGGGGCGCCGATGTTGAAGACGTATTCACTCATCCGCAATGCACCCGTGTGGTGCTCCACCATTCCGTCGATGAAGCGCAGGTCGTAAGTGCTGCCTGCGGGGCCCATGCCATGGGCATGGTGCTGATGGTTGCCGGAATGGTCGGGTGCAGCCTCTTTCGTTTTTGCAGGTGCTGGGTGATGCATTCCATGGCCGTGATGGCCATGGTGATGATCCATTTGGGCCAATGCGACTTGAGGGGGCAGTGCCGAGATGGCGGCCAGAGCAAAAGCGATCCGACGCATGGAAAGATCAATCACGTCGCTATTGTTGAGTCTCCAGTAGGGGGAGAGTCAACCCTTCATGCTCAAAGCGCCTGGCGATCTACTCAAGATTGGAGCCGTCTCTGCAAGAAGCAACATTTCGGTGAAAACGATTCGTTTTTATTGTGATGAAGGTTTATTGGTACCAGTATCACGAACCGATTCCAGATATAGATTGTTTGACGAGTCTGTCTTTGCCGATCTTGGTCTAATCCTTCGTTTGCGGGCCATGGACTTGCCTCTTGATTTGGTGAAACAAGTAATTCAGGCACAGCGATCTGGAATCTGTACCTGCAGTGATCTCAAGGCCACGATGCGCGAAAAACTAAGCGAGATTCATGAGCGCGTGGATGAATTGAAGGCGCTGGAGGCTGAGATCAAAATGATGTTGAAAAGCTGGGAGCCCTGTGGCGGGGCTTGATCAGTTGTACGAGTATCAAAGTGTTCAGGCTTCAATCAAAATATTTCCCATCATGCCGAGATCTTCGTGATCAAAAACGTGGCAGTGATAAACACTTTTTCCTGCAAAGTCGTTGAAGCGGGTGCGCACTCGTACAGTTTCTCCAGATCGAACGAGCACTACATCGCGCCAGGCCCTGTATGGCTCAGGCCTGCCATTACGACTGATC
Source organism: Synechococcus sp. LTW-R (assembly GCF_014217875.1). NCBI lineage: Bacteria > Bacillati > Cyanobacteriota > Cyanophyceae > Synechococcales > Synechococcaceae > Synechococcus > Synechococcus sp. LTW-R. The sequence continues at coordinate 301,391 of NZ_CP059060.1, forward strand.
ACCTGCATCGGATTCACATGCAGATGGAAGGGGTGATCCATCACGCCTGTGTTCACCAGCTCCCAGTCTTCTGTTTCTCCCAATCGAACGCGAGTGTCGATACGAGCATGGCTGTATCTCTCTCCGTTGATCAGAAAGGCCATGCCCATGCTTGGCACCATTCCGTGATTCATCACAAATCTGCGGGTACGTACCGGGCTCGAGAGCTCCTCCACTCGTAAGAGACGCTGGGGTAAGGGCTGCGGCGTTACAGCACCGTTGGTGCTGACAGTTGCGACGACGTCAGCTTGGTGCTGGTCAGTCACCGGCCTGTGCATCCCCATCCCTGGTCGGCCTAGACGCCTGTAGGGGAGGTTGTGCAAGCGAAACCGACCGCCCTCGGGAGCCACCTGTACCAACACATCGGTACGTTCACCAGGCACTAGCAATAACTCCTGCAGCGGCACCGGTTGTTCGAGGGCACCACCATCGGTGGCGATCAGATGCATGGTGTGACCTTCTAGCGCTAATCGCCAGAAGCGGGCATTGGAGGCGTTAAGGAGGCGCAGCCG